>DASUGR010000236.1:0-13498 GCA_036273915.1 Planctomycetota bacterium | reverse complement strand
CCGGCGCCACGTAGCGGCCCACGAGGATCCGCCCCCCCGGCCGCAGCGGCGGCAGGGCGACGGGAACCCGGAGCGACGCCACGAAGTCAACGGGCCCGAGGGGCTCGGGCGGCGTGAAGCGGATCCGCTGGCGCGCGGGGCTCTTGCGCGCGTTCTCCTGCGCGACCTCGAGGAGCTCGGGATCCCCCTCGAACCCGCGCGCGTAGAGGTGGAACGCCTCCGCGAGATAGATCGTCGCGCAGCCGTTCCCGGCCGCGAGGTCCTGAAGCGTGGCCCCCTCGTGGAGGCCTGCGGCCTGCCCCGCCTCGTGGAGCGCCTCCTCGGAGAGCGGCGCGAGGAAACGGCTTCCCGCGTAGAGCTCCTTTCTCCCGAAGCGGCGCTCCCTCATGGGCACGCGTAGAATACGCCGTTCCCCGTGTTCCGGCGCTGGCGTCTGGTCCTCCGTTACCTGCCCCCCTACCGGCGGACGATGGTCCTCGGGCTCCTCGCGCTGCTCGTGTCCAACGCCTTAAGCAACGCCGGCACGCCCTTCCTCCTGAAGTCCGCCATCCAGGCGATCACGGGCTCCCTCGACCGGAAGGTCCCGATCCACCTGGACAAGGTCGCGCTCTTCGCGCTCCTCGCCCTCGCGTCGGAGGCCGTCAGCGGCGTCTTCTCGTTCGTCAAGCGGAAGCTGCTCATCGAGACGTCGCGCCGGGCGGAGTCGGATCTCCGCGCGGACCTCTTCCGGCATCTCCAGCGGCTCCCCCTCTCCTTCCTGGGCCGCTTCCGCACGGGCGACCTGATCTCGCGGGCCACGTCGGACGTGGAGGCCGCGCGGATGGCGGTCGGGCCCGCCATCATGTGGCTCCTCGACGCGCTGCTGAGCTTCGGGATCGCGTTCGTGGTCATGCTCGTCCTGAGCCCGAGGATCGCGCTCTGGACCCTCGTGCCGCTCCTCGGCATCTCGGTCGCCCTCGTGCTCTTCGCGCCGAGGATGCACGTGGCGTCGCGCGCCGTGCAGGACAAGCTCGCGGAGATCGCCGCGCGCTCGCAGGAGTCGTTCGCCGGCGCGCGCGTCGTCAAGACGTTCGCAATCGAAGAACGGGAGTTCTCGGACCTCGACAAGCTCGGCCAGGACTACCTCGCCGCGAACCTCCGGCTCGCGCGGGTGCGCGGCGTCACCACGCTCTCGATCACGGTCATGGGCGCCGGCGGCGCGCTCGTGATCCTCCTCGTCGGCGGCCGGATGGTGATCGACGGGACGTTCGACATCTCGAGCCTCTTGATCTTCAACTACCTGCAGCAGAGCCTCATCTGGCCGATGATGGCGATCGGCTACATCATCTCGCTCGTCCAGCGGGGCGCCGCGGGCGTCGATCGGCTCCAGGAGGTGATGGGGGCCGGGGAAGAGGAGGACCGCGGGGGGGCTCCGGCGTCCGCCCGCGGCGAGATCGCGATCTCCCACCTCACGTTCGCCTACGGGGGCTCGCCCGTGCTCTCGGACATCTCGCTCCGGGTGCCCGCGGGCACGACGGTCGGGATCGTCGGGCCCACGGGGAGCGGCAAGTCCACGCTCGTCTCGCTCCTGCCGCGCCTTTTCGACCCGCCGCCCGGGACCGTGTTCCTCGACGGCGCCGACGTGCTCGACCTCTCGCTGAAGACCCTCCGCGGGGCGATCGCGGTGGTTCCGCAGGAGGCGTTTCTCTTCTCCGCGACCGTGCGCGAGAACGTGGCGTTCGGCCGCCACGACGCGCCCCCGGACGTGGTGGAGGCGGCGGTCGGGGACGCGCACCTCCTGGGCGACATCGAGGGCTTCCCGCAGGGGCTCGAGACGCGCGTCGGGGAGCGCGGGATCACGCTCTCCGGCGGGCAGAAGCAGCGCGCGGCGCTCGCGCGGGCGCTCGTGGCCGACGCGCGGGTCCTGATCCTCGACGACGCGCTGTCGGCCGTCGATGCCGCGACCGAGGCGGCGATCCTCGAGAACCTGCGCCGGGTCCGCGCCGGGCGGACGGCCTTCGTCGTCGCGCACCGCGTCTCGGCGGTGAAGGACGCGGACCTGATCGTCGTGCTGCGCGACGGCAGGGTCGAAGAGCAGGGGACGCACGCGGAACTGCTCCGGCGCGACGGGCCCTACGCGCGCCTCGCGCGGGCGCAGGCGCTCGAGGCGGAGATCGAGGCGATCGAGCCGTGAGGGACGTCGAGCCGCCCCCCGAGGATCTCCAGCGCGGCGACTGGAGGACGGTGCTCCGCCTCCTCCGGCTCATCGTGCCCCACCGGCGCCTCTTCTACGGCTCGATCGGCGTCCTCGTCCTCCTCGCCGGCGTGAAGGTCGGCGCACCCGGGGCGTTCGCGCGCGCGGTCGACGCCATGTCGCACCGCGACGCCGGCGCGCTCGTTGGCTGGGTCGCCACGTTCGGGCTGCTCATGGGGCTCTATGCGCTCGTGGACTTCCTGCGGATCCAGATCACGATCCTCACCGGCCAGCGCGTGATCGCCGACGTGCGGACCCGGCTCTTCCGCCACATCCACAAGCTCCCGGTCCGCTTCTTCGACAAGACGCCGGTCGGCACGCTCGTCACGCGGGTCACGAACGACGTCGAGGCGCTCGCCGAGGTCTTCTCGTCGGGGATCGTGGCGATCTTCCACGACGTCCTCGTCCTCATCGTCCTCGTGCCCGTGCTCTTCTGGCTCAACACGACGATGGCGCTCGTGGCGCTGGCCGCGCTGCCGACGGTCGTCGGGATCTCGCTCTGGTTCGGCAAGCGGATGCGGCTCGCCTACCGGGAGACGCGCGCCCGCCTCTCCAGCCTCAACGGCTTCCAGCAGGAGGCCTTCACCGGGATCCCGGTGACCCGCCTCTTCCGGCGCGAGGCGATGATGGAGGAGCGGTTCGACCGGCGAAACATCGCCTTCCGCGACGCGAACTTCAAGGCGATCCTCAACTTCTCGCTCTTCTGGCCCATCGTCGACTCCGCCGCGACGTGCGCGCTCGCCGCAGTGCTCGTGCTGGCGGCGAACGAGGCCGGCCACCTGCGGCTCTCCGTCGGCGAGCTGACCTACTTCTGGATCTCGCTCCAGATCTTCTTCGGCCCGATCCGCGAGATGAGCGACCGGTTCAACGTGCTCCTCGCGGCGGTCGCGGCCGGCGAGCGCGTGTTCTCGATCCTCGACCAGGCGCCGGAGACGGCCGACGCGCCGGGCGCGCTCGCGCCCGCGCGCCTCGAGGGCGACGTGGAGTTCAGGGACGTCCACTTCTCCTACATCGAGGGCGAGCAGGTGCTGCGGGGGATCTCGTTCAGGGTGCGGAAGGGCGAGACGGTGGCGATCGTCGGGCCGACCGGCGCCGGCAAGACGTCGATCCTCGCGCTGCTCTCGCGCCTCTGGGACCCGCAGCAGGGCAGCGTCCTCGTCGACGGGAGGGACGTCAAGGACTACGCGCGCCACGCGCTCCGCTCCCGCATCGCGGTCGTGATGCAGGACGTGTTCCTCTTCGCGGGCACGGTCGAGGACAACCTGCGCCTCGGCAACGCGCGCCTCACGAAGGAGGACCTCGACCGCGCGTGCGCGACCGTGCACGCGGAGTTCCTGGGCAGGCTCGACGGCGGGTACGGGGCCGACATCCGCGAGCGCGGCGGCAACCTGAGCGTCGGCCAGAAGCAGCTGCTCGCGTTCGCGCGCGCGCTCGCGAGCGACCCCGACATCCTGGTGCTCGACGAGGCCACCTCGTCGATCGACACGGAGACGGAGAGCCTCATCCAGGACGCGCTCCCGAAGCTGCTCAAGGGGAGGACGGCGATCGTGGTCGCGCACCGGCTCTCGACGGTCCGGGAGGCGAACCGGATCCTCTGCCTCCACCACGGCCGGCTCCTCGAGGAGGGCACGCACGAGGAACTGCTCAAGAAGGGCGGCCTCTATGCGCGCCTCTGCCAGCTCTCCTACGCCTCGCTCAACGGCGGCGGCCGGATCTGAGGCGGAAAAGGGGGGGGTCCGGGGGCCGCCCCCGTCCGCGACACCCCCCCAGCCCCCCCCGCTTAACACCTGCCGGGCGCGGCCGAAAATGGAGCCGGATGACCGAGTTTCGAGATGGCCGCCCCGCTCCGGAGGCCCCGGTCCGGCTGCAGACCGGCGCCGATATTCCCCCCACCGTGCGCCGAAAGCTCGTGGACGAGGTCCGCCGCCGCCTCGCGAACGGCGAGCTGGACACGGACATCGCGCGCATGGAGACCGCGTTCGCGCTGCTCGACGGCGACCTCCGCGCCGGCCGGTAGCCGACGAATCAGTCGTCGTCGTCGCGCCTGAGCATTTCCTGCAGGCGGGCCAGCGCGCGCGAGTGGATCTGCGACACGCGCGACTCCGTCACGCCCAGGACCTCGCCGATCTCGCGCAGCAGGAGCCCCTCGCGGTAGTACATCGTGACCACGCGGCGTTCCGCCTCCGGGAGCGCGCCGATCCGCACGGCGACCGCGTCGATCAGCTCCGCCTCGGCGGCCGCATCGCTCGGGTCCACCGTGTTCGGGCACGGCAGGATGTCCCGCACGAGGAGCGCCTCCGGCGACGACGTGCCGTCGTCGAGCGAGAGCATCGCCACCGTGCGCGCCGCGCGGATCAGGTCGAAGACGTTCGACTCCGTCGTGCCGAGCACCTGTGCGAGCTCCGCGGGCGCCGCCGGGCGGTCGAGCTGGTGGGCCAGCTTCGCGGCGGCCGCATCCATGGCACGGATCTTCTCCCGCGTGCTGCGGGGGACGACGTCGAGCCGCCGCAGCTCGTCGAGGATCGCGCCGCGGATGAGCGCGAACGCGTAGGTCTTGAAGGCGACGCCGCGGTTCTCGTCGAACGAGCGGGAGGCGTTCACGAGCCCCACGGACCCGACCTGGAAGAGCTCGTCGCTGTCGACGTGGGACGGGAGGTTCATCGCGATGCGCGCGACGACGTGCCGGACGAGCGGCAGGTACTCCTCGGCAAGGCGGTCGCGCTCGCGCCGGTTGCTCTTCTTCGCAATCGGGCGCTTCGCGGGCGCGTTTCGACGGTCCTTGGACGCCATGGATGCTTCCGCACGCTGAGGGGACGAAGGGGCTATCGACGGCGGCGCGCGGCCCCCTGAACCCCGTCGCGAAGCCGACCGTCCGGATTCGGGACGCGCCCCCATCCCTCCCGCGCAGCCGGCCCTACAATGGGACGGATGCGCAAGTACCTCCTGCCGGCGGCCGTGTGCGCCGCCATCGGCGCCCTGATCCTGCTGCTCGTGAAGGGCGGCGACGCGCCCAAGGTCCGCACGCCCGAGGCGAAGAAGCAGGTGCCCGTCGCCGAGAAGAAGAAGAGCCCGCTCGGCGATCCCGCGGAGACGCCGACGCGCATCGACGAGCACGCCGCGCTGCGCGAGCTCGAGCGCACGCTCGCCGAGGGCAACACGGGAAGCGCCCTCTACTTCCGGCAGAAGGTGTGCGAGGACATGGACAACGTCCTCGCCAACGGCAAGCTGACGAAGGACCTGCTCGACACGATCCGCAAGTACGGCATCGAGTCGGACGACCTCGCCATGCGCGACGTCGTGCTCCCGATCCTCCGCATCGTCGCGCATCCCGAGGCGACGAGGATGATCGCGGAGGAGTACTACCGTGCGAAGAACGAGGGCGAGCAGATGACGCTGCTCGAGGCGATGTCGAAGCCGTTCCACGACCCCGCCCAAGCCTCCGTCTGGGCCGTGGACAAGGCGCTGAACTCGCCCTCCGCGGAGAACCGCGAGCGCGCGTTCGACATCATGAAGACCTACGTCGTCGACAACGACATCCTCGTCGGCACGGCGATGCAGATCTTCGACAGCACGTCCGACCCGAGGCAGCGCTCGATCGCGATCCGCACGGTGAGCGAGCGCGGCCGCGAGTGCTCGCTCGCGCGCGAGTCCGCCCGCCGCGTCCTCCGGAACCCGCAGGACGACGACATCGCGGCGATCCTCCCGTCGATCGCGAA
This sequence comes from Planctomycetota bacterium, assembly GCA_036273915.1. GTDB lineage: Bacteria > Planctomycetota > PLA2 > PLA2 > PLA2 > PLA2. The sequence goes on along the minus strand of DASUGR010000236.1, from coordinate 7,549 downwards.
CTGGGGGACCGAGGACGACGCGGCGCGGCTCGACGCGCTCGCGCTCGAGCACCCGGCGCAGGCCGAGGGGCTGCGGGAGCACGCGCGGCTGGTGCGTCGCGCCCGCCGCGACGAGGCGCACATCGGCGGCCACGAGGACGAGATCGCCGAGCGCGCCCGCGAGGACGAGGAGCGCCAGAAGCGCGCGGAAGAGGAAGCGCGCGCCCTCGAACAGGGCGGCGGCTAGCGGCGCCGGCCGGTGCCGAAGCGCTACGCCACCATCCAGAAGTCGCGGGTCTCGACGAGGCCCATCCCGCGGAGCCTTTTCCGGATCAGCTCCCGGGCTCCCGCCGCCCCCACCGCGCCGAGGACGAGCGCCGAGCCGGGGCGGAACGCCTCCGGCGGCACGATCGGCCGGCCGTGGCGCGTGCGGCCGATCTTCTTCCGGTCGATGTCCAGGAGGGCCGCGGGGGGACGCCCCGCCCGGAGCAGCAGCCGCGCGAGTCTCCGTCCGAACATGCCCGCGCCCCAGACGACGTAGGGCCGCACGCCCGCGAGCGGCCCGGAGAGGAGCGCCTCCGCCTTCGCGCGGAGGAACGCCTCCACGCCGCACCGGGGATGCGTGCGGGTGAGCCGGCGCGGATGATCGCGCCACGCGTGCAGCACGCGCGGGACCTTGCCGAACCGGAACCCCGCGCCCCACGCGCGAAGCCAGAGATCGTAGTCCTCCGGGTGGCCGACGTCGCGGTAGCCGCCGACGCGGTCGAAGAGAAGGGCCCGCATCGTCACGCTCGGATGCGGCAGGGGCGACTCGACGAGGAGGTCCCGCTCGATCTCCTCCGGCGTGACGAGCGCGTTGAGCCAGGCCTCGTAGCGCAGGTTGCCCCCGCGGACCTCGCGCCGCGGGAAGTGGCGGACGAGGCTCGCGACGGCGCCGATGCCGGGGTTCACCTCCAGGTACTCGACCTGCAGCTCGAGCCGGCGCGGGTGCATCACGTCGTCGGCGTCGAAGCGCGCGAGCAGCGGCGCGCGCGCGGCCTCCCGGAGCAGGTTGAGCGCCCGGACGAGGCCCACGCGCCCCGGGGAGAGCACGCGGAAGCGGGGGTCGCACCGGGCGGCCTCCGCGAGGACTCCCGCCGAGCCGTCCGTCGAGCCGTCGTCGAGGAGCAGCGCCTCGAAGTCCCGGAAGGTCTGCCGGGCCACCGACCCAAGCGCGGCATTGAGGAAGGGCCCCGCGTCGTGGACGGGGATCAGGACGGAGACCCGCGGCATCACGGCCAGCGTATCTGAACCCGAGGGGACAGGATTCCTCCCGAGTGGACACCCCTCCCCCTCCCCGGAGCCCCTCCCCATCGGGGTTCCGGAAAGGCACGCCCCGTGCAAAAGGGAGAGTGTGGGTCGCTCGGGAGCCATCCTTCTCGTTTCGTGTTTCCTTTCCTCGGTCGCTGCCGTGTCCGCGGAACCCGAGCGACCCTGTCCCGCCTGCGCGCACGGCATGGCCCGCGTCGAGGGCGCGGTCGCCGGCGCGGCCGACTACCTTTGCCGCTTCTGCGAGGTCGCCGTGCACGTGAAGCCGGACGGCCGAGAGACGGTGTCTTTCCGGATCGCCGGCGAGCGGCACGAGTTCGACCTTGTCGAAGGCGGCCGGCTGAGCTTCCCGCTGCCGGGGGAGCAGCCGCCCGAGGACGTGATCGTGCCGGTCTCCGAAGCGGCGATCGCCGGGGCGCCGGGCGCCGGCCACCCGGTAACGCTGCCGGGGCACCCGGTCGGGCTGCCCGGCCACCCGGTGACGCTGCCGGCGGCGCCCGTGGGGCTGCCGGCGCATCCGGTCGAGCTCCCGGGCCATCCGGTCGAGCTGCCCGCGCACGCCGTGACGCTGCCCGAGGCGCCCGTGAACCTGCCGGGCCACCCGGTCGAGCTTCCGGCGCACGCGGTGGTGGTCCCGCGCCAGGGGCCCGTGAGCCTTCCCGGCCACCCCGTCCGCCTGCCGGGCCACCCGGTCGGGCTGCCCGGCCATCCGGTGACCGGCGCCGTCACCCTGACGCGCGCCGCCGCCCCGACGGACGCCCCCCGCACCGTGGAGGTCATCGTCGTGCCGCCGGAGCCGTCGAGGTTCTGCACGCGCACGCCGATGCCGTCCGTGCTCCGCGGGTCGCGGTAACGTCGATCGCCTCCGCCGCGCCGGCGCATGTCCGCGGGCGGATCGGGAGGGGGTCCGGGGGCCACCGCACGCGCGACACGGGGCATGCGCGTGCTCGCGGCGGCGGGCGGTCCCCGGCCGGTGTACATTGCCGGCGTGCCCCTCCTCCGCGTGCACCTTCTCCTCCTGCTCCTCGGGGCGCCCGCCTTCGCGGGGGGGAACGAGCGCGTCGTGGTCGTGCTCACGAACGACCTCCACGGCCAGATGGAGCCGCTGCCGCCCTCGCCGCTGCGCCCGTTCCTGCAGACGCAGCAGGCGGGCGGCTACGCGCACGAGGCGACCATGATCCGCGCCGCGCGGCGCGAGGCGGCCGAGGCGAGGGCGCACTTCCTTCTGCTCGACGCGGGCGACATCTACCAGGGGACGCCGATCGGCAACGAGACGCGCGGCGAGGCCGTGATCGCCGCGATGAACACGCTCGACTACGACGCGATGGCGCTCGGCAACCACGAGTTCGACTACGGCGTCGGCAACGTCGTGCGCCTCGTGCGGCAGGCGAAGTTCCCCGTGCTCGCGGCGAACGCGTCGGGAGTCCGCGAGGTGAAGCCGTACGTCCTCCTCGCGCCGCCGCGCGTGCCGTGCCGGATCGCGGTGATCGGCCTCATCACGACCGAGACGCCGCACATCACCGGGCCGGGCGCGACGAAGGGCGTCCGCTTCTCCGATCCCGTCGAGGCCACCCGCGCCATCATGAAGGAGGTGGAGGCGGACCTCTTCATCGTCGTCTCCCACATCGGCCGCGACGCCGACCTGAAGCTCGCGGCGCAGGTCGATGGCATCGCCCTCATCGCGGGCGGCCACTCGCACACGCCGGTCAACGACCGCGTGAACGGCACGCTCGTCCTCCAGACGCACGCGAAGAGCCTCTCGCTCGCGCGCGCCGACCTCACGCTGGACCCGAACGGCTGGAAGGTCGTCGACGCGAAGGGCCGGCTGCTGCCGGTCGACCCGCGTGCGGCGCCGGCCGACCCGGCGGTCACGGACGTGATCGGGAAGTACGGGAAGGACCTCGACGCGCGGCTGAAGGAGGTGGTCGGCGAGCTCCTCGGCCCCGCGCGGCGCGACGACGGGACCGCGGGCAACTGGATGGCGGACGTGATCCGCAGCGTCGGCAAGGCGGAGATCGGGTTCACGAACCGCGGCGGCGTCCGCGCGGACCTCGAGAAGGGGCCCGTGACGCGCGCCGACTGCTACCGGCTGATGCCCTTCGACAACGACGTGGTGTCGATGGATCTCACGGGGAAGGAGATCCGCGGGCTGCTCGACCGGAACTTCGCCGGCGCGACGAGCCCGTATCGCCTCGACTGGAGCGGGCTCGTCGTGGACGTGGAGGGGACCGGGGGAACCTACCGGGTCGTCGCGGTCGAGGCGGGCGGGAAACCGCTCGAGGACGGGCGCACGTACCGCGTGGCGACGAACAGCTTCCTCGCGGCGGGCGGCGACGGGTTCGAGACGTTCCGCCGCGGGAAGAACACGTCGAATGCGGGCGTGCTCATCCGCGACGCGCTCGCGAACGACCTCCTCGAGCGCTCGCCGCTCATGCCGCCGCCGGATCCGCGCGTCCGCGTCCTCGAATCCGCCCGGTAGACCCGTCGGATCGCGCTCACCCTTCCAGCTTGGCGTCGAGGGTGATCTTCGTGTTGAAGAGCCTCGAGACCGGGCAGCCGGTCTCCGCCGCCTTCGCCGCCTTCCGGAACGCGTCGGGCGACGCGCCGGGCACGCTCGCCGTGACCGCGAGGTGCGAGGAGGTCACGCTCCAGCCCGTTTCGCCCTTGTCGAGCGAGATCGTGGCCGTCGTCTTCAGCGTCTTGGGCGTGAGGCTGGCCTTGCCGAGCTCCGCCGCGAGCGCCATCGTGAAGCAGCCCGCGTGGGCCGCCGCGAGGAGCTCCTCGGGGTTCGTGCCGGCGCCGCTCTCGAACCGCGCCGCGAACGAGTAGGGGGTGTTGGCGAGGACCCCGCTCGCCGACGACAGCGCGCCCTTGCCCGTCTTGAGATCGCCGTTCCACTGCGCCGATGACGTCCGCTTCATCGAAACCTCGCCTTCCCGGCCGTCCTGGCCGCGGGGCTCACTGTCCCCTTCGCGCGCGGCGTGTCAACCCCGGGGAAGCCCCGCCGGCCCCCGGACCCCCCCGGAATCGTGCCGGCTTGAAACGATCGGCCGGGTCATCGAGGCGCGCGCCTTCCCGGGGTGATACGGTTCGTGCGGGATGACGCTTCCGTGACCCAGCTGTCCGGCAGGATCGAGCACGGCGAGCTGCTGACCGCGCTCCGGCTCGTGAGCCGCGGCCGGGGCACGGGCGCGGTGGTCGTGTTCACCGCCTACGCGACGGCGACGGTCGCGTTCGAGGAGGGCGGCGTCCTCTGGGCCAACGCCACGACCACGCCGAAGTTCGGGGACCTGCTCGTCGAGAAGGGGCTCGTGAAGCGCGACAAGCTGGATGCGGCGCTGTGGGTCCAGCGGCAGGACCGCGAGTGGCGTCCGATCGGGCGCGTGCTGGTCGACGTGAAGGTGCTCTCCGAGGAGGTCGTCGCGCTCGCGGTGGAGGCGCAGGTCGTGCGGGTCCTGAGCGAGATCCTCGGATGGGAGCGCGGCTCGTTCCGGTTCGAGGACCGGCCGCCGGCGGGCGACGGCCCGGTCCGGCCCGCGAGCCAGGACCTCGACCGGCTCGAGATCAAGGTCGCGATGCTCCGCGCCAAGGACCCCGGCGTCCCGGCCAACGGATCCGCGGAATCTCCCGCCGTCTCGAAACGGGACGCCTGACACCGCTAAGGTGTCTTCCCCCGAAGGTCGATACCAAGAGGACGACCCGGGCCGAAGGCATCGACGCCCGGGCGTGGATTGCGTGCATGCCCCATCTGGATATCGGGACGGCGACTTGGGCGCTCGTGGGCGCCGCGGTCTTGGGACCGATCGTGGCGGTGCTCTTGGCCGTCCGCGACCGGCAGCGCGTCGTCTCCCGCCTCGGGAACCTCGAGGACGTGCTGCGGCGCCTCCGGGCGTCGGAGCCCGGCGGCAACTTCGACGACCGCCCGGAGGAGAGCTCGCTCCAGCTGTCCCGCGAGCGGGTGATCCTCCAGAACCTGCTCGACCGGTTCCCCGAGGTCACGCAGAAGTTCGTCACCGTCGACACGATCGAGGCGCTCGGGGCCTGCCTCCTCTCCGCCTTCGAGCGCGTCCTCGAGTGCGAGTTCGGCGTCGCGTTCGTCGCGGACGGGGACCGGCTCAGGAACATCGCCCAGATGGGGATGGACGAGGGCGAGTGCTACCCGGGCATGACGATCGACATGGGGAAGGGGCCGATCGGCTACGCGGCGCAGAAGTGCCTCATCCTCCGGCCCGACGACTTCAAGGCACTTGACGACGAGGACCACGCGAACGTCGAGAACTACCGCTCCTTCCGGCGCGAGTTCGACTTCTACGTCCCGCTCGTCCACCACGGCAAGGCGCTCGGCTGCGTCGCCGCGGGCGGCATGAAGCGCGTCGTGCAGAAGGCGCACTCGGTCTCCATGGCGCTCGCGAACCTCGGCGCGCTGGTGATCACGAACATCCAGCGCGCGGCCGAGATCCGCGTGCTCAGCGAGACCGACCCGCTCACGCGGCTCTCGAACCGCCGCCACTGCTACGCGCAGCTCGACCAGCGCCTGCGCGACCGCAACACGTCCCCGTTCGCGGTCTTCCTGATGGACATCGACCACTTCAAGTCCATCAACGACAAGCACGGCCACGCGGTCGGCGACTCCGTCCTCGTCTCGGTGGCGGACCACGCGCGCCGGTTCGTCCACGCGGCCGAGGGCGAGTTCGTCTGCCGGTTCGGCGGCGAGGAGTTCCTCTGCGTCGTCAACCTCGAGGACCTCCCGTCGCTCGCCGCGCGGCTCGAGTCGTTCCGGGAGAGCGTGGCCCAGTTCCGCGTCAACCCGGGGGACGGGTCCCCGCTCAACGTCCGGGTCAGCGGCGGCGTCTCCTTCTGCCCTGCGGAATGCGAGGACGCCGACTCCCTCATCCGCCTCGCCGACGATCGCCTCTATGCGGCCAAGGAATCGGGCCGCAACCGCATCTGCTTCGAGGCGAGCGCGCGCGAGGTCCTCCGGTGACCGAAGGCTTCGCCCCGCGGCGCCTCGTCGCCGGCCTCTTCGGCACGCTCAAGCTGATGCAGCTCTACGGGCGGCGCCACGTCGCCACCACCGGCGCCGTATGCGGCCTCCAGGAGGCGGTCCGGCAGGCCGCGGCCGAGGACGGCGAGGCGCGCGTCGGGGCGCGCGGGCGGCGCCTCCTGGTGAACGGCGAGACGATGCGGGGCCGCGAGTGCGGCACGCTCGCGCTCGGCTACCTCGCGTCGGAGTGGAGCAAGCGCGGCATCGAGCAGGTCCGCTTCCAGAAGGAGGTCATGACCGAGGAGCTCGAGGCCTTCGTCGCCGCCTTCCTCGACGTGGACGTGACGCGCCCCGAGCCGGCCGACCGGCTCGCCGCGACGCTCGCGAACGAGAGCGTCGGCGGGGTCATCGTGGAGAAGCTCGCCGCCGACGACCGCGAGCCGGTGCTGCTCGAGGAGCGCCGCGAGAGCGTGATGCGCGCCTACCTGCGCGGGCTCCGCGCCTTCAAGGAGGTGCTCCGGTGCGACGGGCTGCGCGACCGCGCCAAGCTCCGCCGGGCGCGCCGGGCCGTCCAGGGGGTCGTGGACAGCTTCCTCGAGGACGAGTCGGCGGTGCTCGCGCTGGCGCAGATCCGCAGCTTCGACGTGAAGCTCTTCCACCACAGCCTGAACGCGTGCGTGCTCGCGATCCTCATCGGCCAGCGGCTGCGCCTCCCGCGCCGCCAGCTCGCCGACCTCGGCCTCGCGGCGCTCTTCCACGACGTCGGCAAGACGGCGCCGGGAGGCGGCACGGCCGAGGAGGAGGAGCGAGCCCACCCCGCCCGCGGCGCGCGCATGCTGCTCGAGGAGGGCACGACCCACGAGGGGATGCTCAAGGCGGCGATCGCCGCGTACGAGCACCACGCGGGCGCGGACCGGAGCGGGTTCCCGAGGATCCCCCACGACCCCCACCTCGTGTCGCGGATCGTCGCGATCGCGGACGCCTACGACTCGCTCACCGCGCCGCCGGCCCCCCTGGCCCCCCCCGATGCGCTCGCGAGGATGCTCGCGAGAAAGGACCTCGACCCGTTGCTCGTCAAGGTGTTCGTGGGCGCGATCGGCATCTACCCGGTCGGCTCCGTCGTCGAGCTGACGACCGGCGAGACGGCGGTCGTGCAGGCTGCGCCCGCCCCCGAGACGCTCGACCGCCCGCGCGTGAAGGTCGTGAAGCGCGGCGCGGGCGCGCTCGACCCCGACGCGCTCGTGGAGGTCGGCGGCGACGGCCCGCGGATCGCCCGGG
>DASUGR010000235.1:0-18181 GCA_036273915.1 Planctomycetota bacterium | reverse complement strand
GGCTTGTGCGGGTCCGGGCACCGCTTGACGGCATCATGCAGCACGATCATCACGTCGTAGCCGAGCGCCGCCATGGCGCCCGGCTTCTTGCCGAAACGCTTCTCGTAGCGCTCCGCGAAGCTCCGCACCATCGGGTCCGGCGCGTCCGCCGCGAAGTGGGTGGTGCAGTAGATCTCCGCGTTGGTGTCTCCGAGGAGCGAGATGAAGTCGGGGGAGTCGAGTCCGTCGCCGCCGATGACGGGGATCCCGCTCCACGCGTCCTTGCCCTGCTTGATCATGGGCCCGGCCTGCGGGTAGTAGCCGGAGATGAAGATCACCTGCGGCTTGAACTCGGCGACGTTGAGGACGGTGCTCGCGAAATCGGTGTCCTGGGCGTTGTAGTAGACGTAGTCCACGGTCCCGCCCGCAGCCTTCATGGCCTTCGTGAAATTCTCGGCCAGGCCCACCGAATATGCCTGGGCCTTGTCGACCACCGCGACAGCTTTCTTCCACCCCTTCGAGAGGGCGAACTCCGCGAGGACGGGGCCCTGGAAGCTGTCCTTGAAGCAGATGCGGCTCACGTAGGGCCCGCCGTCGATCGTCACGCGGTCGTTGGTGCTTGCCGGTGTGATCAAGGGGACCCCGGACTCGCGGGCCTCCACGGCGATCTGCATCGTGTTGCTGGACGCTACGGAGCCGATGAGCACATCGACCCTCTCGCTGTCGATCAGGAGCTTCGCCTGGTTGCCGGCCTCCGACTTCTTGGATGTCTCGTCCCGTAGGATCAGCTTCCAGTCCACGCCCTCCTTCTTGAGATCCTCCTCCGCCAGCTGGATGCCGTTCCAGGACTCCTTGCCGTAGGTGGACGTATCTCCGGTCATCGGAAGGATGATCCCGACTTTCAGGGGGCCTTTGGCGGTCTCCTTGTCGCCGCCGCAGGCGGCAAGGAGCGCGATCCCGATCCCGAGCAGGAGCTTCCCGAGCTTCATGCCGGCATTCTAGGGGGGTGGCTCCCAAGGGACAACCGCCGCCCCCGGAACCCCTCCGCCTCCTATCATGGCGCCATGCGCGCGCGCCTCGCGCTCCTTCTCGCGCTTGCCGCCTGCAAATCGCCCCCCGAGGCGGCCCCCCAGTCCCTCATCGGCCCCGCCGACGAGGATGCGACCCGCTCCGATTGGGCCGGCGCGCGCGCGCGGCTCGAGCGCGCGCTGCTCGACTATCCGGAGGATCCCGTCGTCCTCCTCCGGCTCGCGTGGATCGACCTCGAGGCGTACGGCGACGTCCCGCGCGCGCAGGAGCGCTACGAGCGGCTCATGACCCGACACCGCGCGCTCGCGCTCCACGGCCTTGGCCGCTGCGCGCTCTGGCGCGGGGACGAGGAGCAGGCCCTCCGCCTCTTCCGGGAGTCGCTCGCGAAGGAGCCGACCGCGGAGAGCGCCCGCGACCTCGCGCTCCGCCTCCTCGCCCGCGGGGAGCCGGCGGGCGACGCGCTCGACCTCGTCGAGTCCACCTCCGGCAACACGCTGCGGTCCCGGCTCCTCCTCGCCGCCGCCGGCCGGCTGCCGCTGCCCGCCCGGCTGCCCGAGGGGTGGACCTACGCCCTCGAGCGCGCCCGCCTGGAGCCGCTCCCGAAGGCCCGCGCGGAGGTCGACCTCTACTTGGACCACGCCTGCGCCACCCCCGCCGCCCGGGCGGCGATGTCCCGGGTCCTGGCGGGCGACCCGGCCCTTTGCCGAAACCCGGCGCGAGCCCCTGAGGTTAGAGTTAGGTGACCCTCCGGAGGCTCCCATGAAAATCGTCCCGGTCCTCGCCGTCACGAACGCCCTCGCGCTGGCGTTGGCCATCTACCTCCTCGTCCAGCAAGGCGATCTGAAGGCGCAGACCGGCTCGGGCCGCAGCGACAGCGGCGAGGTCTCGCGCCTGAAGGCGCGGATCGACGCGCTCGAGCGCGATCAGGAGCGCTCGCTGGCGATGCGGGGGATCGAGCCCGCGGCCGCGGACGATGCGCGCCACGCCGCCGTGCCGACGGGCGCCACCGCGGAGGGCGCGAGGAGCGGCGGCGGCACCGAGACGCCGGCCGTCGGCGGGCCCGCGGGCGATGCCGAAGGCGAAGCGGCGCCCGACGCCGGGGGCGAGGAGTTCGACGCCGGCGAGATGGACGTCTTCCGGAAGAAGGTGCGGAAGGCGCTCGAGCTCAACAGCGAGGAGGACCAGAAGAGCCGCATCCTCGACGGGATCGACGAGCTCGTGAAGCAGAACAAGATCGCGCCCCTGAACGCGCGCCAGAAGGACGCCGTCGCGTCGACGGTGCTCTCCTACCGGAAGAAGATCCCGGACGTCTTCAGGAAGCTCCGCGAGAACGGCGCGATGGAAGGCGCGACCCGCGAGGATCGCGGGCGCATCTACCGGGAGGAGTTCGACGCGCTTCGGGCGGAGGCGCAGCGCTCCCTCGAGGAGTTCATGCCGGCTGCGGACGCGAAGACCTACCTCGACGAGACCATGCGCGAACAGATGCGGGGGGGCTTCGGGGGCTTCGGCGGCGGCCCTCCCGTCCAGGTGCCCTCACCGCCCCGCCCGTCGCGATGATCCGCCACCCGCTCCCGGACGGGGACCTCCTGATCACGCAGGCGGAGCACGCGCTCCACGCCGGCCGCCTCGCGGCCGCGTTGAAGGACGTGCCGGAGCCGCGGGAGGCGATGATCCGCGCCGTCGCGCTGCACGACGCCGGGTGGCCGCTCTTGGACGACCAGCCGGAGCCGCTCCCGGACGGCCGGCCGCCGCACGTGTTCGACCACGACACGGGGCACTCGACGCCCGCGTGGCGGCGTTCGGTGGCGATCGCGCGCGCCTCGGGGCCGCTCGAGGCGCTGCTCGTGAGCCGCCACTTCTCGCGGTTCAGCGCGCGATTCGCCGCCGAGCAGGCCGACCTCCAGGCCGCCTGGCGGCTCGGGATCACGCCGGAGGCCGAGGAGGAGGGGGTCCGCCTCGTCCGCTACTGCGATTCCCTCTCGCTGAGGCTCCTCTGCGACCCGAAGGAGCGCGTCAACCTGCCCCAGGACGTGACCTACGAGGACGGGTGGCTCTCCCCTTGGCCCTTTGTCACCGACAAGATCGAGGACTCGGTCACGGGGCGCCGTCTCCCGAAGCGGACCTGGGGGTCCAAGGCCGAGCTGCTCGAGGCCTACCGGGCCGCTCCGGTCGTCCAGTGGACGGTGCGCCTGCTCCCGATCTAGGGCCGTCGGCCTCCGGTCCTTACGGCCGACTTTCCAGGCAGCCTTGGCTGGCATCGACAGCCAAAAAGCCGCTTGGGGAGCGGCTTTCTCTCCGGTCCTCGTCGCTACAACCCCCGTGCGACCGCCTCCCGCCCCCGAAACCCCCTCTCGTCCCCCAAAACCCGCTGAAATCGTACCTATTGGTTCGAAAAAGTTTTTATTGGTCTCATTGGTTTGACACGCCTAGCGGGGTGCTAGCTTTCGGGTGCTCGCAGCGAAAAAAAAAGGCTGCGGGTGACAGAAAAACCCCTCTACCCTCCTTACCTCCGGTGCCCGTCGGCGCAGCGGCACGCGCCCGACGGGCACACTCTTTTTCCCCCCTCGACGAAAGAACCGGCGAGCGCGCGGGATCGAAGTGGGCTCCCCCGGAGGCAATGCCGGACGGCTAGGATTTGTCTGAGAGGCTGTGAAAAAATCGTCGGACGCAGGCGGTAGACCGCTTGCATGTCCACGCACGAAGCCCCGCAAGCGGCGCCGCGCTTCCAGCGGCCGGATCGCCGGCAGTTCACGTGGCGGCCGGCGAGCCTCGAGTCCCTGATCCCGGAGGACCATCGGGTCCGCGCGGTCTGGGAGTTCGTCGAGAGCCTCGACCTCTCGGAGGTGTACGCGAAGATCCGCGCGGTGGAGGGCCGGCCGGGCCGGACGCCGATCGACCCGCGCATCCTGGTGGCCCTCTGGCTGTACGCGATCGTCGAGGGGGTGGGGAGCGCCCGGGCGCTGGAGCGGCTGTGCGAGGAGCACGTCGCGTTCCAGTGGGTCTGCGGCGGGGTCTCGGTCAACCACCACACGCTCTCGGACTTCCGGGTGGACCACCCGGAGGTGGTCGACCGGCTCCTGTCGCAGAGCGTCGCGTTGCTGATGGATGCGGGGCTGGTGACGCTGAAGCGGGTGGCCCAAGACGGGGTCCGGGTGCGCGCGAGCGCGGGGGCGGCGTCGTTCCGGAGGCACACGTCTCTGGACAAGTGTCTGGAGGAGGCGGAGGCGCAGGTGAAGGCCCTGCGGAAGGAGCTGGAGGAGGATCCGGGGGGCACGAATCGGCGGCAGGCGGCGGCCCGCGAGCGCGCCGCGAAGGAGCGGAAGGAGCGCGTCGCGGCGGCTCTGGCGCAATGGCCCGACGTGGCGTCGAAGAGGCCCGTCGGCGAGCGGGAGGAGAAGGCGCGGGTCTCGACGACCGATCCCGAGGCGCGCGTGATGAAGATGGGCGATGGCGGCTTCCGACCCGCGTACAACGCGCAGCTCGCCACGGACACGGAGACGCAGGTGGTCGTGGGCGTGGACCTGGGCAACGCGGGGAGCGACATGGGTCAGGTCGTGCCGATGGTCGAGCAGATCGAGCGGCGGTGCGGCAAGGCCCCCGAGGAGGTGCTCGTGGACGGCGGCTTCGCGAACCGGAAGGACATCGAGCAGCTCGCGGCCAAGGAGCCCCCCGTGACGGTCTACGCGCCGGTGCAGAAGCCCAAGGACGAGGCGCGCGACCCGCACCAGCCGAGGCCAGACGACAGCGAGGCCGTGGCGGCGTGGCGGGCGCGGATGGGGACGGCGGAGGCGAAGGAGATCTACAAGGAGCGCGCGGCCACCGCCGAGTGCGTCAACGCGATCGCGCGCAACCGGGGGCTGCGCCAGTTCCTCGTGCGAGGCGCGGGCAAGGCGACCGCCATCGTCCTCTGGTTCGCGCTCGCCCACAACATGATGCGAGGCGTGGAGCTCCTCGGGAGCTGGGCGCGAGGCGGATAGGGCGAGCGAAAAAAGCCTGCGAAGGCCCCGACCCCGGCTCGGCGGCCCTCCGGCGCACTACACGCGCCGCCGACCGCCTCGCGACCGCGTGGGCGTCCGCCCCGTCATCCGGCCCCGCGCGCGTTCGCCCACCGGTTCCGATCGGCCGCCAACCTCGTTCCGCGCCCGCCGGTTCGATTCATTCACAGCCTCTGACGGGAGAAGTGCTGCGAGGAGGCGCGACGCCGGCCGGCGCAGCCGCAGCCGGTCGAATCCAGGTGACTTTTCAGACAAAGCCAAGGCCAAAGGCCAGCTCCGGCCCGGTCCCGGACCTCTCGGCCGCGCCGAATCCAGGTGGACTGCTCCTAGCTGGCGTAGTGGCCGCGAAGGTACGGGTGGTTCGGGTTGATGTGGCCGCAGTGGAAGCAGGCCATCGCCCGGGCAGGGTAGTCCCGGCCGCACTTCTCGCAGAAGACCACTTGGAGGGCCCGCTCGCCGTGCGGCTGCCTCGTGCCGCACCGGAAGCACACGAGCGCGTGGACGGGGATCGGCTCCTCGCACCCCACGCAGAACGTGATCTGGTGCATGCGCGCCTCTTCGGATTCCGCGGGCGCGGGCATGCGGCGGGGAAGGGCCTTCTTCGGCTTCGCCAGTCGGCGCTGCTTTTCTTCTCTCATTGCCAAACCTCGCGCGTTCTATGCATCCCCACTCCCTATAAGACGAGCAAACTCCGGACCGGCGAGTAAACTTCCGGCCAACGTCTTAAGTCGTTAATTTACAATGAGTTGTGAACCAGATTCGGTGCGATCCGCGTTCCCCGTGCGATACATGAGCGCAGAAAGGTGACATCGGGCGCGGAATGGGCCATCGGTGGTTCCCGGCGGGGCGAGGGATGGTAGGCTCCCGCCCCACGAAGGGAAAACACCGATCCGCATGCTCCCCCGCAAGATCTGGCACGCGAGCGGCGTATTGATCGTCCTCTTGTACCGGGGGCTCGACGTCCCGAGGCCGCTGGCGGCCGGGCTCCTGCTGGGGATCACCGCGTTTCTCCTCGCCTTCGACGTGCTGAGGCCCCGGTGGCCGGCCCTCCAGGACCTGTTCCGGCGGAAACTGAGCCTGATCCTCGACGAGAAGGACATGCAGGGCCTCAACGGGTCGACGCTCTACTTCGGCGGCTGCGGGCTCGCCGTGGCGCTCTTCCCCCCGGGCCCCGCCTCGGTCGGGATCCTCGCGCTGGTGCTCGGCGACCCCTGCGCCGCGCTCGTGGGCTCCCACGTGCGATCCCCCCGGTGGGGCCGCGTCTCCTTGGCCGGAAGCGTAGCCTGTCTCGCCACTGCCTCCTTGGCGGCCTGCGTCTTCGTCCCGTGGCCGGTGGCGTTGGCTGCCGGCTTCGCGGCCGCGCTCCTCGAGGCGCTCGCCGGCAGCAAGCTCGACAACCTCGCCATTCCCATTGGCACGGCCCTCGTGGCGAGAATCCTGCTCGGCTAGACTGACGTGTCCTCCGGGGCAGGCCGCCAGGCCCCCCCTTTTTCCATGTCCCGATGACGTTCGACCAGGCCGGCGCGCGCGCACGCTGCGAGTGGGGGCCGCAAGGGCTCCGCGCCCTCGCCCCGGCCGACGTCGTCATCGTCGTCGACGTGCTGTCGTTCTCGACGTGCGCCGAGATCGCCGCGGGCCGCGGCGCGGAGATCCTCCCGTTCCCGTGGAAGGACGGTCGCGGCTCCGCCTTCGCCGCGGCGGAGGGCGCCGTCCTCGCGCGGCCGCGCGGGAGCGGGCGGTACTCGCTCTCCCCGGCGTCCTTCCTCGATGCGCCCTTTGGGCTCCGCTGCGTGCTGCCGTCGCCCAACGGCGCCGCGCTCGCGCTCGCCGCGCGCGACCTCCGCTCGGTCGTCCTCGCGGGCTCTCTGCGGAACGCCGCGGCCGTCGCGGATGCGGCGCGGCGCCTCGGCACGTCGTGGAACGTCTGCCCCGCCGGCGAGCGCTGGCCGGACGGCTCGCTCCGCCCCGCGCTCGAGGACTGGATCGCGGCGGGTGCGATCCTCCGCGGGCTTCCCGGACCCCGGTCCCCGGAGGCGGAGGCCGCGGTCGTCTCGTTCGAGGCGAGCCGCACACGGCTTCCGGAGACGCTCGCGGCGACGGGCTCCGGCCGCGAGCTGATTGCCCGGGGGTTTCCGGGCGACGTGGATCTCGCGGCGGCGCTCGATGCGGGCGGCCACGTCCCGCGGCTCGCGGGGACCGCCTTCGTCGCGGCGGCATGACCCGTATACTCGGGCTTCGTTTGCGCGGCGCCCGCCGCCGCGCGCGGAAGGAAGACGATGCGGTACGCCGTCCTCGGCGCGGGCCGGCAGGGGCTCGCGATCGCCTACGACCTCGCACGGCGCGGCGAGGCGAAGTCGCTCACGCTCGTCGACGCCGACGGCCCGCGCCTCGCGGCGGGCGTCGAGCGGCTGAAGCGCCTCGCGAAGCGGCTCGAGGTCGCGCCGGTCGAGGCGCGGCTCGAGGGCGACGAGGCGGTCGAGCTCTTCCGCGGCCACGACTGCGTCGTCTCCGCGCTGCCCTACCGCTTCAACAACATGCTGTCGCGGGCGTCGATCCGCGCGCAGGCCTGCTGGTGCGACCTCGGCGGCCACACGCAGACCGTCTACGACCAGGTGAGCTACGCGCGCGAGGCGCGGGTGAAGGGCGTCACCGTCGTCCCCGACTGCGGCCTCGCGCCGGGGCTCGCGAACGTGCTCGCCGCGATGGGGGTGGCGGAGGTGCCCGGCGCGCGCCACGTGCGGATCCGCGTCGGCGGGCTCCCCGTGCCCCCGAAGGGGCCGCTCGGCTACAGCCTCCTCTTCTCGATCGAGGGGCTGACGAACGAGTACTCGGGAGAGGCGCTCATGCTCCGCGGCGGCAAGCTCGTGCGCGTCGAGGCCTTCACCGAGGTCGAGCCCTACCGCGGGCCGAAGGACCTGGGGCCGCTCGAGTGCTTCCTCACCTCGGGGGGCACGAGCCTCGCGCCGATGGACTACGAGGGCAAGCTCGAGACGTACGAGTACAAGACGATCCGGTACAGGGGCCACTTCGCGAAGCTCCGCCCCGTGATCGAGCTCGGGTTCCTGTCGCTCGAGCCCGTGGCGGTCGGCCGCGCGCGCGTCGCGCCCCGCGACGTCTTCCACGCGGTCGTGACCCCGCTCATCGACCACGGGGACGTCCGCGACATCGCGCTGCTGCAGGTGGACGTCACCGACGACGCTGGGCGCGGCGTGCGCTACCGGATGGCGCAGCGATTCGACGAGAAGACGGGGTTCACGGCGATGGAGCAGACGACCGGCTACCCGACGGCGGCGATCGCGCACGCGCTCGCGAAGCGCGGCCTGCCGCACGGCACGATGACGCCCGACCGCCTCGGCCTCGGCGCGGAGCACCGGAAGGAGCTGCGCCGTCGCGGCCTCAGGATCCGCAGGAGCCCGCTCGGCAAGGCTTCGGCCTGACCGCGCTCTCCGATCGCGGCGCGGGTCGGCCCCCGGAACCCCCCCGGATCACGTGCGGCGGAGGATCGCGCCCGAGGCGAAACCCGCGCCGAAAGCGACGTCGACCTCGAGACGGCCGTCGCCCCTCGTCGCGCGGTTCTCCCAGTAGCCGAGCGGGATCGACGCGGTGGACGTGTTGCCGTAGCGCACGACGCCCTCCGTGTAGACCTTCTCGAGCGGGACGCCGAGGCGCTTCGCCACCATCTCGAGGATCCGGAGGTTCGCCTGGTGCGGGTAGACGTAGTCGATGTCCTCGATGCCGATCCGCTCGCCCGTGCATTCGCGGTGCTTGTCGATCACGCGGAGGACGTCGCCGACCATCGTCTCGATCGCCGCGGCGAACACCTTCCTGCCGTCCATGTGGAGGTAGGCGCGCGGGCCGGTCGCCTCGTGGGTGAACGTCTTCGGGCTGCCGTTGGTCTGCCCGCCGAGGACGAAGTCCGACCAGAGGACGTCGCCGTACCGGCCGTCCGCGTGCGTGTGCGTCGCGAGGATGCCGCCCTCCGCGACGTGCCGGAGCACGACCGCCCCCGCGCCGTCGCCGAGGAGCACGCACGTCTGGCGGTCGGTCCAGTCCGTGATGTGCGAGAGCCCGTCCACGCCGACGACGAGCGCGATCGTGTCGCGTCCGTAGCGGGCCTTCTCGACGAGGATCCGGTGGTACGCCTGCTCCACGGCGTAGACGAAGCCGGCGCACCCCGCGGACACGTCGGCGGCCGACGCGCGCGTGGCGCCGAGCGCCTCCTGGATCTGCGTGGCGAGGCTTGGGAAGCGCATCCACGTGTTGACGCCGACCCGGATGTCGTCGAGCTGCGCGGGATCGACCCGGGCGTCCTCCAGCGCGCCGTGCGCCGCGCGCACGGCCATGCCGAGGATCGTCTCGCCCTCCGCGAGGATGCGGCGGGTCTGGATCCCCGTCCGGCGCCGGATCCACTCGTCGCTGGTGTCGACGACCTGCTCGAGGTCGGCGTTCGTGACCTCGGTGGGCGGGACGAAACCGCCGAATCCGACGTAGCCGACTGCGGAACCCAATCCATCCAATGCTCGGCTGCCGGCGTGACGCGGCAACCCACAACCGCGTAACGTTTGTCTCCGCGGTGTAACTTTCGCGCGGGAGTCGGCCGCGGCTCAGGGGACGAACTTGTAGCCCGCGGCGCGCACCGAGACGATGTGGCGCGGCTTCGCCGGGTCCGGCTCGAGCGCGCGGCGCAGCTTCCGCACGAAGTTGTCCACGGTGCGCGTCTCGATCGCCCCCGTGCGCCCCCAGACCTCGCGCAGGAACGTCTCGCGGGAGATCACCTCGCCGGGCCTGCGGGCGAAGAGCCGGAGCATCGCCGCCTCGGTCGCCGTGAGCGGCTGCACGCGCCCGTCCGAGGCCGTCGCGACGAAGCTCGGGAAGTCGATCGTCCATGCGCCGTAGACGAGCGGCCCCGGCTCGTTCGGCACCGCCTCGCCCCGCGCCCACACCTCGCGGCGGAGCGCGCCGCGGATGCGGGCGAGGACCTCGTCGAGGTCGAACGGCTTCACGATGTAGTCGTCCGCGCCGGCATCGAGGCCCGCGATGGCGTCGTCGCCCCGGTTCCTCGCCGTGATCATCAGCACCGGCTTCCGGTTCCCCGCCTTCCGGAGCCTCCGCACGACCTCGAGGCCGTCGATGCCCGGCAGCATCACATCGAGGAGCACGAGGTCGAACGAGCGTCGCTCGGTCGCGGCGAGCGCGGCCTCCCCGCTCCCGGTCGTCTCCACCTCGTAGCCGATGTTCCTGAGGTTGAACGCGAGACCCTCCGCCAGGTTGTCGTCGTCCTCGACCAGGAGCACCCGGCTCACGCGGGGATCTCCGAGCGGCGGACCTCCGGGAGCCGGATCCAGACCGTCGTGCCCTTGCCGGGCCCGGCGCTTCGCGCGCCGACGGTGCCGCCGTGGCCCTTCACGATGGAGCGCACGATCGAGAGGCCGATCCCCAACCCCCGCCGCCCCTTCACCGGGTGCCCGTCCTCCAGCCGGTTGAACCGCTCGAAGATGCGCTCGATCCGGTCCGGGCCGACGCCGATCCCCTCGTCGACGACCTGGATCTCCGTCCAGTCGCCGTCCCGCGCGACGCGCAGCTCGACGCGCGCCGGCGTCTCCACGCGATACCGTACGGCGTTGTCGACCAGGTTGTCGAGCACCTGCCGGAACATCAGCGGGTCGATCTCGACGCACGCCTCGTCGCCGGAGAGGCCCAGCTCGAGGTCGCTCCCGTGGATGGCGCGCGCGTCGTCCACGTAGCCCCGGAGGTACTCCATGAGGTCGACCTCCGTCGGCGCCACGGTCAGGTCCTCGCCGCGATGGTCGACCTCCGCGGCGCGCACGATGTTCGCGACGATGCGCGAGAGCCGCTCGGTGTCCATGAGGATCTTCCCGGTGAAACGGGCGCGGTCGCCTTCGGAGAGCCCCGCGCGCTGCAGCGTCTGCGTGAAGAGCTTGATCGAGCTCAACGGGCTGTTGAGCTCGTGGCTGACCGAGGCGAGGAAGTTGGCCTGGCGCTGGCTCCAGCGCAGGTTCGCCATGAGCCGGATGCCCAGGATGGTCGAGAGCACGGTGATCGCGAGGAACAGCGCGCTCCCGAGGATGATGAAGGTCGTGTGGAAGGCCGCGCCGCCGGCGAGCGCCTTCATCCGGTTGTAGTCGTGGACGAGCACGACGTTCCAGAGGACCGTCAGCGTGATGACGAGGACGAGGACCGTGGCGAGGAGCGTGGCCGGCAGCCGGACCGAGATCTTGCGGATTCGCATCTCGCGCACGCCGGGGATTCTATCGCCCTGGGCACGAAGACGGCGATGCCCCGCCCGGGCGCCCGGCATGGCCGGGAATCGACGGACGCGCACGCGCACCGGACCGTCGCGACCGAGGTCGCGAGCCGAGACGTCACTTGACCGGCGTGTAGCTGGTCTCCGTCTCCAAGGGGCCTTCGAGGACCGCCATGCCCATGTCGACCTTCATCTTGCCCTTGAGCGAGATCGAGACGGGGCGGCCCGCCGTGAGGTCGAAGAGGAACGGCCCCGAGAGCTCGCCCTCCATCTTCGCACCGCCTTCCTCGCCCTTCACCGCGACCTCGACCTTGATGCGGGCGACCCTCGTGCCGTCGCGTTCCGCGATCTCCTCGAGCGTGCACTTCGCGCTCGCCACCTTCATGCCCGTCGCGCCGAACGCCGCCGTGAGCTTCTCGTTCGAGACCTCCCATTGGCCGCCGACGGCCACGGGCTCGCCCGGGAGAAGCACCTCCGTGTCGTCGGTGCAGAAATCGAGGTCGCCCTCGTCCAGCTCGCCCGCCTCGGGCCTCGTCTCGAGCTGCACCTTGCCCTCCTTGCGCACGAGGGTCACGGTCTTCCCGACGATCGGATTCTCCTGCGACTGCGTCTGGGGCGGCGCCATGCCCATCGACTGCTGCAACGTCTGCTTGTTGGCCTTGTAGGTGCGCTCCGCCCGGGCCGGCTGCCCGTCCTTCACCTCGACCGTCTTCTCCCGGTACTCCTCGGTGCCATCGTGCTTGGTCGAGATGGGCTGTCCCTGGACGGTGCCCGACAGCTTCATCGTGATGGTCGTGCGCACGTCGCAGGCGTCCCCCTCGGCGTGCTTGGCCTTGATGTCGACCTTGTCCTCCGCCCGCGCCAGGACGGCGCAGAGCGCGAGAGCGAACAGGACTATCGAACGCTTCATGTTCTTCCTCCGGAACCGTGAGGTTTCAGCGCTTCGGCGCGTAGAGCGCGAACACCGCGCCCTGCGGGTCGGTCTGGATGGAGAAGCGCCCGATGTTGGGGATGTCGGTCGGCGGCACGCAAGGCTTCGCCCCGAGCTTCACCGCCTTGGCCGCCGTCCGGTCCACGTCGTCGGTCGCGATGTACGAGATCCAGTGCGGCGGCGCGGCCGCGCCGCCGGGCATGTGCGCGATGCCGCCGACCCCGGCGTCGCCGCTCTTGAGGACGTGGTACTCGCCCATCGGCATCCGCATCGTCTCGTGCGTCCAGCCGAACACCTCGCCGTAGAACCCGAGCGCCCGCTTCGGGTCCGTGGTCAGGAGCTCCTCCCAGCAGAAGAGGCCCGGGCCCTGCTTCGGGTAGCCGGGGGGCAGCGGGTTCTCCGTCGTGTACGCGGCGAAAGCCGCGCCGAGCGGGTCGACGAGGATCGCGAACGCGTCCTTGTCGGTGATCGCCATCCGCGGCACCGGCGCCGAGCCGCCGAGCCGGCGCGCGCGCGTCACCGCGGCGTCGAGGTCGTCGACGTGCACGTAGGCGAGCCAGTGCGGCGGCGCCTGGCTCTTCTTGTCCAGCTCCGCGAGGCAGCCGAACCCCTCCTCGCCCATGTAGAGGAACTCGTGCGTCGTCGAGCCCATCTCGCGCGAGCGGACCTCCCAGCCGAGGAGCTCGCCATAGAACTTCTTCGCCTTGGCCGGATCCGTCGTGTTGAGGTCGTGCCAGACCACCTTGCCGCTCATGAACGCCCTCCCTTTCGGCCGACCCCGAGAGGCTACCACGACGCGCCCTGGCCGCGGCCGCCGGGAACCCCCCCGATTCCTACGGCAGCTTCCACCGGTCGGGGTTGAGGATCCCCGCGGGGTCCATCGCCTTCCGCAGCCGCTCCATGAGCGCGCGGAAGCCGGGGTCCATCCGCTTGGCGACCTCCCCGTAGAGCGTTGCCGGACATTTATACGGTACATACCCGAGCTCCATCAGGGCGCGGCCGAGCTCGACCATCAGCGCGCGCACCCGCTCCGTCTCGGTCCGCTTGTCGAACCGGAAGATGAACCGCAGAACCGCGTAGTGCCCGCCCTTCATCGGGCGCACCACGACGAGCGGCGGGTTCCCGGAACCCTCCACGATCCTCATCCCCTTGCGCGCGCCCTCCTCGAGGCGCTCCATCGGGCCGAACGTGCCGATCCACGTGAGACCCTTGCCCTCGTGGTCCATGAGGAAGCCGAGCCTGGCGGGCAGCTCCGCGAACGGCTCGAGATCCGGCGCGAGGGCGAGCAGCTCCTCGACCGGAATGGGGGGGGCTTCGGGGGCCAGCTCCCGGAGCCGCTCCTCCTTCACCTTCATCTCCGCCTTCGTGTCCGCGCCGTAGTCCGCGATCACGTAGAGCTCCGGCTCGTTCGGGTCGCGCGGCCCCAGGCGGTCGAGGCCGAACGCCCACTTCGCCGCGGGCCACGAGAGCCCCCCGAGGTCGTCGAAGAGGCCGGTGCGCGCGCCCGCGCGGAGGAACGCGGCGGCGTCCTCGACCGAACGGAAGGGGAGGATCTCGCGCGCGCGGAACGCGCGGCGGGGCCAGAGCGCGATCGCGAGCCGCGTGACCACGCCCGTCGACCCGTACCAGTTGAGGAACATCCCGGTGAGGTCGGGGAGCGGGCCGCGCGAGAGCGGGCGGCCGCTGATCGCCGCCGAGCCCGTGACCACCTTCGTGCCGTCCGCCAGGTACGCCTCGACCCCGTGCACCCAGTCGCCGAAGCTCCCGTGGGCGAGCGCCATCGTGGAGAGGCCGTCCATGAGCGCGCAGGCGAGGACCGACGTCTCGGGCGGCGCGAGCGGGAAGCCGAGGACGAGGCCGTGCTTTCCCGCCTCCTCCTTGAGCTTTCTCCACGAGACGCCCGGCTCGATCCACGCGACCATGTTGGCCCGGTCGATCTCCACGCGGTCCAGCCGGCGCAGGTCGAGGACGATCCCGCCCTCGGCGGGGATCGCGAGGCCCCCGATGTTCAGGCCGGTGACCTTGGGGGTGACCGGGACGCCGCGCGCGGTCGCGAGCCGCAGGAGCTCCGGCACCTGCTCCGCGCGCGTCGCCTCGACCACGAAGGCCGGCGTCCGCGGCTCGTTCTCGGTCATGTCGGAGGCGTGCGCGGCCACGTCCTCAAGGACCCCGCCGAAGATCCGGACCAGCTCCTCCCTCAACCGAGGACCCCCCGCGGACGCCGCGCCCGGCCTTCGTCGCTTTGCATGGACATCACCTTACTCGCCGCGTCGCCGGACCGGTTCCCCGACTTGACGGTTCGCGGAACCCGGGACAGGATCCCGCCCGTCGCGCGGGAACCTGACGATGGCATCCGCACCCCCTGGGACTTTCGCAGCCGGAGAGTCCGCCAAGCGGCGGATCGCGCGCGCGCTCTTCCTCGCGAGCTTCCTCTCCTACGCGTGCTTCCTGCAGGAGCCGCTCGACGCCAACGTCTCGAGCCGGATGTTCCTGACCCTCAGCCTCGTCAAGCACGGCGAGGTCTCGATCGACCGCTACGCCGCCCACACGATCGACAAGGCGGAGCACGAGGGGCGCTTCTACTGCGACAAGGCGCCGGGGCTCAGCTTCCTCGGCATTCCCGCCGTCGCGTTCGTGTCGCGCGTGCTCTACGGGAACGCCGGGATCGGCGACCCAGGGACCTCCTCCCAGTACTACTGGGCGGCCTACGCCGCGACCGTCACGACCGCGGGCCTCCTCACCGCCCTGTCGGTCGCGATCGTGTTCCTGCTCGCCCTCGACCTCTTCGGCAGCGCCGGCGGCGCGCTCGTCGTAGCGCTCGCGTACGGCATGGCGACGCCGGCGTTCGGCTGGGCGACCGCGTTCGTCGGCCACGCGCCGGCGACGGCGCTTCTCGTGATCGGCTTCCATTGCCTGCGCCGGCTGCGGCGGGGCGAGCCCGACGGGCGGCGCGACGTCCGCCTCGCGGCCGCGGGGACCGCGTGCCTCGCGTGGGCGGTCGTCACGGAGTTCACGGTCGCGCCGCTCGCCGCGGTCCTCCTCGTCGTCTACGGCGCGCGCATCCTCGCGCCCGGCGGGGATCGGGCGAGGCTCGTCCGGTGCGTGCTCCTGACCGGCGCGGCGTGCGCGGCGCCTCTCCTCCTCTACAACCAGGTCGCGTTCGGCGCCCCGTGGCACCTCGGCTACCAGTCGGTGAGCGGGTTCCCGGGCATGAAGCAGGGTTTCCTGGGGATCGGGACGCCCTCCCTCCCGGTGCTCGGCGAGATCCTCGCGGGCCCGCGGCGCGGCATCCTCCTCCTCTGCCCGCTCCTCCTGCTCGTGCCGTTCGGCCTTCTCCGGATGCTCGCGCGGAAGGAGCAGCGGGGCACGGCGATCCTCATCGTCGTGGTCGGCCTCTACTACCTCTTGCTCAACGCATCCTACTTCTACTGGGACGGCGGCTGGTCCACGGGCCCGCGGCACATCACCGGCACGATGCCGTTCCTGTGCCTCGCGCTCGGGGCGGTCTGGGGGCCGGCCGGCCGCGGCGCGCGCGGCGCGGTGCTCGCGCTCGTGGGCGTGAGCGCGCTCCTCACGGTCATGGCGACGACGGCGGGCATGTTCGCGTCCTCCGAGATCCAGAACCTCGTGCGGGACCACGTCCTCAAGGGATTCCTCGACGGGTCGAGCACGGCGGTCCCGGTCCACGAGCTCGGGTGGCGGTCGCGGGACTTCGTGCGCGCCCTCGTCGTGGCGTGGGTGCTCGCCCTCGGCGTGTTCCTGCGCCTCGCCGCGGCCGGGCGGCGGGCGGCCGTCGTCACGCCTTGAGGAGGCCGAGCGCCCGCAGCGCGAAGATGCGGCTGCCGCGCACGCGGAGGCGGAGCAGCAGGAAGGGCGTCGGGCGGACGACCGCCTTCACGAGCAGCGGCAGGGGCCCGGCGACCGTCGCGCGGGCGGGCTCCTCCCGCCGGGTCACCGTGGCGCCGTCCTCCTCGAACCGCACCGCGGCCCGCATCCCGTCCGCCTCGACGGCGAGCGTCCCCCGGAGCCCCCTCCCTTTGCCCTTGCCGACGAGGTTGCGCCGGAGCGCCGACGCGAGGAACAGCCCGAGGACGTTCATCCCGGGAGGGTCGTCGATCCGGACCGTGGCCACGCCATAGTCCTACCCGCCCGGCGGGGGGGCCGCCAGCCTCCGGAGCGGCATCCGGGGGGGGCTGGGGGGGGTGCCTAACGGGCGGGCCGCGGCCGGTCGATACGAGGGGCGAATGTCACAGACGCGTGAAGCCCCGAGGGTGGTCGATCCGGCGGCCGACGCGCGGTTCCGCGAGATCGCGCGCGAGGTCGCGAAGAACCCGGACGACGTCTGGTTCGGCCGGTACGTCGAGTACGAGTGGGAGCACGACCGGCACGTCTACGAGCTGCTCCCCGAGCCGCTCGACGGGAAGAAGGTCCTCGAGTTCGGTCACAACATGGGGGCGACGTCGATCGTCCTCTCCCACCTCGGCGCGGACGTGACCGCGATCGAGGTGAGCCCGCGGCTGAGCGAGGTGGCGAAGGTGAACGCCGCGCGCTACGGCGTCTCCGGCAGGGTGCGCTTCCTCCTCAACGACAGGACGCCCTCGGTGCTGCCGTTGCCGGACGCGTCGTTCGACGTCATCACCTGCAACAGCGTGCTCGAGTACGTCGACCACCCGATCCTCGCGCCCGTCCTCCGCGAGCTTCACCGCGTGCTCAAGCCGAACGGGCTCATCGTCATCACCGCGACCGCGAGCCGGTTCCCGCCGCGCGAGGTCCACTCGGGGCGCTGGCTCGTGAACTGGGTGCCGCGGTGGGTCGACCGCTTCGTCGCGAAGGGGCCGATCCAGCGCGGCCTCTGGCCCTGGGAGCTGCGCTGCGGCTTCGGGCGCGGCTACCGGAACCTCGACGTCCTTGACCGCGGCCGGGCGTACGTCGGGGCGCGCCGCCGCATGGGCGCGTCGCCCTTCAAGTGCGCCGTCGCGTCCGTGCTCGGGCGCATCCTCGCGCCCCTCGGGCTGACGGTCGGGCTCCTCGCCCCGAACATCTCGATGACGCTCCGGAAGCCGGCGTAGCGGGCACGCGGCGGCGACGCGACCCCGCGGCGGCGCGGCGACCCGCCGGCCTCCCTTGCGGCCGCGTCCCGGCCGTCGTCACTCGAACACGGTCATGGCGCCCAGCATGTGCGCGAGCTGCGTGCACGCGTCGTGGGCCGTGAAGATGCCGACGAGGCGGCCGCTCCGGACCACCAGCGCGGACCCGATGCGCCGCTCGCCCATGTCGCGCAGCACCTTCTCGAGCGGCGTCTCGGGCGGGACGGTGTAGGGGTCGGGCACGCAGGCGTCGCCCGCGACGAGATCGGCCTCGCGCAGCAGGTCGTTCGCGAGATAGGAGATCAGGTGCAGGTCGCGGTCGGTGAGCATGCCCACGACCTCCCTCCCGCGGACCACGGGCACGTGGTGGATCCGATGCCGGACCATCAGCTTGCGCGCGAGGTCCAGGGAATCGTCCTCGGAGACGGTGAGGGGCGCCGGGGTCATGACCGACCCGATCGTCAGCGTCGTCATGTTGCACCTCCTGTCCCCCTTATCGGATTCTCGCGCTCGCGGAAGCGCGCGGCGCGCGCCTGCGCCGCGAGGCGGGTGCGCCGTTCCTGGACCGCTTCGTCGCGGAAACCCGACGGATCCCGGAGCGCGGCGACGGGAGCGGGGGAAGCGCGCGGTCTTTCGCGCGGAGGAGCGCGGGCGGGCCCGGTTGCCGGGTTTGCGGTTGCCGCCCCGGCGTTCGCGCCTATACTGCCACGATCATGTTCCGGCCGGCCGCGTCCCCCGTTCTCGCGCACCGCGATGTCCTCGCGGACGCCCGAGGTTGCGGGCTGACCAGGCGCGCCAGCCTCGCGACGACGCTCTCGCTCGTCGCGAATCGGCCCTGACGACGCATCGTCGTCGCGGCCCGAAGTAGACGTTCGTTCCCGGAGCATGACCATGT
>DASUGR010000234.1:0-19813 GCA_036273915.1 Planctomycetota bacterium | reverse complement strand
GATCGCGCGCCTCGCGGCCGCGCGGGCCGCCATCGACTCGTGACGCAGCAGGGGGTCCGGGGGCGCCCCCGGACCCCCTGCTGCGTCACGAGTCGATGGCGGCCCGCGCGGCCGCGAGGCGCGCGATCGGCACGCGGAAGGGCGAACACGAGACGTAGTCGAGCCCCGCCGCGTGGCAGAACGCGATCGACGCGGGGTCGCCGCCGTGCTCGCCGCAGATCCCGAGCTTCAGCTTCGGGCGCGCGGCGCGCCCTTCCTCGACCGCGATCCGGACCAGCCGGCCCACGCCCTCGGTGTCGAGCGTCTGGAAGGGGTCCTTCTCGAGGATCTCCTTCTGGAGGTAGTCGCCGAGGAACCGGCCGGCGTCGTCGCGGCTGAACGCGAAGGTCATCTGCGTGAGGTCGTTCGTGCCGAAGGAGAAGAACTCGGCCGTCGCCGCGATGTCCTTCGCGAGCAGCGCGGCCCGCGGCACCTCGATCATCGTGCCGAAGAGGAAGGCGACCTTCGCGCCGCGCTCGGCGAGCGTCCTCTCCACCACGGCGCGCAGCCGGTCCACGCAGTAGTCGAGCTCCTTTCGCGCGCCGACGAGCGGGATCATGATCTCGGGGATCACCTTGACCCCCTCCTTCCCCGCGTCGCACGCCGCCTCCGCGATCGCCTTGCCCTGCATCTCGATGATCTCCGGGAACGTGATCATCAGGCGGCACCCGCGGTGCCCGAGCATCGGGTTGAACTCCTCGAGCTCCCTGCAGCGCTGCTCCACGCGCTCGAGCGGGATCCCGAGCCCCTGGGCCAGCTTCCTCCGCGTCTCCGTGTCGTGCGGCACGAACTCGTGGAGCGGCGGGTCCAGGAGCCGGATCGTCACCGGCAGCCCGTCCATCGCCCGGAAGATGCCGAGGAAGTCCTTCCTCTGCTCCGGCAGCAGCTTCGCCAGCGCGCGCTCGCGGGCCTCGCGGCTCTCCGCGAGGATCATCTCGCGCACCGCGGCGATCCGCGTCTCCTCGAAGAACATGTGCTCGGTGCGGCAGAGCCCGATCCCCTCGGCGCCGAATTCGCGCGCGACCTTCGCGTCGTGCGGCGTGTCGGCGTTCGTGCGGACGCGGAGCCGCCGGTGCCGGTCGGCCATCGCCATCAGCCGGCCGAAGTGCTCCCCGGGCTTCGGCGCCGTCGTCTTCACCTGGCCGAGCATCACCTCGCCGGTCGCGCCGTCGAGCGAGATCCAGTCGCCCTCGCGGAGCGCACGCCCGGCGAAGGCGAGCGTCTTCCTCGCGGCGTCGATCTGCGCGTCGCCGCAGCCCGCGACGCAGCACTTGCCCATGCCGCGCGCGACCACGGCGGCGTGGCTCGTCATCCCGCCGAGCGCGGTCAGGATCCCCTGCGCGGCGTGCATGCCGCCGATGTCCTCGGGCGACGTCTCCCGCCGGACGAGGATCACCTTCTCGCCCCGGCTCGCCCACGTCTCGGCCTCGTCCGCGGTGAAGACGATCCGGCCGCTCACGGCGCCGGGGGAGGCCGGCAGCCCGCCCCGCGAGAGCAGGATCTTCTCCGCGGAGGGGTCGAACGTCGGGTGCAGGAGCCGGTCGAGTTGCGCCGGGTCGACGCGGCGGAGCGCCTCCCTCTCGTCGATGAGGCCTTCCGCCGCCATCTCCACCGCGATGCGCACGGCCGCCTGCGCCGTCCGCTTGCCCGTGCGCGTCTGGAGCATGTAGAGGACGCCGTCCTGCACCGTGAACTCGAGGTCCTGCATCTCCCGGTAGTGGCGCTCGAGGGTGTCCTTGATCGAGAGGAGCTGGCGGTAGACCTCGGGCATCTCCTGCCGGAGGAGCGCGATCGGCTCGGGGGTGCGGATGCCGGCGACCACGTCCTCGCCCTGCGCGTTCACGAGGTACTCGCCATAGAAGACGTTCTCGCCCGTGCTCGGGTCGCGCGTGAAGCAGACGCCCGTGCCGCTCGTCGTGCCGAGGTTGCCGAAGACCATCGCCTGCACGTTGACCGCGGTGCCGAGGAGGCCCTTGATCCCGTGGATCTCGCGGTACTTCCTCGCGCGGTCGGCGCTCCAGGAGCGGAAGACGGCTTCGATGGCCCGGGCGAGCTGATCGCGCGGATCCTGCGGGAACGGGGAGCCGACGTGCTTCTCGTAGATCCCGCGGTAGCGCGCGACCACGTCCTCGAGCCCCTTCTCGTCGAGCTCGGTGTCGAGCACCGCGCGGCGCCGCGCCTTCACGTCGGTGAGCGCCTCCTCGAACTCCTCGTGGGGGACGCCCATCACCACGTCGCCGAACATGTGGATCAGGCGGCGGTAGGCGTCGAGCGCGAAGCGGCGGTTGCCCGTGGAACCGGCGAGGCCTTCGAGCGTCTTGTCGTTGAGCCCGAGGTTCAAGACCGTGTCCATCATCCCGGGCATGGAGATCGCGGCGCCCGACCGGACCGAGACGAAGAGGGGGGCTTCGGGGGCGCCGAGGCGGCGGCCCATCGCCTCCTCGAGCTTCCGGAGGTGCTCGTCGACCTCCTTCCGCACCGGGTCGGGGAGCCGCCCGCCGCCCTCGTGGTAGGAGGCGCAGACCGCGGTGCCGATCGTGAACCCCGGGGGGACCGGGAGTCCGATCCGGCACATCTCGGCGAGGTTCGCCCCCTTGCCGCCGAGGACCTGCTTCATCCTCGCGTCGCCGTCCGCCTTGCCCCGCTCGAAGAAATAGACCGAACGCGTCATTCGCTGCGCTCCTCGTGTCCCATCTCGTAATCGTCCAGGAACCACTCGATGCCCGCCCGGAGCTCGCGCGGCCTGCCCCCTCCGACCCCCTCCTTCACGTACTTCTCCACATCGGGCGGCAGGCGGACGCCGATGATCCCGTCCTCGAGGACGAGTTCGAGGCCGTCCAGGTGCTCGTAGACGGCCGCCCCTTCGCTCCCTTGGAAGTAGACGCGGACCACGGGGACCGGCGCGAAGAGGAGGCGCACGTCCTTGCCGAAGAAGAGCCAGCGGACGCGCACCTTCAGGAGCATCCGGCCATCCGGTAGCCGCTCCGCGGGGCCGCACGCCTTGGCGCGGCGGATCGCGCCCACCGCCTTCTGCCCGGCGACGGCCCCCCAATCCATGAACTCGGCGCGGCTGTGCACGCCGATCTGCCCGCGCAGGCGGTCGGAGAGGACCTCGTAGGCCCGGTCGAACTCCTTGCGCGCGAGCGCCCCCCGGAACGTCTGGAACGCGAGTTCGGGCGTCGACGCGTCCTCCGTGCGCGGGGGCAGGCAGCAGGCCGGGAGCACGGCGAGGAGCACCCAGAGGGCTCTCTTCACGGGGCGCATTCTACGGAAGGGAGCGTACGCTCCGAGAGGGCCGATTGACTTCGGCCGCCTTGCGCGAATACTAGGCCCCGGCAGGAGCAACGAGTGGAGCCGAGAAAACGCCTCGGGGAGATCCTCCTCCAGATGGGTCTCGTCACCCCCGAGAAGATCGAGGAGGCGCTGACGCACGCCCGCCGGACCGGCGGGCGGCTGGGGGAGGCCCTCGTCGACCTCAAGATGGCGACGGAGGAGCAGATCGCGCGGGCCCTCTGCCGTCAGAACAAGCTCCCCTACGTCGATCTCGAGAAGGCGAAGCTGCCGGCCGACGTCGTCGACCTCGTCGACACGAAGACGGTCGCCGAGTACCGCATGGTGCCGGTCAAGAAGCAGGGGCGGCAGGTCATCTGCGCGATCGCCGACCCGGCGCAGGTCTACCAGGCCGACGGGCTCCAGTTCGTGCTCAACGCCGAGGTGAAGTTCGCGCTCACGACCCCGACCGCCCTCAACAACGCGATGGCCGAGTACTACGGCGTCGGCCACCGGATCGAGAAGAAGGGGGCGGCGGCGCTCGCCGAGGCCGAGGCGGCGGGCGACGAGGACGCCCCGATCATCAAGCTCGTCCACACGATGCTCGAGGAGGCGCTCCGCGCGCGCGCCTCGGACGTGCACGTCGAGCCGATGGCCGAGCGCATCCGCGTCCGCTACCGGGTCGACGGCCTCTGCTTCGAGGCGAAGTCTCTCCCGAAAGACATCCAGGGGTCGGTCCTCTCCCGCCTGAAGATCATGGCGAAGATGGACATCGCCGAGAAGCGGAAGCCGCAGGACGGCCGCATCCAGATCGACCTGCTCGGCCGGCCGATCGACCTGCGCGTCTCCGCGCTGCCCGCGACGCACGGCGAGTCGATCGTCATGCGCATCCTCGACAAGGAGGTCGCGCTCGTCAACCTGGAGAAGCTCGGCTTCCACCCCGACGACCACCAGCGGTTCAATCGCATCATCAAGAAGCCGAACGGCATCTTCCTTGTCACCGGCCCGACGGGGTCCGGCAAGACGACGACGCTCTACGCCGCGCTCCAGGAGCTCAACAAGCCGAACGTGAAGATCATCACGGCGGAGAACCCGATCGAGTACCACCTGAAGGGCATCAACCAGTGCGAGGTGAAGCACCAGATCGGGCTCGATTTCGCGAGGATCCTGCGCGCGATGCTGCGCCAGGCGCCGAACATCATCCTCGTCGGCGAGATCCGCGACCTCGAGACGGCGGAGATCGCGATCCAGGCCGCGCTGACCGGCCACCTCGTGTTCTCCACGCTCCACACCAACGACGCCCCGTCGGCCATCACCCGCCTGATCGACCTCGGCGTGAAGCCGTTCCTCGTGTCGACCGCCGTGCTCGCCGTGATGGCCCAGCGTCTCATGCGCCTCCTCTGCCCGAACTGCAAGGCGCCGTGGGAGCCCGAGCCGGCGAAGCTCCGCGCGCTCGGGATCAAGCCGGACCAGATCGCGGGGAGGACGATCTACAAGGCGGTCGGGTGCCCGGAGTGCCGGTACGAGGGGTACCGGGGGCGGAAGGGCATCTTCGAGATGTTCGAGATGGACAGTCGCATACGCGACCTGACCTTCAAGGGAGCGTCCACGCTCGAGCTCCGCAACCAGGCGCGGGCGTCGTGCGGGATGCTCACGCTGCGCGAGGACGGCGTGCGCAAGATCCTCGCGGGCGTGGCCTCCGTGGACGAGGTCCTCCGGGTCGTCGGGGCGGCCCTGGACGTCTGACCGTGGCGGGATCGGTGCGTCTCCGCGGCGGCGATCGGAAGGGGCTCCGGGGAAGGAGGCCGCGTTGTTCCTGACCATGCCGCAGCTGTTCGACCTGATGGTGGAGTCCGGGGCGTCCGACGTCCACATCACCGTCGGCCGGCCCCCGGTGCTGCGGGTCCACGGGCGCCTGAAGAACGTGCGCCATCCGCCGCTCACGTCGGCGGACACCATGACGCTCGTCGAGTCGATCTCGCCGGAGCGCATGCTGACCGAGTTCCGCGAGACGGGGAGCGCGGACTTCGGCTTCGCGCACGGCGACCGCGCCCGCTTCCGCGTGGCGATCTTCCGCCAGCGCGGTCAGGCCTCGATGGTCGCGCGCCTGATCCCGAGCCGCCTCCTCTCGTTCGACGAGATCGGCCTGCCCCAGTCGGTCCGCGACCTCTGCGCGCGGCCGCGCGGGCTCATCCTCGTGACGGGCCCGACCGGGTCCGGCAAGACGACCACGCTCGCGACCATGATCGATGCGGTCAACACGAATCTCGACTGCCACATCATCACGATCGAGGACCCGATCGAGTACTACCACGAGCACAAGAAGTCGATCGTGAACCAGCGCGAGGTGGGCGTGGACGTCACCTCGTTCGCCGAGGGCCTGCGGCGCGGCCTGCGCCAGGACCCGGACGTGATCCTGCTCGGGGAGATGCGCGACAAGGAGACGATCTCGACGGCGATCACCGCCGCCGAGACCGGCCACCTCGTGTTCGGCACCCTGCACACGACCGGCTCCGCGCGCACGATGGACCGCATCATCGACCAGTTCCCGCACGACCAGCAGGAGCAGGTGCGCGTGCAGCTGTCGGTGTCGATCCTCGCGGTCGTGTCGCAGGTCCTGATGCCGCGCGCCGACAAGCCCGGCGTGATCGCCGGGTTCGAGGTGATGATCGTGACCCCCGCGATCGAAAACCACATCCGCAAGGCGGAGACGTTCAAGATCCCGTCGACGATCCAGACGAGCAAGGGGCTCGGCATGCACCTGCTCGACGACCACCTCCTCGAGCTCATCAAGGCGGGCAAGATCACGAAGGAGACGGCGATGGAGTGGGCCCAGCAGCCCCGCACGCTCCTGGACAAGCTCGCGGAAGGGACGGCGTAGTGGCGGTCGACAGGTTCGGCGTCAGGAAGAAGCTCATCGGGCAGGTCCTGAAGGAGATGCGCCTCATCCACGAGGGGCAGGTCCAGGAGGCGCTCGGCCTCCAGAAGAAGGACGGGGGCCGGATCGGGCAGGCGCTCGTCAAGATGGGCGCGATCACCGAGGACCAGCTGATGGTCGCGCTCGGGAAACAGGCCGGCCTCGAGGTGATCGACCTCAAGAACTACGAGCCGGCGAAGGACGCCGTCTCGAAGGTGGACGAGTCGTACGCGCGCCCCTTCCAGATCGTGCCGGTGAGCTTCGACGGGACCACGCTCGTCGTCGCCATGGCCGACGCGATGAACAAGGGCGCGCTCGACGACATCCGGTTCACCGCGAACTGCGAGGTGAAGGGGGTCGTCGCGGAGCCGTCGCAGGTGGCCGCCGCGATCGAGAAGGCCTACGGCAAGGAGCAGAACGTCATGGCCTCGATCCTCAAGGAGATCGAGGAGGGCGGCCTCGTCCCGTCGAAGGGGAAGCAGGCGCGGCGCTCGGGTGCGGGCACGGGCGTGACCGACCTCGAGGACGTCGAGGAGATGGCGAACGCGGCGCCCGTCCGCAAACTCCTCAACTACATCCTCTACCAGGCGATCCGCGACCGCGCCTCCGACATCCACCTCGAGCCCTTCGAGGACGAGTTCAAGATCCGCTACCGGGTGGACGGCGTCCTGTACGAGCTCGAGGCGCCGCCGCTCCACCTCGCCGGCGCGCTGATCAGCCGCGTGAAGGTCATGAGCGGCCTCGACATCTCCGAGACGCGCGTGCCGCAGGACGGCCGCATCGACCTCGCGATCGGCGGGCGCCCGGTCGACCTCCGCATCTCGACGCTCCCGACGATGTTCGGCGAGTCGTGCGTCATGCGCGTGCTCGACCGGTCGGTGGTGAGCCTCGACCTCACGCAGATCGGGCTCCGCGAGGACGAGATCGACAAGATCAAGCAGATGATCGACCTCCCGCACGGGATCATCCTCGTGACGGGCCCGACCGGCTCCGGCAAGACCACCACGCTCTACAGCGCGCTCAACCTGGCCAACGACGTGTCCATGAAGATCATCACCACCGAGGACCCGGTGGAGTACGACCTCGAGGGCATCGTCCAGGTGCAGATCAACGAGGAGATCGGCGTCACCTACGCGGCCTGCCTTCGGTCGATCCTGCGCCAGGACCCGGACATGATCCTCGTGGGCGAGATCCGCGACCGCGAGACGGCCCAGATCTCGATCGAGGCGTCGCTGACGGGCCACGTGGTGTTCTCGACGCTCCACACGAACGACGCCCCGCTGGCGATCACGCGCCTCGTGGACATCGGCGTGGAGCCGTTCCTGATCGCGGCCACGCTGGAAGGCGTGGTGGGCCAGCGCCTCGTCCGCCGGGTCTGCACGGCGTGCAAGACCTGGTACGAGCCGTCGATCGAGATCCTCCGGGAGCTGGACATCGCCCCGGAGCAGGTCGCCGGGAAGAAGTTCGCGTACGGCAAGGGCTGCAACGCCTGCAACGGCACGGGCTACAGGGGCCGCATGGCGATCTTCGAGATCATGGTCGTCTCGGACGCGGTCCGGGAGAAGATCATGGACAAGGCGCCCACCTCGCACATCCGGGACCTGGCGAGGCGGGAGGGCATGCGCACCCTGCGCGAGAGCGGGCTTCTCGCGATCTTCGACGGGACGACGACGGTCGAAGAGGTCATCCGCGAGACCATGGTCATGCTGTAGGGGCCGGCCTCCCGGCGGGGCGGGCCGCGGGGGCGGGCGGAGCAGGGGGGGGTCCGGGGGCCGACCCCCTCCCCGGACCCCACCCCGATCCCCCTGCGGCGGGTGAGCGTTGCGTTTACGCCGCGGTTTTTGAATGATGTGGGACCCTCTGCCCCCAGCGGGTAGCGGGTACGGCAGGTACGAGGGCACCGAAAGGAGCATCGATGGCGAGCAAGAAGGCGCCGGCAGTGGCCACCGCGGCCCCCGCGAAGAGGACGGGGGGCCTGATCGGCGGCGTCTCCGAGAAGCTGCTTACCCAGTTCACGACCCAGCTGAGCACGCTTCAGGACGCAGGCCTGCCCATCGTCTCCTGCTTGAAGATCCTCGAGGGGCAGCTCCGGAAGGGGGGGTTCAAGAACGTCCTCGTCGGCGTCACCGACGACGTCGAGTCCGGCTCGAGCCTCTCGGAGGCGCTCGCCAAGCACCCGCGGGTGTTCGACACCCTCTACGTGAACATGGTCCGCGCCGGCGAGGCAGGCGGCGTCTTGGACGTGATCCTCGCGCGCCTCGCGAGCTTCAAGGAGAAGAGCGAGAAGCTCAAGCGCCAGGTCAAAGGCGCCGCGACCTACCCGGTCGCGGTCCTGATCGTGATCATCGCGATCCTGCTCTTCATCATGACGAGCGTCGTCCCGAAGTTCGAGACGGTGTTCAAGCAGCTCCCCGGCGGTCACGAGGGGCTGCCCGGCATCACCAAGGTGATGATGAACATCTCGAAGTGGCTCGTCCAGTGGTGGTGGGCCTTCCTCCTCGGCCTCGGCCTCGTGATCTGGGGCATCCCGAGGGCCATCGGGATGTCGCCCGGCGGGCGCTATTTCCTCGACTCCCTGCGACTCAAGATGCCGGTGGTCGGGGGGCTCTACCGGAAGGTCCTCGTCGCGCGCTTCACGCGCACGTTCGGCACCCTGATCTCGTCGGGCGTGCCGATCCTCGAGGCCCTGGAGATCTGCCAGGGGGCGGCCGGCAACGCGGTCATGAGCCGCATCATCGGCGAGCTCCACGGCGCCATCCGGGAGGGCGAATCGATCGCCGAGCCGCTCGCGAACCAGAAGACGAAGATCTTCGACGACCTCGTCATCAACATGATCGACGTCGGGGAGAAGACGGGCGAGCTCGACAAGATGCTCATCAAGGTCGCCGACAACTACGACGACGAGGTCGACGTGGCGGTCGCGAGCCTCACCTCGCTCCTCGAGCCGCTGCTCATCGTCGTGATGGGCGGAGCGGTCTTCTGCATCGTGCTGGCGCTCTTCCTGCCGCTGCTGAAGATCATCGAGCAGCTCACGGGCGGCAAGTGAGCCTCCCGGCGCGGGGGCAGCCGGGCCGACCGGCCGCCCCGCGGCCGGCGCTCGCGGCGGCCGCGCGGCCGGGGTAGGAGCCCGTGTCCCTACGTCTCCGCCTGCTCATCGTCATCGGGGCGGTCAACGTCGGGCTCCTGCTGCTCGTCGTCTGGCTCGGCCTCGAGACCGCCGCGAGCAGCGCGCAGGTCTCGCCCGAGGCGCTGCTGGACGCGTTCCGCATCTCCGAGGAGGCCGATCTCGAGGCGGTGGGTCGCCTCCGCACGATCCGGTACGTCGTGAGGCTGCGCCCCCAGAGCGACGAGATCGAGGGCAGCTGGACGCCCGACGCGGAGGCCGAAGTCCACCGGCTCGCGGACCGCCTGCGGGAGCTCGTGGACGAGAAGCAGCCGATGTTCGAGCTCGACGCGGACGGCTTCACGCGCATCGACCCCTCGCCGCGCGCCGCCTGGAGCGCGTGCCACGTCGCCTTCACGGAGTACGCGCGGGAGGGCGCGCTCGAGGGGCTCCGGCAGGCCTACATCCTCTTCGGCTCCGGCACGATCCTGCTCATCGGCGCGACCTTCCTCGTCCTCCGCCGGCTCGTGCTGCGGCCGCTCGAGCAGCTCTCGGAGGCGGCGCGGGCGGTGGCGGAGGGGAAGCCGCCCCCCGACGTGCCGCGGCCCCGCGCGAACGACGAGGTCGGGAACCTCGTGGACGGCTTCAACCGCATGGCGCAGGAGGTCCACGAGTACCAGACCCGCCTCGAGGAGCGCGTCTTGGACGCCCTGTCGCGAGCCAAGGCGGCCGAGAACCGCCTCGTCGTCGCGCAGCGCCTGGCCTCCACGGGCACGCTCGCCGCGGGGTTCGCCCACGAGATCAACAACCCCTTGGGCGGCGTCCTCAACGCGCTGCGTCGCCTGCGGGAGGGCGAGCTGGCGCCGGACCGCCGTGCCGAGTACTTCGACCTCGTGTTCGACGGCCTCGACCGGATCCGGACGATCGTCGAGCGGATGCTCCACTTCGCGCCGCGTCGCCGCGAGCCGTCGGACGTCGACGTGGCCGACGCCTGCCGGCGGGCCGCGGGTCTCGCGAGCCACCGCGCGGAGCGCCGGGGCATCACGCTCGAGGTCCGCGCGGACCGCCCGGTCACGGGCGTCGTGGGCGACGCGCAGGAGCTCACGCAGGCCATCCTGAACCTCGTGCTCAACGCGGAGGACGCGATCCCGGAGGGGCAGGCGGGCACGGTGAGGCTCGAGGCGCGGCGGGAGGGCGCCGAGGCGGTCGTGGAGGTCACGGACAACGGCGTGGGCATGGACCCGGTTACGGCGGGCCAGTGCGTCGACCTCTTCTTCACGACGAAGCCGGAGGGGACCGGCCTCGGGCTCGCGATCGTCCAGTTCATCGTGACCGAGCACGGCGGGACCATGGACATCCGCACCGAGAAGGGGAAGGGCACGACCGTCCTCATGCGCCTGCCGATCGGGGGATGAGGGGGGGCCGGGGGGGAGAAGGGGGGCAGGGCCCCGGAACCCCAGGCCATGACCCCGCCGTGACCCCCGCGTGGCAGGGTGGGGGGGTTGAAGGGGCGGCCGGAAGTTGTCACAATGCGCCTTCCCCGGTGCCCCGGGAGCTTCACCATGCGTGATCGTCGGGATTATGTGATCGCCACCTTGGCAGCGATGCTGCTCTTCTGCGTCGGGCTGCTTCTCGGGCAGGAGATCCGCGTCCTCCCCGAGGCGTCCGCGCAGGGCACGGGCACGCCGGGCGGCGTGAAGCCCGAGATCCCCGTCAACGGTCCGCAGCAGCCGGCGCCGGTCCCGCCGCCGCCGAACATCCGCCCCGGGCTCGAGTCGCGCACGACCGCGAACCGCTCGACCGACTCGGACAGCAACAACCGCTTCGTCGCCGTCACGTGCCCGACGGTGACCGGCGAGTCGGTGCTGTTCCTCGTCGACTCGATGCAGGAGCAGGTCGCGGTCTACCGCTTCCAGGCCGGCCAGGGTCTCGAGTACCTGGCGAGCCGGAAGATCGAGTACGATCTCAAGGTGTCCGGGTACAAGGACATCTCCGAGTTCTCCTACGAACAGATGCGGCAGCTGTACCAGCAGGAGGTCAGCCGGCAGGCGGCCAAGGCCGCCGCGGGCAAGTAGCGCGATAGCGCAAGGACGAACATGGCAAAGAGTGGCGAGTTCTACACCTTCGACGAGGTCGTCCGTCAGCTGAAGATCGACCAGAACAAGCTCAAGCGTCTGGTCTCGGAGGGCGAGATCTCCGCCTTCCGCGAAGGCGACGTGATGAAGTTCAAGAAGTCCGAGATCGACAAGCTCGTGTCGAAGGGCACCGGGTCCGAGACCTCCGAGACGGTCCTCTCCGAGATCACGCTGGAGGACGAGGCCCCCGCGTTCGAGGAGTCGGGCGAGACGCTCACCGACGATCTCGTCTTCGAGAGCGGCGAGGACAAGGTCCAGATCGGCGAAGGGGCCCGGGGGCGCGAGATCTCCTCCCAGGACACCTTCATCGAGCCCAAGGGCAAGGCCGAGGACGTCGGCATGAGCACCGAGCCGATCGACCTGTCCGCCGACCTGACCCAGGAGGTCGAGGAGGAGGAGGTCGAGGAGGTCGGCGCCGGCCGCGCGAAGGCCGCCACCGCCACGCGCGGCCGCACGCGCGCGGCCACCGAGCCGCCCGCGGGCAGCCCGGGCCTCACCTTCGCGCTCGTCCTCACGGCCGTCATCCTGCTCCTCGCGGTGGCGCTCTCGTTCCGCACGAGCGGCAACGAGACCGGCAGCGGACCGCTGGGGAACGGCATGTTCCGCAGCATGTCGGACCTGATCTACGACGGCTTCGGCTCGAAGAAGAAGGTCGAGGGCAGGATCAAGGCCGGCACCACCATGAAGTCCAACCCCGGCGGCGGCTAAGCGCAAGAAGCCCAAGAGGAGAGACCCGTGACCGGAGCGTGCTTGAGGATCGTGGCCGTGGTGTTTCTGCTGATCGGCGCTTCGTGCCAGACGGCGCCGCGGACGGAGCAGCAGGAGGCTGAGCTCCGGAACCAGGCTGGCGTCATCGAGCAGCAGCAGGAGAAGATCAACCAGCTTGCGGCCGATCGCGACGCGCTCGACCGCCGGGTGAAGGAACTCGAGGCCAAGGTCGCGAAGGCCGGCAGCGCCCAGCAGGCCGTCGAGGAGGCCAAGGGCGAGATGAGCGAGAGCGTCCGCCGCATCCTCGAGCGCTTCAAGGGCGACAACCAGATCGAGGTGATCCGCGACAGCGGCAGCGGGTACCGCTTCGTGCTGCGCGAGTCGGTGCTCTTCGGCACCGGCTCGAGCGACCTCAGCGACGACGGCCGCCGCGCCCTCGGCCGCGTGGCCGAGGCGCTGCAGGGCGGGAACCAGAAGATCAGCATCGAGGGGCACACCGACAACGTGCCGGTCACGAAGGAAGAGACGCGCAAGAAGTACCCGCGCGGCAACATCGAGCTCTCGGTCGGCCGCGCGTTCGCCGTCTACGACTACCTCGTGAAGGACGGCGGCGTCGCGGCGTCGCGCGTGTCGGTCGCCGGCTTCGGCCCCAACCGCCCGGTCGCGCCGAACACGAGCGACGTCAACAAGTGGAAGAACCGGCGCGTCGAGATCCGCGTCGAGGACCGGTAGGCAGGCCGCCGCGCGGGCGCCCCAGGCGTCCGCGTCCCCCGGACCCCCCCCGCATCCCCATGATGTAATGGCGCGCATGCGGCTGCGTGTCGCGTTCGCGCTGCTCATGGCGGCCGCCGGCTCGTTCGCGGCCGACCCCGCCGTCCCGCTGAACGAGGCTGGGATCCGCGAGCTCTCCCTCGGGCACGCGGACGGGGCGCGCAAGGCCTTCGAGGAGGCGCTCGAGGAGCACCCGGATGCCCTCGTGCTCCGGCGCAACCTCGCGGCGGCGCTCGCGTGCTGCGGCGAAGAGCGGCTGCGCGATCGCGACGTGGGCGAGGCGCTGCGGCTCCTCGAGCGGGCGACGCGGCTGCACCCGTCGCGGATCGCCTACCGCGTGCTGCTGGCGCGGGCGCGGCTCGCGGGCGGCGACGACGGCTTGCGCGAGGCGGCTCGCGCGGACCTCGAGCTGGCGCTGGCGGGCGACCCCGACCACCTGGAGGCCCTCGAGGGACTCGCGCGGATCGCCTACGTCGACCGCGACCTGGACGCGGCGATCGTGCGGTGGCGCCGCGCCTCCGAGCTCCGCCCCGGCGACGCCGGGATCCTGCGGAGCCTCGCCGACGCGGAGCGCGAGCGGCAGGTCGAGGCGTCGTTCGTGGAGATCCCGGGCCCGTTCTTCCGCCTGCGGTACTCGCCCGGGATCGCCCCGGATCGGGCGCAGGCCGTCCTCGTGCTCTGCGAGGAGGCGCGCGGCCGCCTCGGGGCCCTCTACGGCACCTACCCGCCGCGCATCGTCGTGACGCTCTACACCCCGGCGGAGTTCCGGAACGTGACCGCGCTCCACGGTTGGGTGAAGGGCGTCTCCGACGGCACGATCCGGCTCTCGCTCGGAAGCCGCGACGATCCGGGGAGGCTCGCCGGCACCATCGTCCACGAGATGACGCACCACGTGATCCGCGCCATCGCGCCAGGGGCGCCGGTGTGGCTCCACGAGGGGCTGGCGCAGATCGAGGAGGGCCGGAGCGCGGAGGAGGCCGCGGCGCGCCTGCGGGATGCGGGGGAGCTGCCCGACACCCTTCTGTCCGCCGCGATCCTCGCGGAAGGCGATCCGCGCCGCGTCGCGGTCTTCTACGACACGGCGCTCGCCTTCGCGCGGTACCTCGACGACGGGCAGCGCGGCGCGCTCCTGCGGCTGCTCCGTGAGCTCGGGGCCGGCAAGGGGGAGGCCGAGGCGTTCCGCGACGTGTTCGGGGAGTCGCGGGAAACGCTCTTCGAAAAATGGAGAGCCGGCCTGCGATGAGGGTTCCCGCCGTGTGTCGGAGCTGAGGCTCGGTGACACCCGCTCCCGACGATAGAGGGGTGGAAACCATCGCTCCCGAGACCCCCCGCGAACGTCTGCTCCGCCTCGGCCCCGACTCCCTCGCGGACGACGAGCTGCTCTCGCTCGTCCTCGGCCGGAACGGCGGCCGCACCGCGATCGAGGTGGCGCGCGAGCTCCTGCTCGAGCACGGGTCGCTCCGCCGGCTCGCCACGCGGGCGCCGCGCGAGCTCATGGACCGGAAGGGCGTCGGCGGCCTCCAGGCGGCGCGGCTGGCGGCGCTCTTCGGCCTCTCGCGGCGGCTGATGTGCGAGCGCATGCGGCAGGGCATGCTCTTCGCGAACCCGCGCCAGATCTTCGACCACTACCACGGCGTGCTGCGCGACAAGAAGCGCGAGATGTTCCTCGTCGTGCTCCTCGACGCGCGCCACCGCGTGCTCGGCGAGGAGATCGTATCCGAGGGGTCGCTCACCACCTCGATCGTGCACCCGCGCGAGGTGTTCCTCCCGGCGGTCCGCGAGTCGGCGGGCGCGGTCGTGCTCGTCCACAACCACCCGTCCGGCGACCCGCGCCCCTCCGACGAGGACGTCGCGGTGACGCGGCGCCTCGTGCACGCGGCGGAGCTCCTCGGGATCCGCGTGCTCGACCACGTGATCGTGGGCGACGGGATCTACGCGAGCTTCAAGGAAACCGGGCTGCTCTAGCGTGGCCTACCCGAGCTTCGCGATCGCGCGGCGGACGAGCTTGCTCTCCGCGATCGTCCAGCACGACGACATGCACATGTAGAGCGCGAGCGCCGCCGCGTAGTTGTAGAGCATGAAGAAGAAGACGTAGGGCATGAACTTCATCATCTTCATCTGCATCTTGACCTGCGGGTCGTCGCTCGACCCCGGGGTGGGCGCGAGCTTCTGCTGGAGCACCCAAAGCACGAGCATGAGGATCGGCAGCAGGTTGAACCAGTGCGGGAAGAACGGGAGCCCGAAGAGCCGGTCGGGCATCGAGAGGTCGTGCGCCCAGAGGAACGGCTGGTGCCGGAGGGCGAACTCGACGCGCAGCGCCTGGAAGAGCCCGTACCAGATCGGGATCTGGAAGAACATCATCAGGCAGCCGAGCGGCAGGCCCACGCCGTGCTCCTTCATCACCCGCATCCGCTCCTGGTTCATCCGCTGCGGATCCTTCGCGTGCTTCTTCTGGATCTCGTCGAGCAGCGGCTTGATCTTCTGGATGCGCTTGCCGTAGCGCTGCATCGACAGCTGCGTCTTGAACGAGATCGGGGCGAGCAGCGCGCGCACGATCACGGTCATCAGCATGATCGCGATGCCGAAGGAGCCCACGAGGCCATGGAGCCCCTTCATGAGCCACATGAGCGCGCGGCCGATCGTGCCGAAGAAGCCGAAGTTCACGCTGCCGCCGATCTCGAGCGCCTTCAACGCCGAGAGCTCGTTGGGCCCGGCGTAGAGACGGAACCTCTGCGAGGCGCGGCCGCCCTCCAGCGGCAGCGCGAGGCCGACGCGGCCGAGCATGCTGTCCTTGGTCGGCGGCTCGCGGTCGGCGCGGGGCTGCGCCCGGTCGAGCTGGATCCACTTGCCGATCGCGCTCGTGACCGCGTTCTTCGGGTCCTCGGAGACGAGCGCGCAGACGAAATAGGTCCCGCGCGTGCCCACGGCCCGGAACGTGCCGCGCCGCTCCTCGGAGTAGGTCCGGTCGAGGATCCCGCTCTTGAGCTTCTCGATCGACTTCGACTCGTCCTCGCCGTCCCGGTCGAGGATGAACGTCGAGGGCACTTCGGCGCCGATGATCCCGCGGTAGCTGTCCACGATGTAGCTGCCCGAGGGCCCGATGAGGCCGAGGAGCGCCTGCGACGCGCTCGCGCCCGCCGGCGCCTCGACCCCGACCTCGACCCCGAGGTCGTAGCGGTCCCCTTCCGGGAGCGTCAGACGCTTCAAGAACTTCCAGCCGTCCGGCGCCGTGAGCGTGAAGAGCACCGAGCGCCCGTCCTCGGCCGGCGCCATGTCCCAGATCTCGTGGCCGAGGTCGCAGCCGTGGCCCTCCGCGACGAGCGTGAGCGCGCGGTCGCCCTCCGGCGTCCCGCCGTTGAGGATCGGGATCCACGTCGTCTCCGACGGGGGCTCGCCCGCGACGGTCGAGAACTTCTTGAGCCACATCTCGAGGATCGCGGCCCCGCGGTCGGTGAGGACCACGCGGAAGGTCCCGTCCTCGAGGATGTGGCTCCTGCCCGGACGCGTCTGCGACGCCGGGAACGTGGCGGTCGCCTCGGTCCGGGGCGTCCAGCGGAGCGCGAAGCTCCCGCTGTAGTCGCCGTCCTTCGCGACCAGCTCGAGCCAGGTCTCGGCCTCGTCCGTCTCGCCGCCCTCGCCGCGGTTGGAGCGGTACACGTCCACGAAGAGCTTCGCGACCTGGGGAAGGTCCGCAAGCGCGAGGCAGTAGGCGTGGCCGAAGAGGCCGAAGCGGCTCAGCCGCTCGTCGGCGCCGGGCTCCTCCGCCCACGCGTACGGCCGCTCGCCCGCCTCCCGCGACTGCTTCAGCGACGTGAAGGACAGGATCCGCGGCTTCCC
Source organism: Planctomycetota bacterium (assembly GCA_036273915.1). Classification (GTDB taxonomy): domain Bacteria; phylum Planctomycetota; class PLA2; order PLA2; family PLA2; genus PLA2. The sequence goes on along the minus strand of DASUGR010000234.1, from coordinate 3,033 downwards.
GCCCGAGACCTCGGTGAACGCGAACGGCGGCTCGGCCCCCTCGGCCGCGAGCTCGATCCCGGATGCGCCGGTGAGCCCGAAGACGTTGTCGTCCGCCGGGAGCCCCTTGATCCTCAGCTCGAACGCGAGCGAGCACCCGTCCTCCGCGAGGCGCACCGTCCGTTCGACGGTCAGCTTCTCGTCGGCGTAGACGAACTTGCGGCCGCCCGGCACGTCCTCCCCCTTCCAGCCGGCGTCCGGGATCGCGAGAGCGTTCTCGGTCTTCCTGAGGAAGAGGTGGAAGGGGCGCCGGCTCGCCGCGACGGGCCGCATGACCGGCACGCCCCCGGCCGTGATCGAGGCGACGGAGCCGTCGGGCCCGAGGACGACCTCGGTGCCCCCCTGCTTCAGCACCGCCGCGCCCTCCGGGAGCGGGTCCGGCGTCTCCACCGGGAGGCCGCCCTTGGCCGACGGCGCGGTGCACGCCTTCGGCATGATGAACATGAGGACGATGAAGACGATCGCGAACGTGAGGATCTGGCGTCCCATGGGGAAGGGAAAAGCCTAACCGAAGGGGGCGGGAATCGGCCTGCGGGCGAGACGGAGGGGGTCCGGGGGGCGCGGCCTACCTCCCGACCGCCAACCGGTCGGCCAGGTAGTTCGGGAGGCGGTCCTCGGCGTAGATCTTCTCCATCGTCTTCTTGAAGTCGTAGTCGAGGCGATGGAACCGGATCCGCTTCCCGTCGTACGTGATGTAGGAGGCGCGCGGGTCGCCGTCGCGGGGCTGGCCGACCGCGCCCGCGTTGATGAGCGCCTTCCGGCCCTCCTCGAGCGTGTACTCCTGCCCGATCGTCTTCGGGTCGATGTAGCGCAGCTCCTGCGTGTACACGCCCGGGATGTGCGAGTGGCCGATGAAGCAGACCCGCGGGAAGCGGGTGAAGATGTCCTGGAGCTTCTCGCGGTTCTTCTTGGTGTCGTCCGGCGTCACGTACTCCTTCGTGGGGTCGCGCGGCGACGCGTGGACGAACATCGCGTCCTCGGTCTCGATGATCTGCTCCATCACGCCGAGGAAGTTCCAGAGGTCGTAGTTCTCCTCCTTCGGGCAGTCGGAGCGGTTCAGCTGGTCGCGCGTCCAGTCGATCGCCTCGCGTGCCTTCGGGTTGAAGTCCTCGCCGTAGTAGAGGACCGCCTCCTCGTGGTTCCCCATGAGGACCATCTTGCAGTTCATGAGGAGCCGGAGGCACTCGCGGGGGTTCGGGCCGTACCCGATGATGTCGCCGAGGCAGACGATGTCCTTGATCATCCGCTTCTTGATGTCGGCGAGGACGACCTCGAGCGCCTCGAGGTTCGCGTGGATGTCCGAGATGATCGCGATCTGCGCCAACGAGGCCACACCGGGCCCGCCGAGGCCCGCCCTTCGACTGCTGTCCTGGAAGTCGGCTAAGTATCCGAGCGGAGGGGGGGCCCGTCAAGGAGGGGCTGCCGTGGCGGCCCCCGGAGCCCCCTCGGATTGACACACTAGGGGTAGTGTGCTAGCGTGCCGCGATGCCCTTATCGTGTGTCCGCAAGGGGAATCAGGGCGTCTCATGAAGTGCCCCTTCTGCAAGGCGGACCACAGCCGGGTGGTCGATTCGCGCGCGAGCGCGGACGGGTTCGCGATCCGCCGCCGCCGGGAGTGCCTCTCCTGCAGTCGCCGGTACACGAGCTACGAGCGGATCGAGGAGTCCCCCCTCCGGGTGGTGAAGAAGGACGGCCGGCGGGAGCCCTTCGACCGCCGGAAGATCCTGATGGGCATCCTCAAGGCGTGCGAAAAAAGACCCGTGAGCATGGATACCCTCGAAGAGATCGTCTCCCGTATCGAGCATCATGTGACGGACCAGTTCGAGCGGGAGGTCCCGAGCAAGTTCATCGGGCGGCAGGTCATGCGCGAGCTGCGCAAGGTCGACCCCGTCGCGTACGTGCGCTTCGCCTCGGTCTACCGCGACTTCAAGGACGTCGCAGAGTTCGTGGAGGAGATCCAGCCCATGCTCAAGGAGTCGAGCCGCGGGGGTGCCGAGGCGCCGCCGCCGCCGAAGAAGAAGAAGTGATCGGCCGCATCACGCGGGTCCGGAAGCGCGACGGGCGGCTCGTCGATTTCGACGAGACGAAGATCGCCGACGCGATCCACAAGGCCGGCTGCGCCGTCGGCCGCGACGACCGGTTCCTCGCCGAGGAGCTGGCGGGCGTCGTCACGCTCTTCCTCGAGAAGCGCTTCCCCGGCGCCGTGCCCGGGATCGAGGAGATCCAGGACATGGTCGAGAAGGTCCTGATCGAGACCGGCCACGCGAAGATGGCGAAGGCCTACATCCTCTACCGCGAGCGGCGGGCACGGGCGCGGGAGCAGGTGAGCGTCCACGGAGGGGGGCCCGGCGGGCCGCTCGTCGGCAACCCCGGCAAGGCGCGCGTGTCGCCCTGGTCGAAGGCGCGGATCGCGGAGGCGCTCGTCCGCGAGGCGGACCTCGACGAGAAGGTGGCGGGCAAGGTGGCCGCGAGCGTCGAGGCGAAGGTCTTCGCGCGCGGCGTGACGCGGATCACGACGTCGGTCATCCGCGCGCTCGTCGAGGCGGAGCTCTTCGAGCTCGGGTATCCGGACCGCGTCGGCCGGCAGGCGCTCGTCGGGCTGCCGCGCTACGACATCGAGCGGCTCCTGCGCGGCGGCAAGGAGGGCGCGTGGCGCGCCGCCGGGCCGGAGGACCTGAAGCGCACGGTCGCCGAGGCCGTGCTCGGCCAGTACGCGCTCTCGGAGATCTACAGCGCCGAGGTCGTCGACGCGCACCTCGAGGGCCGCCTCCACATCCTCGACGCGGCGAGCCCGTTCGAGTGGGTGGGCGCCGCGGCCGCGCTTCCGGCGCGGGAGGACGTGGACGCGTGGGCCGAGGCGGTGCCGGCGCGCGTCGGCCCGCTCGCGCGGGTCGTCACGCGCGACGTCACGCTCACCGGCGTGGTGCCGCCCGCCTGTCCGTGGGCGGCGGCCCCGGGCGCCGCCTCGGCCGCGGCGCGCCGCCTCCTCTCCCA
>DASUGR010000233.1:0-20579 GCA_036273915.1 Planctomycetota bacterium | reverse complement strand
GTACTGACGGAGAAGTACTGCGAGGAGGCGCGACGCAGGCCGGCGCAGCCGCAGCCGGTCGAATCCAGGCGACTTTTCAGACAGAGCCTAGGCTGCCGGGCCGAGGGGCCTGCGGCCGTCCGCCTATCTGAGCGACGGCGGCCGATGGCCGCGCACCCGGAACAGGTCGCTGGGCACGTACTTCATCTCGATGAAGTTCCACGGCCCGCGGAGCGCCTGGGCGCAGAACCAGTTGCCGTCGAAGAACGTGTAGTAGAGGTCGCGGTAGAAGTAGACGTCCCCGTCGGCGTTGGCGACGTAGGACACCTGGATGCCCGGATAGGCGACGAGGTGCGGGGCCGCCTCGCTCACGGCGGGCGTCTTCCGGGGCGGCTCGGGCGCGAGCCGCTCCTCCTGCATGGTGAACGGCATCGTCGTGCCGCAGGCGGCGCAGCAGACGAGCGCCAGCAGGCCAAGCCGGCGGGAAAACGAGTTCAGGAGACCCATGGCCCCATACCCAAGGGGAAGACAATCACAGGAGCGGCCGGAGTCCACCGGGTGTCCTCGGGGAGAAGGAGCGGGGGGGCCGGGGGCCGGATACGGAGGTGACCCCTTCTGGCACGGCTGTCGTCCCCGTTAGACTCTCCCTCCGGTGGGCACCGTCGTCGTCAAGCGCGGCCGCGCCAAGCCCTTGTGGCGGGGGCATCCCTGGGTGTTCAGGGATTCCATCGAGCACGTGTCCGGGGATGTGGACGCCGGGGCCATGGTGCAGGTGGCGGACGGGGACGGGCGCGTTTTGGGACAGGGGTTCTACAGCCCCCGCTCGAAGATCGCGGTCCGGGTCCTCAGCCGGGAGCCGGAGGCCAAGGAGCCCGACGCCCTGTTCTTCAGGGACCGGGTCGCCCGCGCGCTCCGGCTCCGGCACGAGACCCTGGACCTCCCGGTCGTGACCGACGCCTACCGGCTCGTCCACTCGGAGGGGGACTACCTCCCCGGCCTCGTGGTCGACCACTTCGCGGGCCACCTCGTCGTGCAGTTCTCGACGATCGGGATGCACCGCCGCCGCGACCTCGTGCTCGACGCGCTCGAGGAGGTCGTGGCGCCGCAGTCCATCTTCGAGCAGCCGGACAAGTGGGCGTGCGAGATCGAGGGGATCGAGGCCAAGGGCGGGCTCGTGCGCGGCATCGCGCCCCCGGAACCCCCCTCCATCCTCGAGAACGGCGTCTGCTTCCGCATCGGGCTCGGCGAGGGCCAGAAGACGGGCTTCTTCGCGGACCAGCGCGACAACCGGCAGCTCCTCGCCCGCCTCGTCCGCGACCGGAGCGTCCTCGACCTGCACACGTACACGGGCGGGTTCGGCCTCTACGCCGCCGTCAACGGGGCGAACGAGGTCCTGGGGATCGACTCCTCCGGCCCCGCGCTCGCGCTGGCCGCGGAGAACGCGATGCTCAACAACGGGCGGCAGGTGCGCTTCGAGCGCGGCGACGCGCAGGAGGCGCTCAACGAGCTCCACCGCCGCGGGAGGACGTTCGATGTCGTCATCTGCGACCCCCCGCGGCTCGCGCCCGACCGCGCGGCGGTCCCGCGGGCGCTCCGCAAGTACAGGGACCTCCACCTGCGCGCGATGCGCGTGGTGAAGCCGGGCGGCCTGCTCGCCGTCTCGTCCTGCTCCGGCGCCGTGCAGGAGGAGGAGTTCGAGCGCACGCTCCGGGAGGCCGCGTACGACCTCAAGCGGGAGACGCAGATCCTCTACCGCGGCGGCCAGGCCGCCGATCACCCGGTCCTCGCGACGTGCCCCGAGGGGCGCTACCTGAAGTTCCTCCTCGCGTGCGTGGCGTAGGCGGCGACTACTGGGAGGGCCGCGCGGGCTACCGGGCCCCCGACGCGCCGTCCGCGCGCGCGTTCGCCGATCCGAAGGCGGAGCGCATCGTGCGCTGGGCGGGGCTGAAGGCCGGCGAGGTGATCCTCGACGTCGGCGCCGGCACGGGGCACCTGACCGAGGCGTTCCGCCGCCGCGGCTTCCGGGTCGTCGCGGTGGACGCCGCGGCGGGGATGCTCGCGCGCAACACGGCCGGGGCGCGGGTGCGCGCCGACGCGGCGCGGCTCCCGTTCCGCGCGGGCGCGTTCGCGCTCGCGGCGGAGTCGAACCTCCTCCACCACGTCGAGGATCCGGTCGCGGCGCTGGCGGAGATGGCGCGGGTGTCGGCGGGCCGCGTGGCGGCGATCGAGCCCAACCGCAACCACCCGCCGATGCTCCTCTTCTCGCTCCTCGTGCGGGAGGAGTGGCGGGGGCTCCGCTTCACGCGGTCGCACCTCGCCCGGCTGGCGGCGGCCGCGGGGCTCTCGGTGGAACGCCTTGAGGTGACGGGCTGGGTCTATCAGAATAGGACCCCGAGCTTCCTCGCGGGCTTTCTCGGCCGGAGGGACGGCGCCTGCCCGTTGGCGGCATACGTCGTCGGCCTGTTCCGGGGTGGAAGGGGCGCGGGGAGGGAGGGACGCGCATGAACGTCTACGAAGAGTCGCAGGAGGGCGGAAGCGCCCCGCAGGGCGAGAAGCACGACCCGATGAAGGAGTTCAAGGCGATGCCCAGCTCCGAGCGCTGGCTCGCCGTGTTCGCGGCGGCGGTGATCGCGACCTACGTGATCCACGGCGTCAGCGTCATGTGGGGCGACCGCGTCTTCGACGTCCTCGGGCTCGTCGGCGCCGGGGCCGTCCTCGGCCTCGTGGTGCCGCAGCTGTTCGGCACGAAGCTCCTCACGCCCCGCATCCGCATGTTCGTCTTCGCGATCGGCGGCATCCTGCCCGCGGCCGGGTTCGTGTTCGACCTGCTCGCGTCGGACTTCTGGTACGCCGCGATGCTCGCGGCCAGCATCGCGATGGGCCTCACGGCCTGACAGATCGCCGAGCGCGAGCGGCTGCTGAAGTAGGGCCGGAGCGCCTGCGGGGCCGGGCCCCGGAGCCCCACCCGAATCAGAGCGGCGAGACGCGCATCGAGAGGTCGAGCGCGGGCGCCGAGTGCGTGAGCGCGCCGATCGAGATGCGCTCCGCCCCAGCCTCGGCGTAGCCGCGGATGTTGCCCAGATTGATCCCGCCGGAGATCTCGAGCAGCGGCCGCGGGCGGTCGCCCCGCTCGCGGCGCGCCGCGCGGACGTCGTCGGGTGTCCACTCGTCGAGCATCACCACGTCGGCGCCCGCGGCGACGGCGGCGCGGAACTCCGCCATGTTCTCGGCCTCGACGATCGCCGGCATCCCGGGCGGGCGCCGGGCGAGCGCCGCCGCGAGATCCGCCTTGAACGCGAGGTGGTTCTCCTTCACGAGCACCGCGTCGTAGAGGGCGAACCGGTGATTCTCGCCGCCGCCCATCCGGACGGCGAACCGCTCGAGCACCCGCAGGCCCGGCGTGGTCTTGCGCGTGTCGAGGATCCTCGCCCCCGTGCCGGCGACGGCCGCAACGAACCTCGAGGTGAGCGTCGCGATGCCGGAGAGCCGGATGAGGAAGTTCAGCGCGGTCCTCTCCGCCGCGAGGAGGACGCGGGCCGTGCCCTCCGCGGAGAGCACGGCGTCGCCGGGCCGCACGTGCGCGCCGTCCGCGACCGCCGCCTCCACGGAGAGCGGCTCCCCGCCCGCGGCGAGCCGGAAGACGGCCGCGGCCACCTCGACCCCCGCGACGACCCCTTCGGCCTTGGCGCGTATCCGCGCGGACGCCCGGGCGTCCGCCGGGACCAGGAGGCCGCTCGTCACGTCCCCGGGGCCGATGTCCTCGAAGAGCGCCGCGCGGAGGAGCGGCGACAGCGCATCGAGATCGAGCATGACCCCGGTAGTCTCGCCGGAGGCCGCGCGTCCGTACAATCCCCTTCGCGTGGAAGAGCTGCTTCGCGATTGCCTAGGCTTCCGGCTCGGCGGCGCCTACCGCCGCGCAGACCGCCACTTCAACCGCGCGCTCCGGCCCACCGGCCTCTCGAGCGCGCACGTGCTGGTCCTCGCCTGCCTCCTCGGGAGGGGGGAGCAGCGCGCCCAAGACCTCGCGCGGTTGACCGGCTTCGAGAGCTCGACCGTGAGCCGGCTGGTGCGGGATCTCGCGCGGCGAAAGTACGTCCGCCACCGCCCGAACCCGGCCGACGCCCGGTCACGCCTCTACCGCCCCTCCGCCCGGGGCGAGTCCCTGCGGGCGGAGATCGAGCGCATCGTCCGGCGCGCGGACGAACGCCTTCGCCGGGACATGACGGAGGCCGACCTCACGGGGCTTTTCCACGCGATCGAGCTCATGGATCGCCTTCCCTGACGTGCGCAGGCGCCTCGCCCGGCGTGCGGACGAGGGGGGCCAGCGCGGCGGTCGTGGCCGGCCCGATCCCGCGGACGCGGGCAAGGTCTGCAACGGTCGAGAATGGCCCGTTGGCGCGCTCCTCCACGATGGCCCTCGCCCGCAAGGGACCGATGCCGGGGAGCAGGAGGAGGTGCCGTTCGGGCGAGGTGTTGAGGTCGGGAAGAAGGGCCGCCGGAGCGGCGGGCGGCGCGGGCCGAGTGTGCGCTGCGAGGGCGAGCGCCCCGAGAACGGCCGCGGATGCGGCGAGGAATAGCGCGAGCGCGAGGGGGGGCGAATGGCGCGAGGTTCTCACATCTATACGTCGGGAGCGGGTGTCAGGTTTGCTTGACTCCCCGGGGTCGACCGGTAGCCTTTCCCGTTTCCCAACAACAACTTATGCCCTTTCGTGGATTTTCTTCCCCGTGTCCGGGGAGGCCTCGCAGGGCACGCTCCGGAAGGGTCTCGCCTTGACGATGGAACTCCTTGGGGCGTCCGATCGGACGTTCTTCCTCGCGGCAGGCGGCTGCGCGGTCGCCGCGCTGGCTGTCGCCATGCTCTTCTCCGGAAAAATCCGCGCCTGGCCGGCCGGCACGGAGGAGATGGCCCGGATCCACGCGGCCATCCGCCAAGGGGCGATGGCCTTCCTGAGGACCGAGTACACGATCCTCGTGTTCTTCGTCGTGACCCTCGCCCTCGTCCTCGCCGTCTTCGTGGACGGGGGGGGGTGGACCTCCTTCACGGGCGTGGTCAAGGAGGGCAAACTCACCGACCTGCTGCTCGGCCGGGGCCGGCCGGGCGGCACGTCGATCTGCTTCATCCTCGGCGCGACCTGCTCGGTCCTCGCGGGCTACATCGGCATGCGGACGGCCACCAACGCCAACGTCCGGACGACGGAAGCCGCGCGCACGTCGATTGCGGACGCGCTCCGGATCGCGTTCTCGTCCGGCAGCGTGATGGGCCTCTCCGTCGTCGGCCTCGGGCTCTCGGGCATCGTCCTCCTCTCGCTCTGGCGCGGGGGCGACCACCTCCTGAACGCGAACGAGCTCCTCGGCTTCAGCCTCGGCGCCTCGTCGATCGCGCTCTTCGCCCGCGTGGGCGGCGGCATCTACACGAAGGCGGCCGACGTCGGCGCGGACCTTGTCGGCAAGGTCGAGGCCGGCATCCCCGAGGACGACCCGCGGAATCCCGCGGTCATCGCGGACAACGTCGGCGACAACGTCGGCGACGTCGCCGGCATGGGCGCCGACCTCTTCGAGAGCTACGTCGGCTCGATCATCGCGGCCATGGCGCTCGGCTTCGCCTACCGCGACCCGAACCTCGCCGCGGATGCGCTCAGCGACGAGCGCGCGAAGCTCATCCTGCTGCCGGTCGTCGTCTCCGCCGTGGGGATCCTGTCGAGCATCGTCGGCACGTTCTTCGTGCGGACGAACGACGAGCGCGGCCTCTCGCGGGCGATCTTCACCGGCATGTTCGTGGCCTCGATCGTCTTCGCGGGCGCGACCGCGGGGCTCTTCAAGCTGATGGGCTACGACAAGATCGTGATCGCCGAGTCGCCCTACACGGGCCAGTGGGGCATCTACTTCTCGATCGCGCTGGGCCTCGTCCTCGGCATCATCATCGGCAAGGTCACGGAGTACTACACGTCCGTGGACAAGAGGCACGCCCGCGACATCGCAGCGCAGAGCGAGACGGGCGCCGCCACGAACATCATCCACGGCCTCGCGATCGGCATGCAGTCGACCGCGCTGCCCGTGCTCCTCATCGCGGTCGCCGTCTTCGGCTCCTACTACTTCTGCGGCCTCTACGGCATCGGCATCTCGGCGGTCGGCATGCTCGCGACGCTGGGCATCTCGCTCGCGGTCGACGCCTACGGCCCGGTCGCGGACAACGCCGGCGGCATCGCGGAGATGAGCCATTGCCCGCCCGAGGTCCGGAAGCGCACCGACTCGCTCGACGCGCTCGGCAACACGACGGCGGCGATCGGCAAGGGCTTCGCGATCGGCAGCGCGGCACTCACCGCGCTCGCGTTCTTCTACACCTACAAGACGGTCACGGGCATCAAGGCGCTCGACGTCATCGACATCGCCACCTTCTCCGGCTTCCTCATCGGCGGCGCGGTCCCGTTCCTCTTCAGCGCGCTCGCGATGAAGGCGGTCGGCCGCGCGGCCTACGCGATGATCGGCGAGGTCCGTCGCCAGTTCCGCGACATCGAGGGGCTCATGGAAGGCCGCGCGACGCCCGACTACGCGCGCTGCGTCGCCATCGCGACGCGCGGCGCGCTCCGCGAGATGATCGTGCCCGGGCTCCTCGCCGTCGTGATCCCGATCGCGGTCGGCCTCTGTCCGGGTCTCGGCAAGCTCGCGGTCGGCGGGATGCTTGCGGGGTCGCTGCTCTCCTCCGTCCTCCTCGCGATCTTCATGGCGAACGCGGGCGGCGCGTGGGACAACGCGAAGAAGTACATCGAGGGCGGGCAGCACGGCGGCAAGGGCTCGCCCGCGCACAAGGCGGCGGTCGTCGGCGACACGGTCGGCGACCCGTTCAAGGACACGGCGGGGCCGAGCCTCAATATCCTCATCAAGCTGATGAGCATCGTGTCCCTGATCTTCGCGGGCCTCTTCGTCTAGGAAAGCGCCTGGGGACGGGAATCGAGGGGGCTCCGGGGGCCGCCGGCTCCCTCCCCCGTGCCCCCTCCCGTCTCCTGCGTTCGCCCTGCCCCCCGGCAAGGTCTTTAGAATGAGGCCTCGCATGACCAGAACCGCCGGGATCCTTCTCCTCCTCCTGCTCTCCGTGGCGACGGGCGAGGACCGCCAGGTCGCGCGGTTCCGGCTGAAGAAGGACCCGCTCGCGACGATGAGCGGTTGGATCGCCTCGTACGACAACGACGCGTTCGTGTTCGAGACGTTCGGGCGCGAGCGGCGGATCACGATCAAGTGGACGGATCTCGTCGACGAGGATGCGCGCCAGCTCCGCATCGGCTTCAAGCTCGAGCTCTCCGAGGACGAGGCGAAGGGGCTGATCCCCGGGCAGGAGATCTGCTTCAAGGGCGGCGGATCGGTTCGCGGGCTCCTGAACCGCGTGGACGACGACGGCACGCACTGGATGCGCGTCGAGGGCATCCTGCTGCCCTACCCGAAGGACCGCGTCGACCGCGTCGAGCAGGTGAAGATCCAAGAGGGCGAGGCCTACACGCCCGAGGAGGTGTACGTGCGCCGCCTCGAGCGCCGGCCGCCGCAGACCGCGGAGGAGCACCGCCGGCTCGCCGACTACCTCTACGAGATCGGGAACTTCGAGGGGGCGAAGGAGCAGTACGACCTGGCGGTCGCGCTCGACACGGCGGTCGCGCCGCAGGTCGCGGAGCGGCTCGCCGCCGCGCGCGACTACCTCGAGGACCGCGTGGCGGCAGCAGTCTTCGCGAGGGAGAAGAGCGACGCGGTGCTCAACGGCAGGTGGTCGCAGGCGATCGAGAACATCCGGGGCTACGCGCAGGCGAACCCGGCGGCAACGCGGCGCGCGGAGAAGCTCGTCGCGGAGCTGGAGCAGCAGTGGTTCGAGCTCAAGCGGGCGCGCTACCACGCCGTGAAGAACGAGGAGCTCGACCGCGCGGTCCGGGGCTACCTCGCGCGGAAGCCGTCGCTCGAGGAGGCCAAGTCGTGGGCGACGGCCGAGCTCGCAGACCAGGTGAAGGAGAGAACGGCGCGGCGGCTCGGATTCTCGGGCGAGGAGATCGAGGCGTTCGCCTCGTCGAAGGCGACGTGCGCGGCGCACTGGGCCTCCTACTGGGCGGGCTCGTTCATCGTGTCGAAGCGCTCGGCGCTCGGGCAGACGACGAAGCGCGAGATCCGCGGCGACCCCGAGTCCTGGTGGGCGACCTACGAGGACATAAACACCCGCGCGTCGTGGCTCAAGGCCTACGCCGCGGAGCGGATCGACCTGTTCGAGGTCATGCAGGTGAACACGACCCCGTGCGAGCGCTGCGGGGGCACGGGGCAGGTCACGAAGTCGTCGTTCACCGCGCTCCCCGATGGCCGCCACGAGTGGCAGGAGCGTTGCCCGCGCTGCTTCGGCGCGTGCGACGACCGCGGCATCGGCTACCGCTAGGATCGGTACCGAGTACGCCCTCCCGCCGCCGCAAGTCGAGCGCCATCAACGACTTGGAGCTGCCGCACCCGGACCAAAGGTCCGGGTTTCCGCGGCCGGGGAATTCACGGCGCGGGCTCTGAACCCGCCCCGCAGGCGGGCACCGCGGGCGCGACCGCCGGCCAGCCACCGCATCGGCCCGGACGGGGGGTCCGGGCTCCATCATCCCAACCCCGCCCCGAGCAACAACTTGCGCGCGCCGCGGCGCGTACTACGTACCGATGTCCTTCCGCTTGGCGTCGGACCAGATGTGCTCGAGCCCGTAGTAGGCGCGCTGCTCGGGGAGGAACAGGTGGACGACCAGCGAGCCGTAGTCGAGGAGGATCCAGGTCGACTGGGGGCCGCCCTCCACGCCGAGCCGCGAGACCTTGAGGCGTTTCGCCTCCTTCTCGCACGCATCGAGGATCGCGCCACCCTGCCTCGGGTTCATGATCGTGGCGATCAGGAACTCGTCGGCGACATCGGTCACGCCGCGGACGTCGAGCCAGACGATATCCTCGGCCCGCTTCTCGTCGAGGATCTTCAGAACCGCCTGCGCGAAGCGGGTGGCCCCCTCCTTCGCCTCCTTCGAGGGCCCGGCGTCCGTCAGCTTCACTCCTTCTTGCCGCCGCCCGCCGGGGCCTCGTACTGCTTCAGAAGGGCCTCCCAGGGGATCTCCTTCAAGGTCACCGCATGATCGTACCCGAGGATCCGCCGCGCATTCGCCTGGTAGGTGTCGGCGCCGATGAATTCGGGCTCTTCCGAGCGCACGCCGGCGACCCACTCGTAGCGGTACCCGCGGTTGTTCGACGTCATGTACCCGAGCTTCACGTTCCGGTCCGCGTTGGCAACCCAGTAGACGACCTTGCCGTCCTCGTACGTCGTCTTCTCGACGTAGCCGACGCGGGCGCCGGTCTTCTCGTCGTTGACCTCGTAGAGCACCTTCGCGCGCTCGAACTTGGGCGCCCATTGGCTGTCGCCCTTGTCCGTCCGGACCGTCGAACCGCACGCGGCGAGCGCCGCGACCATGAGGAGCGCGAAGGTTCTCGTCATCTGGACCAAGGATCGTAACGTATTCCCGGGATTCCCGGAAAGTGCCCTCCGCGACCGACCTCCTCGGCCCCCGCTCCCCCGTGGCGGGGGCGCTCAACGGCTTCGCCCCGCGCCCGGAGCAGCTTTCCATGGCCCGGGCGGTCGAGGAGGCCCTAACGGAAGGCCGACACCTCGTGGTCGAGGCGGGGACGGGGGTGGGGAAGTCCTTCGCCTACCTCGTGCCTGCGCTCCTTCATCTGGGGGGGGCCGGGGGGCCGGTGGTCGTGGCGACCCGGACCATCGCGCTCCAGGAGCAGCTCGTCTTGAAGGACATCCCCCTCCTGCTCGACGCCCTCGGCATGAAAGAGCTGAGGGTCGCGCTCGCGAAGGGGCGCGGGAACTACGTCTGCCGGCGTCGCACGGAGATGGCGTTCGAGGAGTCGAAGGGCCTCTTCGAGGAGGCCGGGAAGGTCGACGAGGTGGCTCGCGTGCGGGAGTGGGCGAGGACGAGCGTGGACGGGAGCCTCGCGGACCTCAGCTTCCGCCCGTCGTCCGACGTGTGGGAGGCGTGCCGCGCGGAGTCGGGCAACTGCCTCCACCGGCAGTGCCGCTTCTTCGACGACTGCGCGTACCAGCGCTCGCGGAAGGAGCTCTACGGCGCGCGCCTGATCGTCGCGAACCACGCGCTCGTGTTCGCCGACCTCGCGCTGCGCGAGGCGGGGGTGAAGCTCCTGCCCGACTACCAGTGCATCGTGCTCGACGAGGCGCACGCGATCGAGGACGACGCGGCGGAGCACTTCGGCGTGCGCGTCTCGCCCTTCGGCGTCGCGCGGGTGCTCGGCCGGTTCCTGGGGGCGAAGCGGCGCTCGGGCCTCTTCGGCCGCGCGGAGGTGGGTGCCGAGCTCTACGACGGCGTGGAGGAGGCGCGCGGCGCGCTGCGCCTGCTCTTCGAGGGCGTCGGCCGCTTCCGCGCGGGCGAGAACGAGAAGCGGATCCGCGCGGCCGGGGCGTTCGAGGAGCCGTTCACGGAGCCGCTCGCGAGGCTCCTCGGCAAGCTCCGGGACCGTCACGCGTCGATCGAGGATCCCGGCCTCGCGCTCGAGTGGAAGTCGCGGACGGACCGGCTGGAGGAGGACCTGCACGCGGTCCGGCTCGTGCACGGCGTGCTCGACAAGGACTACGTGTACTGGGCGGAATCAGGGGGGCGCGGGGGGCACTCGGTGCTGCGCGCGGCGCCGGCCGACGTGGCGCCGATCCTCAGGCGCACGCTCTTCTCGCGCGTGCCGTGCGTGGTGATGACGAGCGCGACGCTGCAGGTGGCGGGGTCGTTCGAGCACTTCCGGCGGCGCGTGGGACTCGACGAGCCGGACGAGCTGGCGCTCGGGAGCCCGTTCGACTTCAAGCGGCAGTGCCGGCTGCTCGTCTACCCGGGGATGCCCGACCCGCGCGACCCGGCGCACGAGGCGGCGCTCGTGGCGGAGATCAAAAAGCTCGTGCTGGAGTCGAAGGGCGGCGCGTTCGTGCTGTTCACGTCGTACGGCGCGCTCGACCGGGCGCACAAGGCGCTCGCGGACGACCTCGCGAAGGAGAAGCTCCACGTGCTGCGGCAGGGCGGCGACCAGCGGACCCAGGACATCGTGGCGGCGTTCAAGGAGCGGGACGACTGCGTGCTCTTCGCGACGGACACGTTCTGGCAGGGGATCGACGTGCGCGGACGAAACCTCCGCCTCGTGATCATCACGCGGCTGCCGTTCGCGGTGCCGGACCATCCGTTGCAGCAGGCGCGGCTCGAGCGGATCGAGGAGGAGGGCGGCGACCCGTTCAAGCAGTACTCGCTGCCGCAGGCGGTGCTGAAGCTGCGGCAGGGGTTCGGCCGGCTGATCCGCTCGCACGACGACGAGGGGACGGTGGCGATCCTCGACCCCCGCATCGTGACCAAGAGCTACGGCCGCACCTTCCTTCAGTCGCTGTATCCCACACGCATTGTTAAGGTGTAAGTTGTGGGGAGACAACGACTAACGGCGTTCGGGTGCGGCATTGGGGTCCGCACTCCGCGCGGCAGAGATGGGGGATCCCGCGGCGCGGCGGCGCGTTCATCGCACGACGAACCGCCCCTTCTCCACGTCCCATGTGAGCCTCTCGCCCTTCTCCTTCCAGAACGCCTCGATCGGGCCGAGCATCACCTCCCGATCCCCGAAACCCGCCGCAGGGTCGAAGAGGAACGGCCGGTCGACGAGCAGGGACAGCAGCTCGAACGCCGCCGCCCGCACGGACACAAGCCTGTCGCGGAGCTTCGCGATCGCGAGGCCGACCATCTCGCGACAGCGGAGGTCGGGGAGGAGCAGCTCGCGGCTCTCCGCATTGCTCGCGGCGTAGAGGTCGAACGCGTTCGCGAGCCCCTTCGGCGTCGATGTTTCCAGGGGCGCTTCCCCCCGCGTCGCGGTGAACGCCCGCGTCGCCCCGGTCAGGAAGAGCAGCGCGAGCGATGTCTCGTACGGATACCCGTCCGCCAGACTAGGCCAAGACTCCGGCCATCGGCCCGTCGGCGACTGCGCCTTGAGAAGCCACCTCGCCCCGGGCGCGTACCAGGTCTCCGGATCGAGGGCGAGGACGGTTCCGACGCGCTCGAGCGAGTACGCCCAGTAGTAGTTGAGGAACTTCGGTGCACGCGTCTTGAGCCCCTCCGCCAACTTCGGGTCGATCACGTCGAGCGGCAGGCAGGACAGACCGCGCTGAACCCTGTCGTGCTCCCTGGCCGCCGCGGTGGCCTTGCCGTTCAGGGATGCCAGCGCGTAGCCGAGACACATGACGCCAGCCGCGGTCATCGAGTCATTCGATCGCCGCCTGCCGTCCGCCCGGTACGACCAACGCCCGTCTCGCTCCTGCGTCCGCACGAAGTGGTCGCGCACGCGTTCCCACGTGACGCGCGGCACGCGGAAGTCGGCCGCCACCTGTGCCGCCCAAAGCGCGAGGGCGGCGAACTGCGTGTTGGAGTTGTCGGGTGTCCCAAGCCCCGGCCCCCCCTTCCGCTTCTTGGGATCCCGATCGGTGCTGGTGCGGACGGTCAGCCGGTAGCCCCACATGCCGTTCTCGAGCTGCCCGGCGACGATCCGCCGCGCCGCGTCGTGGATCGTCTTCCTGTGCTCGCCGGGGCTGATGCGCGAGAGGGCGAGCACGAGCGTGGCGTTGGCGTAGGTCGCCACCTCCGCCTCCCCGTCGAACGACTCTGAATTCGCTGCCAGGAACGCGAGGCCCCGCGCGATGGCGGGATCATCCGCCGGGACGCCGCTGGACGCCAGGGCGAAGAGGCTGAGCGCCGAGAGGCCGCCGACACATGACGGGTCGACGCCGGTGCGCTGCTCGGTCCAACTTCCATCAGACTGCTGGCTGCTCTTGAGGTACGCGATCCCGCGACGTATCGCCTGGTCGATGTCATGTTGCAGCGCCTTGTCGGACACCCGCGGCGGCTCCGCCGCGACCTCGGCGCAAGAGAGCACCAGCAGCGCCCAGCGCATCGCGAGAGGGCGCGCGCGCGCGACGCTCATGGCACGACGAACCGCCCCTTCTCCTCGTCCCACGTGAGCCTCTCGCCCTTCTCCTTCCAGAACGCCTCGATCGGGCCGAGCATCGTCTCCCGCTCCTCGAGGCTCCCGGCCGGGTCGAAGAGGAGCGGGCGGTCCACCAGCCGCTGCAGCAGCGCGAACGCCGCCTCGCGCACCGGCTGCCGCTTGTCCCTCAGCTTCGCGATCGCGAGGCCGACCGCCTCCTTCCGTGCGAGCTTCGGCACGAGTGCCTCGCGCTCCTCCGGCCGCGTCGCCACGTACAGGTCGAAGAGCCCCTCGATCGTGTCCGGGCCGGCGCCCTTCTCCGTCACCGGCCCCTCGGTGCGATCCTTGCCGCCCGTCGTCACGAGATCGCGCGTCGCCCGCGTGAGGAAGAGCAGCGCGAGCGCGGTCTCGTAGGGCGTCTGGACCGCGTCCTTCGTCTTCTGCGGATCGGGCTTCACGAGGCCCCCGCCGCCCCCCCAGCCTCCGTCCGCGCCCTGGTGCTCAAGGAGCCACTGCGCGCCCGGGACGTACCACGTCGCGATGTCGAGATCGAGCACGGTCCCCACACGCTCGATCGAGTAGACGAGGTAGTAGTCGAACCACCAACCCCGGCGCGCGCCGAACTGGGCAGGCGATAGGGGCGTGAGCGGCAGGAGCCTGAGCGCGCGCTTGAACGCGGGGTGCTTGCGCGCGCGGTCGATCGCCCCCTCCTTCCCGTCGAGCGACGCGGTCGCGTAGACGAGCGAGACGATCCCCGCCGCGGTCATGGTCGGGGTCGTGGCGCTGTTGACCTTCCGGTACGACCAGCCGCCGTCGTCCTCCTGCGTCTTGAGGAAGTGCTTCCGGACGTCCTCCCACGACTCGCGCGGCGCGCGGTGCTCCGCCATCGCCTGCGCCGCCCAGAGCGCGAGCACCGCGAACTGCGTGTTGGAGTTGTCGGGGGCGTACAAGCCCGAGCCGCTCTTGCGCCACGCCGCGCGATCCTCGGCCCGCGCGGGCGCGCCGGTCCGCCTGACCTCGAGCGAGTACGTCCACATCCCGCCCGGAAGCTGCCCGCGAAGGAGGCGGTCCGCCGCCTCGCGGAGCGGCGTGCGGAAGAGCGCGGGGTCGATCCGCGTGAGCGCGAGCACGAGGCAGGCGTTCGCGTACGTCGCGCAGGAGAGGTCGCCCGCGAAGAACTCCTTCTTCTCGAGGACGAAGTTGACCCCCTTCTCGACGGCGGGGTCCTTCGCCCCGCAACCCGACGCGCCGAGCGCGTAGAGGCAGAGCGCGGTCATGCCGGCGGCCTGCGACTGGTCGCTCCAGCGGAGGAAGCCCTCCGGATCCTCCGGCCCGCCCCAGTAGCCGCCGGGCCGCTGGATCGACTTCAGGTACTCCACACCCTTGTCGATCGCCGCGTTGATCTTCCCGCGGAGCGGCTGCGGCACGTCCTTGGCGAAGCGGTCGTCCTCGGCGCCGACGAGGCCGGCAAGGAGGAGCGTCGCCCACCACCGCATACGGTTGACAACGCGGCTCAGCGCTCGATCGGGCGGACCTCCAGGAGCCCCCCGGCCCCCCAGATTTCCAGCTCGTAGGCGCCGCTCGGCACCTGCCGGAAGGCGAACGCCCCGCCCTCGATGCCCGCGACCGCGATCAGCGATCCGCCCTGCATCAGCCGGACGTACGACCCGGCGGCGTGCCCCGTGAGCTCGCCGGTGTCGCCGGGCGGGAGCACAAGCACGGGCCCCGCGCCGGTGGCGATCCCGCGGCCCGCGGCGGTCGCGACGAGCACGAGCGGCGCGGCCGGCGCCGGGCCGAGCTTGAACGCGCCGTCCGCGTCGGTGCGCCCGGAGCACACCTCGTCGCCGCCGCGCTGCGCGCTGACGACGGCGTCCGCGACGGGCCGGCCGCGCTCGTCGAGGACGAAGCCGTCGACGAACCGCGCGGTCGCCAGGTCGGCGGCCGTGCACACGGGCCGCAGCGTGTCGCCGAGGAGCGACATGCGCGCGTTGAAGTCGACGAGCAGGTCCGTCGAGCCGTTGATGCCGAAGGGGCCGTCGATCTCGACGACGGGGTCCGCGACGTCGAGCGCGCGGTCCGCGCCGTCGAGGGTGAGGTGGTGGGCGCCTCGGGAGGAGGAGAGGCGGAGCACGATGCGGTCGTAGGCGCCCTTCGGCGCGGTGCCCGTGGCGAGCAGCTCGCGCCGGCCGTTGCGGAGCGAGAGCAGCTCCACCTCCTGCGGCGAGGAGGCAAGCACGACGCTGCCGCCTGGCCCCTGAAGCTCCACGGAATCGATGGTGACGAAGAGCTGGTCGGCTTCGTCGACGGGGCTGTCGGAGATCCAGATCGCGACGCCGGTCGTGCCGCCGCCGCCGACCTTCAGGGCCCAGTAGTCGGGCTCGGTGCACGCGGCCACAAGCGCCGCGAGGAGAACGAGGCGCCTCATGGGATCGATTCTATCCCGGGCCTCCCCGTTTCGTCGGCGAGGTCAGCGCGTCTCGGCGACGTTTCCCATGGCGCCAGCAACGTCGCGGAGCGCGGTTTCCGCCGTCTCCTCCGGCACGAGGTGGATCGGCCCGAACCACTTCTCATCGAGCCTGGGGTTGTCCCGGTTGATGACGGCGAACTCGAGGAGGAGCATCCCGTCGCGGGCCTCGCCTCGCATGTGCTCCTGGCCCTTCTCCGACTCGAGCCAGATGTCGATCCGGTTTCCTCGGCTGAAGCTCCAGCTGGTCACGCGCTGGACGCTCATGGTCGCTTTGCCCATGAATGACCCGAACCAGAGGACGCAGCGGCCGGTCCCGTACCTTTCGAGCTCGAGCCGGCAATAGGGATTCGTGTGGGTCGTGTCCCACCCCACCCACGTTCGGGCGAGCTCGAAGGGATGCTCGTCGCCGCCCGAGATCGTCGAGAGGATCCTGCATACGACCCATGCCTGAGCGGTCGGGATCAACACGGCCACGCCGAACCCGACAACCGCAAGCAGCAGGAACACGACAGCGAGGGCGCGCCTCGCGCGTGCCAGCGCAAACCCGAGCCCGATCCCGCCGCCCAGAATGAACACCGCCGGGAGGATATCGATCATGCGCGCTCCAACGAGAACACCCGGCCGTTGATCGTCATCGCGCCGAATCCACAGAGAACCCCGTCGAGGATCAGCGGCAGCGCGCCCGCCAACACGTCCACGACCGCGAGTGTACTACCGGAAACGACTCACCGCGCTCCCAGCGCGGCGGCCGTGTCCTCCACCGCCCTCTCCGCCGTTGCCGCCGGGATGAGCCGTAGCGGACCCTGCCACCTACGCCGGATCTGGCCGTCGCTTCCGAAGTACTCAAGCGTCATCACATCCTCGAACAGCCGGCCCCGCATTCGCTCGCGGGTACCGCCCGACTCGATCGAGACGAGGATCTCGTCCTGCCACACCTCCCACGCGGTCACGTGCCACACCTTCAGGTCGCGGGGCCAGTACCACAGCACGCAGATGCCCGTGCCATCCCTGTTGAGCTCCAGCCGGCAGTAGGGGGTCGCGAGGACCGTGTCCCACCCCACCCAAGCGCCGACCAGCTCTTCGGGACGGGCCTTCTTGCTGAAGAAGTCGTGGAGAATGCGCCCGCACCAGGTCCCCTCGGTCTCGGTCGGGGCGAAAAAGAACAAGGTGACGCCGATGAGCACGCCAAACGCCGCGGTCAGCACGACCGGTCGCTTCCACCGTGCGAGGCCGAATCCGTAGAGGGCGCCCCCGGCGGTCAGCAGCGCTACGCCGAGCACCTCGATCACGACCCCGAATGTGCCACCGTCAAAGTCCCGATCCCCCCCCCACGCCCCCTCCCTTCCTTGCTAGCATGGACGCATGCGTAGGACAGCTGCCCTCGCCCTGTTGCTCTCCTGGGCCTACGCGGCGGACGATCCTGCCACCCCCTGCCGCTGCGTCCTCGCCTCGAGGCCGAAGGAGCTGAAGACCGTCGCGAGCACCGGGCTCCCCGAGCTCGACAAGCGCATCGCGTCCGAGGCGTCCTTCCTGAAGAATCTCTACGGCATCGACGCCGAGGTCGGGCTCCTCGCGGGCGTGCCCGAGCGCAAGGCGCTCACGGTCATCGGCGCGGACGGCAAGGCCACCGTCCTCGTCAGCGCCGCGTGGCTCTGCGAGGTGTGGCAGCAGGACAACCGCGTCGCGACCGTCGCCGCGATCCTCGCGCACCAGCACGCGCACGTGCTGCAGGCGAAGCGCAAGTGCGCGCTGTCCGAATGGTCGCGCGAGAAGCACGCGGACCTCCTCGCGGGCTGGTACCTCGGCAAACGCAACATCGCCACGCTGGGCAGCGGCTCGGACCTCGACAAGGCGTTCGCAGGCTCGCTCTTCGAGACGCCCGACGAGTTCCTGAACGCACGCTTCGACCACGGCGACCCGGCCGCGCGCGTCGCGGCGATCCGCCAGGGCTTCTACATGTTCCGCGAGGAGCGTCTCCGGATCGACAAGGCGTACAAGGAGTCGCTCTCGAGGTTCCCCCCGGCGAACGAGGGGCTCGCCGACGGCCTCGGGAAGCCCGCGGGCGCGTTCGTCCGCGTCAAGGTCGATTGCCTGCACAAGGGGCCCTGCAACCACCAGGTCGCGTGCAAGCACCCGACGCCGTGCGTCCACAAGGTCGCGTGCAAGCACGAGTCGCCGTGCGTGCACAAGTCGCCGTGCGTCCACCGCGTCCCGTGCGAGCACGCGATCCCCTGCGTGCACAAGACGCGCTGCGTCCACCGCACGCGTTGCCAGCACCACGTCTCCTGCGTGCACACGGTGCCGTGCAGGCACTACGACTCGGACGGCAACCCCCTCCACAACTTCGACTACCTCCACAACTTCGACTACGAGCACGAGTACGACTACGAACACGAATGGGACTACGAGCACGAGCACGACTACGAGCACGAGTTCGACATCCCGCACGAGTTCGACACGGAGCACCCGTTCGACCCCGTCCACGAGTTCGACATGGCCCACGAGTGGGATCCCATCCACGAGTTCGATCTCGCGCACGAGTGGGATCCGTTGCACGACTACGACGTGCGCTTCGTGCCGGCGGAGGAGTCCGGGGGGGCTTCGGGGGCCAAGTAGGGAGCCGTGCGAGAACACATGCGTCAAACACCGCGGCCGAGCGGGAGGGCGCGAGGCAAGGAGCGACGACGACGCGTATCAGCGGGGCGATACGCGGAGGAGGAGCGAAGGAGAATCGCGTCGTCGCAGCCGGCCGAATGTGGCAGTTGTTCTTGCGCGACGACTCGAGGCTACGGCGCGGCCTTCGCGCTCTCGATCAGCGCGAGCGTCATCATCGCGGTCGAGTAGATGCGGCCGCCCTCCTTGCCCCACGCGCCGATCGGGTCCCACGAGCCCGCGTTGTGCGCGCCGGTCGAGGGGACCTGCCAGCGGAGCGCGACGCCCTGGATCACGCTGCTCCACGAAAGCCACCTGGGACAGCGCGAGAGGCGTAGCGCGCGCGTCGCGGCACGCCAGTAGTACATGTCGATCGAGCCCGCCGCGGGGGACCAGGCCGGCGGCTGGTCGAAGAT
Source organism: Planctomycetota bacterium (assembly GCA_036273915.1). Taxonomy (GTDB): domain Bacteria; phylum Planctomycetota; class PLA2; order PLA2; family PLA2; genus PLA2. The sequence goes on along the minus strand of DASUGR010000233.1, from coordinate 2,066 downwards.
GAGCTTGGTGCCGAGCCGGATGGCGTCCTCGTTCCGCGGCGTCTCGCCCGCGAGGACGCGGATGAGGATCCCGGCCGCGGTCATCGCCTCGCTGCGCGACGACGGGAAGCGGTCTCCGGCGCCCTCCAGCCGCGCGGGAAGGCTGCCGCGCCTGTCGTAGCCGGTGCGCCCGCCCCCGTCGGTGGCCGAGTCGATCCACGCGAGCGCGCCGCGGTACGCGGCCGGATCGACGGCGATCCCCGCGGCCTCGGCCGCGGCGAGCGCCTCCACGCACCACAGCGTGACCGACGTGTCGTTCTGGCCCGAGCCTGGTTCGTAGCGCCAGGCTCCACCCGAGTTGCGCGCGTGCTCGATGTAGCGCACCGCGATCTCCGCCGACTTGCGCAGCCCCGCATCGCCGGTGATCCGCGCGGCCTCGGCCATCGCGATCGTCGCGATGGCGTGGTTGTACATGAAGGAGTGCGTCGCGCGCGTGCCGAATACGCCGTCGTCGGACTGCACGAGGCGGAGGAAGCGCAGCGCCTGCTCGACGTTGACCGCGTAGTACGCCTTGTCGCCCTCGCCGCGGTCGGAGTAGCCGGCCGAGAGGAAGCAGAGGAGCGCAAGCCCGGTGACGCCGGCGTCGTGGAGGACGCCTCCGACGTCGGCGCGCGCGGCGCCGGCGGGGTCGTGGCGGATGAAGTCGGCCGACGACCAGCGGCCGTCGTCGTCCTGGTGCCTGGCGAGCCACTCCAGCGCGAGACGGACGGCTTCCGCCGTCTTCCTGGAGTCCAGGGGGTCCGGGGGCAGCGGGGGCTGCGTGTTCTTCGTCCGAAGCTCCGAAAGGCGCGCCTTCCGCTCCTTCTGGCCCGCGGCGATCGCCTCGCGGAACGCGATCGCGGCCGCCCGGAACGCATCGGATGCGGCCGCCGGGTCGGACTCGAGCGCCTCCTCGCCCTCGCGGAACCTCTCGCGGCCGGCTCGCGAGGCGTCGTTCTCGGGCGCCTCGACCTCGAGCCACTTGTCGAGCATCAGCTTGGCAGCGGCCCGGCCGGTCTTGGCGGTCTCGACCGCGGCGCGGTAGCCCTTCGCCTGCGCCGCAAGATCGGTGGCCTCGCGCGCGCACGCCTCTGCGCGTGGGAAATCGCGCTTGTCCACGGCGCGCCGGCCGGCGTCGAGGGCCGCTTCCGCGCGCTCGGCGGAAGCGGGCGCCGGCCGGCCGACGCTCCGGCGCATGGCGGCGACGGCGAGCTCCGCGTCCTGCAGCGCGGCGCGCGCGTGGGCCTCGGCCTCCGCCTCGGAGAGGCGGACGAGGAACGCGTCGAGGCCGGCCTCCGCCGTCGCGAACGTGTCGCGGGACTCGGCGTGGTGCCCGGCGGAAAAGAGCGCATCGGCCCTCTCGAGCGCGACGTCGATCGAGAGGAGCTTCTCGCTCTTGAACACGTCCCGGTCCGCGATTTCGCGCACGGCGGTCCAGATCTCCGCCTGGTCCCCGGACGCCGCCGCGGCGGCGACGATCACGTTCTGCCGCTCGGTGAGCCTCGTCCGTAGCGCGCGGGCCTTCGAGCGGGCGTCGAGCGCGTCGCGATAGAGCGCCTCGCGCTTCACCTCGCGCGCGACGATCGCGTCCTTGTACTTGGCGCCGGCGTCACGGAATGCCGCCGGGTCCGTGCTCCCCGCCGCGAGCGCCTGCTCGGCGCGCGCGAGCGCGAGATCCGCGGCGGCCGCGTCCGCCCCCTCGAGCGGTCTCCCGCGCTTCCACTCCTCCGCGGCCGCGCGCGCGGTGGCGGCCTCGGGCGGCGGGGCGGGCGGCGCGTCCCTGCCGCAGCCGGCGAGGAACGCCAATGCGATGGCCCAGGCACCCGCACGCATCCCGCGCAGTATAGCGCCCGATCCTGCCCCCGGAGCCCCCTGTCTTCGCGGCCTAAGACCAAGTCGTCGTGCAGGAACAACGGCTACATTCGGCCGGCTGCGACGACGCGATGCGGCGTCGCTCCTCCTCCGCGTATCGCTCCGCGGATACGCGTCGTCGTCCCTCCTTGCCTCGCGCCGTCTCGCTCGGCCTCGGTGTTTGACGCATTTGTTCT
>DASUGR010000232.1:0-6977 GCA_036273915.1 Planctomycetota bacterium | reverse complement strand
CCTCTTCATCGAGCCGCTCGTCGCGCCGCGCTGCATCGTCGTCGGCGCGGGGCACGTGGGACGGGCGGTCGCCGCCGTCGCGCGCGACGCGGGCCTCTCCGTGACCGCGGTCGAGGACCGTCCGGCGGAGGCGGAGCGCGTCGTGGCCGACGCGGTGATCTGCGCGCCGCTCGAGGAGGGCCTCGGCGCCGCCGCGCCGGGCCCGAGCGACTTCGTCGTCGTGACGACGCGCGCGCACGGGCTCGACCTGCGCTGCGTGAGGGCCGCGCTCGGGACGAAGGCGCGCTACGTCGGGCTGCTCGCGTCGCGAAAGAAGGCCGACGTGATCCGCGCGGCGCTTGCGAAGGAGGGCGTGGACGCGACAAGGCTCCACGCCCCGGTCGGGCTCGACCTGGCGGCGAAGTCCGCTGGGGAGATCGCCGTGTCGATCGTGGCCCAACTTATCAAGGTAAGGAGATTGGGGCGTGGAGACCGTTGATTCGCGCCAGCCGGGTCTCCCTACCCTTCAGCCCGGCCAGCGCATCCCTCTTCGGCACGGAGCGCCGGCCTGATTCACGAGGGCCCGAAAGGGCTGTTCCATTCCGGGATCTTGGGCGCCGGACTCCGCCGCCGGGACTCCTGCGGGCGGAAACAAGGGTGCCGGGGGAATAATCGAGGTCGTGCGCACGATCTGCGGGCTCCTCGCCCTCGGCTGGGCCGGCCTGCTGCTCTTCCTCGGATCAAGGCCGGCAGACGATCTCCCCAAGAGCCCGCTGCTCGAGCTGCCGGGCGCGGACAAGATCCTGCACCTCGTCTTCTACGGCGTCCTCGGCGCCCTCGTCGCGCGCGCTGCGGCTCCCGGCCGCCGCCGCGCCGCCCTTCTCGGCGCGCTCGCCGGACTCCTTTGCGGTATGCTGGACGAGTGGGTCCAAGGCCACGTCCCCGGCCGGACCCGCTCGTGGGCCGACCTCCTGGCCGATGTGGCCGGCGCGCTGTCCGGCGGCTTCCTGGCCCGGTTCCGTCCAGAAAGCCCGTCCGCTACAATGCCCGGCTCCCGCTCGCAAGGAGAAGGATCATGACCCGCGCTTCCATCGCCCTCCTGACGCTTACCCTCGTGGCCGGCCCCGCGGCCGCCGACCTCCTCATCCTCAAGAAGGGCGGCAAGCTCGAGGTGTGGGGGATGCCCAAGACCGTCGGGAAGGGCACCAACGAGGTCGAGGTGACGCCCGAGAACGCCGAGCTCTACGCGGACCAGAGCGTCGGCGTGGTCGAGGCCGAGGGGTACGACTCGGTCACGGCGAAAAAGACCGACAAGTCGAAGTCGGAGACCTTCCCCCGCTCGGAGGTCGTGAGCGTCCTCTACAACAGCGAGCCGGAGGCGCTCTCGAGCGGGTTCGGCTCGATGGCCAGCGGCCAGTACCTCGCCGCGGTCAACGACTTCAGGACCGTCGTGGAGAACAACGCGGTGCGCGAGGCCTACCGCTACCAGGCCCAGTTCCAGATCGGCCGGTGCTACCTCCTCGCGGGCCGCACGGCGGACTGCATCAAGCACTTCAAGGACTGGAAGCCCGTCAACTCGGTGTACACGCCGGTCGCGTACCGCATCCTCGCGGACCTCCTCACCGACCAGCGCAAGTACGACGATGCGCGGGCGCAGTACGCCCAGATCGGCAACCTGCCGGGCATCCCCGACGTCTGGAAGTACAACGCGCGCCTCGGCGCGGTGAAGGTCGACACCGCGGAGCGCAAGTACGAGGCGGCGGAGGCCGGCGCGGCCGGCATCGCCCGCGAGACCCAGAACAAGCCCGAGGTGGCGGACGCGAACGTGAACGCCCTCGCGCTCCAGGCGGAGGCGATCTGGCGCGGCGGCAAGACGGAACGCCTGCCCGAGGCGGAGAAGCTCCTCGCGCGCGCGGACGCGGTCGAGGGCGCGGAGACGGGCACCCGGGCGTTCCTCCTCGTGACGCAGGGCAACGTGCTCTACGCGCAGAGGAAGATCGACGAGGCCCGCTTCCCCTACCTCCGCGCGGCGCTCATGTACCCGGATTCGGGATACGACGGCATCGCCTACTTCAACGCGGGCCAATGCTTCCTCGACATGAGCGGGGCGCTCGCGGGCAAGGACCAGGAGAAGAGCGACCAGCTCCTCGTGAGGGGGATGCGGCTCCTCGCGACGGCCGCGGGCAACTACAAGGTGTCCGACGCCGCGAAGCGCTACCGCGAGAACAAGGCGCGGTACGAGGAGATCCTCGCGAAGTCCGGCGAGAAGAGCGAGGAAGGGAGCTCCGACAAGCCCGCAGAGAAGCCGGGCAACTAGCGCGCTTCCCGAACGAGTCGTCTCCGCAGGCTCTCACTCGGGGCTGCCGCCGAGCCCGGACATCGCGCGCTCGCGGCGGAGCCTCCACCGCACGTAGCCGAGGATCGCGAGGATCGCGGCGAAGAAGAGCAGCGAGAGATCGAGGTTCTCGACGATCACGAAGAGCCAGAACGGGAGGGCGGGCGTCACCTCGTCGCGCCAGCGCGCCTCGAAGGAGGCGAGCGGGACGCCGGTCGCAGCCCTGAACGCGGCCGGGAACGCGAGCCCGGACGCGAGCGAGCGCACGAGCCGCCGCACGCCGCCGTCGCCGAACCGGGCCACGAACGCGGCGACGACCCGCTGCCCGAGCTTGTACCCGAGCGCCGCCTCGCGCGCGTCGCCCTCGAAGAGACGACCCGCCTCGTCGAACCGCGGGAGATTGCCCGCCGCGGCGAACCGCTCGAGGGTCGTATCCGGCTCCAGGTAGGCGACGCCCGCGTAGTGGACGGCGAGCCCCTCCTCGAACCAGCGGGGAAAACGTGCGGGCGACCGGCCGAGCACGAAGTGCACGGTCTCGTGCTTCAGGACGAGGTCCAGCGAGTTCGCGGGATCGCGGTCGAGGATGTCCAGTCGGAAGATCATCGTGCTTCCGGTCGTCACCGCGACCGCCCATGAGGGGGCTTCGGGGGCCAGCGCCCGCATCGCCGCGACGTCGGGGACCAGGTAGACGAGGGCCCTGCCCCCGGAATCGAGACCGAGCCACAGCGCGGCGTGGTCCCGGCGCGAGCGGAACAGCTCGGCGATGCGCTCCGCCTGCCGGCGCGCGGAGGGCGGGAAGTGGACCACAGTGTCCGGCCCCTCGAGCGTCTCCCCGCGGGCAGGCGCCGCGAGGAGGAGGAGCGCGAGGGCGGCGCCGCGGAAACACCGGCGGACGGCGCCGGCGCGTCCCCGTCCCCCGCGGCTCGCCGCGGGGCTCACGACTGCCGGCGGACGGGTTCGGAGGGCGGCCCCCGGAACCCCTCCCTATCCGGCTCCGGAGGCGGGACGACGCGCGCCGCGCGGATCGCCCGTCGGACGAGGATGATGCCGATCAGGGCGACGACCGCTGCCGCGAGGATCGGGAAGAGGAAGAGGAGGACCTTGTAGACGACCCAGAGCGCGGCGCCGACGAAGAGCACGAGGCCGCCCCACGCCTGGAGGCGCTGGGGGCGGGGCCCCTTCCGGAGCACGTACAGGAGATGCCGGACGTCGATCATGCGCGTTACTCGAAGCCTACCCTTCTGGCCGGTCTCCGCTCCGGCTTCCGTCCGCCCGGCCCATGCCGGGTCCTTGTCCTCGTGCGCCCGGGCCGGGCCCAGCAACCCTGGCGCCGGCCCCGAGCCGGCCCGGTTGGGGGCGCTCCACCGCCGGGTTCCGGTGCAGCGCCCGTTTCAAGGCCGTATTCTAAATGCAGGGGGCCATGCTCCGGATCTCGATCACGGACTCGACGGGCGAACGCGTCTTCGCGACGGACAGGAACGAGATCCTCGTCGGGAGCCGTGACGGCGTCGACCTGCGCATCGCCGATCCCGCGGCGGACCCGAACCACTGCATCCTCCGGTCGGAGGGCGGTCGGGTACGCCTGCTGAGCCTCTCTTCCGGGGGGACCGCGGTCGCTGGGCGAAGGGTCGGGGAGGCGATGCTCGCGCCGGGCCAGGAGTTCGCGGTCGGCGCGACCGTCGTCAGGATCCTCGCGATGGAGGGCACGAGCCGGCTCGTGCTCGAGGAGCCGCCGGCGCCCGCCGCGCCGCCCCCGCCGACGCGCGCGCCGCCGCCTCCCCCCCGGCCCCCGGAACCCCCTCCGCCCCCCACCCCTGCGGCCCACGACGGCGACTTCGCGCGCGAGGTGCGGGAGACGCTCGCAAGGGCGCCGTGGTACGCGGTCTCCCTGATGCTGCACCTCGCCTTCCTGCTCATGATGAGCCTCATCCAGACGGCGCAGCCGGAGATCCAGCGGATCTCGCACATCGCGGTGGAGCCCCCGAAGGAGATGGAGGAGCCGGAGCTTGCGCCCGACACGCCGCTCTCGTTCGAGGAGGCCGAAACGGGCCTGCTCGACGAGCTGAACATCGAGGAGGTCCCGTCGGAGGCGGTGCGCTCGGCGCCGCGCACCGCGGAGGTCGCGGACTTCGACGACCTGGCGCACGACGCGCCGCTCGGGACCGGCGACGGCAGGAAGCCCGTCGTTCGGCTCGCGACGCCGCTCTCCGTCACGAAGACGAAGGGTGGCGACAAGCCGCTGAACCCGTCCGACCTCGAGGGCGAGCAGGGGCGCGCGGCGGACGAGGTGAAGCGCGGCCTCGGCGGCGGGCTGCACGATGCCCGGCAGAAGCTCTCGAAGGAGAACATCGTCGTCGTGCGCGGAGCGTACGACAAGATCGAGGACCTCCTCGACGACTACGAGTGGCCGCACACGTGCGTGACGCGCGACGAGCTGCTGCTGCGCGGCGCCCCGAAGGCGCGGATCCTCTTCGTCAACTGCAACAACCGCCCGTCGCCCGCGCTTGCGTCGAAGCTCGGCGATCTCACGAAGCGGCTGCTCCAGGGCGGGTGCTGGGTGGTGACGAGCGACTGGTCGGTCGAGCCCTACCTGACCGAGGCGTTCCCCTCGATCGTGCGCATCGCGGGCGGGGGAGCGTCGCAACGCCACACGACCGTCGAGGTGGCGGCGGTCGGGGAGGACCGCCTGCTCACGGGCGTCTTCCCGCGCGCGGGGACCAGCTACTGGTGGCTCGAGGATTCGAGCACGATGGTCGCGGTGTCGGACAAGGCGACGCTGCTCGTCGCGAGCGACGAGATGCAATCGAGGTACGGTTCGCGCGTCGTGGCGTTCAAGTTCCCCTACGGTCGCGGGCTCGTGGTGCACCTCGTCGGCCACTTCTACCAGAAGGACGGGAATCTCCACGGCCTCGTGGCGATGCACCGGCTCATCAACAACATCATCATCGAGCGGGTCCGCGCGGACCGCTGATCGCCCGACGCGTGACCGCCTCCGATGCCATCCGGTTCACCCGTCCCGCCACGCTGGCCGCGCCGGTCGCGGGCGTGATCGGGGGCACGCTGGCCGCGCGGGGCGGCTGGCCCCCGGACCCCCTCGTGCTTGGGCTCGCGGTGGCGAGCGCGATCCTCCTGACGGGCGCGAGCAACGGGCTCAACCAGATCGCGGACGTCGAGACCGATCGCATCAACCGGCCCGAGCGCCCGCTGCCGTCCGGGCGGATGAACCTCTCCGGGGCTTGGGCGCTGACGATCGCGCTGCTCCTCTGCGCGATCGTGCTCGCGGCGGCGTGCGGGTGGGGGTATCTCGCGTGCGTGCTGCTGACGGTGCCGGTGACCGCCGCGTACTCGTTCCCGCCGCTGCGGACGAAGCGGCTGCCGTTCGCGGCGAACGCGACGATCGCGACGCCGCGCGGGCTCTTCCTCGTGCTGGCGGGGTGGGCGGTGGGCGGCGGGCTCTTCCGGACGGAGGCGTGGATCCTCGGGGCGCTCGCGTGGATCTACGTGTTCGGCGCGTCGACGACGAAGGATTTCGCGGACGCGGAAGGCGACCGGCGGACCGGCTGCGTGACGCTGCCGATCCTATGGGGGCCGCGGCGCGCGGCGCGGTTCGTCGCGCCGTTCCTCGTGGCGCCTTATCTGGCGTTGCCCGCGTTCGGGGCGGTCGGGCTGCTGCCGGGCGGCGCGGGGCCCTGGGCGGTCGCGGGGCTTCCTCTCGCGGGAATCGGGGGGGTCGCGGGGGCCCTGTTGGTTCGCGATCCGGCGCCGCCGGCGAGCGGCCGGCCGCACCCTGCGTGGGGGCTGATGTATCTGCAGTACACGTTCTCGCACCTCGCTGCTGCGGCGGTGTTTCTGGCCCTCGCGTAGCGCTCCGGGGCGCGGCCCACTCGTCGGCCAGGCCGTCGCCGCGAAGAGCACGAGAGAGTCTTCGGCAAGCGGAGTGCCGGCAGGCTACTGCGGGGTGATCGAGAGGCCGCGGATGTCCGCGGCCGCGATGCGGAGCTCCGTGGGCGCCTCTTCGAGATAGTACTGCGCGGCCGCGAGCGCGCCGTCGGCGGCCGTGACCTGGACGACGAGCGTCTTGCCGCTTCCGGACCATGCGAGGGCGAGGCGGCAGCCGTCGGCGGGGTCGCAGACGGTAAGCTCTTCGCCGTTCACGCAGACGACCCCGTCGGGATCGATGCCGATACGGAAGTCGATGTGGTCGTTGCCCTTGTCCACACCACAGACGGACGCACCCACCTCTGCAGCGGACAGGTCCGCGTGGCAGACATAGTTCCCGCTTGCGGCCAAGCTCAACACCTGCCGGTCGGCAGAGCTTTCCCTGAAGGCGATATGACTGCCGCCTTTCTCCCCCGAGAGGCTATCGCCGGCCCAGGAATCGCCAGGTTCGATTGCGGACGCGGCGGCGAGTGCAGCGAAGATCACAAGGACGAGGATGCGGGCCATTTCGCGGCTCCTTCCCTGGTACGGTGCAGGCAAAGCGCGCGCCTAACCAACCTGATCGCAGGACCCGGGGCTTGGTGCCGCTGGCCCGGCGGCGACCCGCGTTCGGCTCCAACCTATCGCGCCCAGCCGTGGCGCGCTCCGGCAGCTTCCCACGGGTTGTCCACGGGTTGTCCACCCCAAATCGCCGGAGGGCGGATACCAAATCCGCCCTGCCGTC
>DASUGR010000231.1:0-3033 GCA_036273915.1 Planctomycetota bacterium | reverse complement strand
GCCCTCTACTTCGTGGACCGCCACCTGGGCAAGGACGCGGAGGCCGGCTCCTAGCGGGCGGGTCCCGCATCCCGCCGCAGCCGCCCGCCGTGGCACCGTCGGTCGCCGGGCGCCTCCGACGTGAGGGGGTTCCGGGGGCAGCCCCCGGACCCCCGGCGGCGCTCCGGCGGCCGGACACGCAGCGCAGCCGATAGGGACGGTCTCATGAGCTTCGTGAAGGCGGGGCGGGCGGCCGTCCTGAAGACCCTCCGGTCGCTGCGCGAGCAGGGGATCCGGGCCACGGCGGGGAGGATCCGGGGCAAGGCCTCCTCCTGGTATCGGGCCCGTGCCGACCGCGCGTTCGACCGCCGCTTTGGCACCGACACCTCGGGCGTGATCGAGCTGTCGCAGCTGAGCATCGAGAGCGACAGCAGGAACGACGGGATCTGGTACGAGCCGGCCAGCATCGGCGCCCTGCGCCGCGTCCTCGACCGGATCGACCCGCGCCGCTATCCGGTCCTCGTCGACTACGGCTCGGGCAAGGGACGCGTCCTCTTGGTCGCGTCGGAGTACCCGTTCCGCCGTATCGTCGGCGTGGAGTTCTCCCGCGAGCTCCACGAGACCGCGCTCCGGAACTTCGCCGCGTACAGGAACCCCCGCCAGCGCTGCCGCGACCTGATGTCGGTCTGCATGGACGCGGTCGCGTTCGACCCGCCCGCGGAGCCCTGCGTGTTCTTCTTCTTCAGCCCGTTCCGGAGAAACGTCATGCAGCGGGTGCTCGAGAAGATCCGGAGCGCCGCTTCCCGCGACGGAAACGACATGGCGATCGTCTTCGTCGGGCGCAATCCCGAGACCATCGCAAGCCTCGACGGCTTCGGCTGGCACAAGCAGGACCTGGGCGCCGAGTGGGACGCGAACCGCACGAGCCGCCACCGCGTGCTCGTCTACCGGCGCCATGCGTGACGGCCCCGGCTCGCGATCCCGCCGCCGACGGGCCCCGGGAGCGAAGCCTCCCCGCTCGGGCCGGGCGCGGATCAGCTGTTCCGGTGCTTGTCGATCGCCGCGTTGTAGGCGTCCTTGAAGGAGGCCCACGCGGCCTTCACGCCCGCGACCGTGCTGTCCGCCTGCGCGGCGCCCCTCTCGGCCGCGTTGGCGATGCCGTCCCGGACCGCGCGGAACTTGACCTCCGCCTTGTTGACGAGGTCCCGGACCTCCATCTTGGAGAGATTCGCCTTGACCCTCAGCTCCTGGAGCTTCACCTCCCAGGTGCCCATCTCCTTCTTGATCTCGTCGATTCCGGCAGCCATGCGCGTCCTCCCGGGTGGAGTCTAGTCCCGCGCAGCGCACCCGGCCAGAATCGCCCTCCTCCCCCGGAGCCCCCTCCTTCCATGGCGTGATCTCAGGCGCCGCGCGGGGGCGGTCGATCGGACGCCATGCGTCGCCTCGGCCAGATCCTTGCGATCGCGGGCGTCTTCCTCTTCTTCTGGCCCGGCGTCCTTCCGCTCGACCCCGTGCAGGCGCGCGGCGCCGCGGGCGCGATCTTCCTCCTCGGCCTCACAACGCGCCGCTGCGCGGATGCAAGGGGCAGGTGCACGAGGGCGGCACCCGCGTGCCGTTCCTCGGATGGACGCCGACGGCAGGGTGACGCGCGAGGAGTTCGCCCGCGCGCGGCGGTAGCTACGCGCCTCCGCCGCGGTCCGCGACGATGTCGCGGCGCGCGAAGGCACAGACCGCCGCCGCGACCATCGCGACCACGCCGGCCGCGAGCAGCGCCACCCCGGGCCCGAGCCCGCGCGCGAGCGGCGGCGTATCGCCCAGGTACCAGTGGAGCGGGGAGACCGACTGCAGCACCGCGAGCTTCGGCGAGGCGGCGCCCAGCGCGTTGCAGAGGAAGCCGGCGATCGCCACCGCGGTCGGGACGCCCCGCGCCGCCTTCACGCTCCCGGTCGAGGAGCCCACCGCCATCGCGAGCGTGCCGAAGAAGAGCGCGAGCAGCGCGAGGCCCAGGTTCGCGGCGAGGAGCCCGTGCGCGGGGATCTCCAGCGCGAGGCGGTCGTTTGAGACCGCGATCGTGGCCGTGAGCGCCGCCACCACGACGAGGATCAGCGTCGCCATCCCCGCCCACCGCTGCAGCACGAGCCGCCGGCGGCCGATCGGCGCGGCGAGCACGAGGTCGAGCGTGCCGTTCCGCATGTCGCCCGCGATCTCCGCGGTGCCGGTCGCGATCGCGAACACGAGGAGGACGATGAGCCCGAGGCTCCCGTAGACGCGGCCGGTCAGGAACCCCGCCGCCGTGAGCATCGCCGCCGGGTCGTTGATGCCGAACGACGCGAGCACCTCGCGCGGCACGAGCCGGATCACCCCCTCGAGCTGCTTCGGCCCTCCGCGGAGGAGCGGCCAGAACCCCGCCGTGAGCCCGCCGAGCAGGCTCAGGCCGCCCGCCCACCACCAGACCGAGACGCGGCGCCGCCAGAGCGCGTGGCCGTACACGCTGTCGAGCAGGCGGTCGAGCATGCCGCCGCGCGCGACGCCCGACCGGCGCGGGGCGTGCTCGCGCAGGACGCCGATGTCCCTCCGCGCGAAGGCCAGCACGGCGAGCGCCGCAAGCACGCCGATCGCGCCCACGAGCACGAGGTGGCCCGGATTCGCGCCCTGGAGGATCGGCGACGAGCGGTAGTACCAGAAGAACGCGGTGCCGACGTCGAGCCCGTCGAGCCCGCGGATCCGCGGGGCGAAGAAGTTGAGGAAGAACATCGCGATCGCGACCGCCGCCGTGATCGCGGCGGACCCGCCGCGCCGTCCGCGCCACGCCGACAGCGCCATCGCGAGCGCGCCGAAGAAGATCCCGAGCAGCCAGAGGCTCGCGTTCGCCCCGAGGACGCCCTTCGTCGGGACGCCGAGCCGGAAGATCCGGTTGCCGAGGAAGATCACGAGCGCGATCGCGAGCGCGGGCGCCGCGGTCAGCAGCACGAGCGCGAGGAAGCGCTCGAGCACCACGCGCCGGCGCGACACCGGGTGCGTGAGCAGGAGGTCCGCGGTGCCCGCCTGCTCCTC
>DASUGR010000230.1:0-3811 GCA_036273915.1 Planctomycetota bacterium | reverse complement strand
CGGGAACTCCACGGTGGGAAGGATCCGCATCGTTCGAGCCTCTGGGCCTCCGCAAGCACGAGGAAGGCGACGGGTTGCGACCGCCGCCGGCGCCGGGGCGCCGCCACGGCACCCCAAGGCGCCCATCTTAACGCTCGGCCTGTTCCGCGACGAGCAGGTCCGAGAGCGTGACGGACCGGAGGCCCCGGGCGCGGAGGCCGTCGAGGATCGCGGGGAGCGCGGCGAGCGTGCGGTCCGGCGCCCCCGGAGCCCCTTCCGCATCGTGCAGCAGATGGACCGCGCCGGGCCGCGCAGCGCGGAGCGTGCGGGACGCGATGAGCCCGGGCGTCGCGTCCTCCGCCCAGTCCTTCGCCCACCCGCTCCAGAGCGTCCGGCGCATCCCGAGGCGCGGGGCCGCGAGCCACCCGGCGAGGTTGAACTGGCCGTAGGCGGGCCGGTAGAACGCGGGCGGGCGGCCGAGGACGTCGCCGATCGCGTCGCGGCAGCGGCGCAGCGAGTCGACGGTCGCGCGCGGGCCCATCAGCCCGAGGTTCCTGTGGTCGTCGCCGTGGCACGCGACCTCGTGGCCGCGCGCCTGGATCTCGCGCACGAGATCCCCGTGCCGCCGCACCTTCTCCCCGAGCACGAAGAACGTCGACGGCGCGCCGTCGAGCGCGTCGAGGAAGCGCGGGACGTGCGCCGGGTCGGGGCCGTCGTCGAACGTGAGGCCCACGAGCGGCGCCCCGGTGCGCGCGCGGCAGAGGACGGGGCCGTTCAGGAGCCGGAGCCCCGGCGGCGACGCCGCGAGCCCGACGCCCCAGTACGCGGCGGCCGGGAGCGCGGCCAGGAGGAGGCCTATTCCGACCGGGTCCATCCGACCTCGGCACCCTCCTTGGCGCGCGCGGGCCGCCGCGCCCTGCGGAAGACCGCGCGCCACGCGGCCGCGACGCCGCGGCGGGTCCGCCCGCCCCGGCGCCTGGGGGCGGCGACCGTCCCGGCGAGGAAGCGCAGGTCCGCGCCGAGGCTCTTCCCCGCGAGGTGGTCCCGTTCCGCGAGGCGAATCCGTGCCGTGCGCTCCGGGTCGCCGGAGAGCGCGCGCACCTCCCGCAGCAGGGAATCCGCGTCGGGGCACACGACCGCGAGTCCCGCGTTCCCCATCATCAGGGCGTTGGCGCGCCCGTGGCCCGCGATCGGGTCGAAGAGCGCGAGCGGGCGGGCGGACGCGAACGCCTCGAGCGACGTGACGCCGCCGGCGTTGTTCACGACCACGTCGCTCGCGGCCATCCACTCGGCCATGTTGTCCACGTAGCCGAGGGGGACGAGGCGGCCGCGCGGCTCGCCGAGCGCCTCGAGGTCCGCGCGCATGCGCTCGTTGCGGCCGCAGATCACGACGAGCTGGCACCGGTCGCCGAGCGTCCGCAGCGCGGCGACCGCGAGATCGAGCGTCCCGACCCCCCACGCCCCCCCGGTGAGGAGCACCACGAACGCGTCCCCGGAGAGCCCGAGCGCGCGCCGCGCCGCCGCCGCGTCCCGCTCGAAGAACTGCGGCGCCACCGTCGGCGCCGCCACGTGCACGCGCCCCCGGACCCCCTGGGAGATGACCGCCTCGGCGGCGAGCCGGTGCATCACGCAGTGAACGTCGACGTCCTTGTGGACCCAGAGCGGGTGGGGGTTGAAGTCGGTGATCCAGGTCGCGACCGGGACCTTCAGGCGGCCGTTCCGCCGCAGCCATGCGAGGCCCGCGGAGCCGATCGGGTAGGTCGAGATGATGAGGTCGGGGGCGAAGGCCGCGATCGCCGGGGAGAGCGCGCGGCCCGCCCACGCGCCGAGGAGCCGCTTGCTCGGCCCCGAGAGCCAGGACCAGCGGTCGAGCGCGTCGTACGCGATCTGGTAGGTCCACGGCGCCCGGCGCAGCTGGAACGCGTAGACCGCGCGCGCGACCCGCGCGAACCAGCCCCCCATCGCGCGGAGCGCGTCGACCTGGCGCGTCTCGCACGCTGGCCACGTGGCCGTGACCGCGCCCGCGAGCGACCGCGCCGCCGCGTTGTGCCCCTCGCCCATGTCGGCGGACACGAACAGGATCCGCGCGGGTAGCATGCCCCCATCGTACCCGCGCCATGAGCCTCCCCGGGGCCCTCCTCTCGCTCGCCGCCGGCGCCGGTTCGAGCCTCGCCGCGGCGCTCCAGAAGCGGGAGGCGCTGCGCGTGGACGCCCCGGTCACGACCATCCTCGGCCGGCTCGCCAGGCGGCCTCTCTGGCTCGCGGCGATGGCGCTCGATGCCTCCTCCTGGGGAGTGCTCGCGGCGGCGATGGCGCTCGCGCCGATCGCGGTGGTGCTCCCGCTCCAGGGGGCGGGAAACGCGCTCCTGGTGCCGATCGGGGTCCGGCTGCTGGGCGAGCGGTACAGGGGCGGCGAGACGGCGGCGATCCTTCTCGTGCTCGCGGGCGCTGCGCTGGTGACGGCCGCGGGGAGCGGCATCGCGGCGGCGCACGCCGCCCTTCCCCCGGCGGCGCTCTGGGCGGTCGCGGGCGCGGCGGCCTTGGGCGCGTTCCTCACCTCGCGGCTCCGCTCGGGCATCGCGTGCGGCGCGACCGCGGGCGTGCTCTACGCCGCCACTGCGATCTTCACGAAGGAGGTGGGGAGCCGCTTCGCCGAGGAGGGGCCGCGCGCGGTCGGCACGCTCGCCGCGATGCCCAGCGCGTGGGTCTTCGTGCTGCTCGGCGTCGTGGCGCTCGCGTTCATCCACACGGGGTTCCGGCGGGAGAACGCGGCGACGGTCGCCGCCGTGATGACCGCGATCGCCACGGCGCTCCCCGTGCTGGCGGGGTTCGTGCTCTACAAGGAGCTGTTTCCTCGGGGGGGCGCGGGGGCCCTGCTTGCGCTCGGGCTCCTCCTCTCCCTCGGGGGCATGGTCGCCCTCGCGCGGAAGGAGGCCGCGCCTACCTGCTCCGCTTGACCACGAGGTCCGCGATCTGAACGAGCATCGGCGCCTTCACCGCGCGGGCGAGCGCCTTGACCGCCTCTTCCTTGAGCTCCGCCGCGCGCTGCCGCGACCGGTCGAGCCCGACGGCCGCGGGGTAGGTCATCTTCCGGTCCTTCTTGTCCTTGCCGGGGCTCTTCCCGAGCGTCGCCGCGTCCTGCGTCTCGTCGAGGATGTCGTCGACGATCTGGAACGCGATCCCGAGCGCGGTGCCGAACTCCGCAAGCGCTTTGCGCTGGGCCGGGCTCGCCCCCCCCGCGCCCCCCCCCATCACCGCCGAGGCGCTGAGGAGCGCCCCCGTCTTCCGCGCGTGGATCGACTCCACGACGGAGAGATCGGGCGCCTGCCCCTCCGCCTCGATGTCCGCGATCTCGCCGCCGACCATGCCGTCGGTGCCGGCGGCGCGCGCGAGGTCGAGCACGAGCGTCGGCACCGCATCGCGTCGCGGTGTTCGCTCCGCGAGGATCAGGAACGCGTGCGTCTGGAGCGCGTCGCCCGCGAGGATCGCGGTCGCCTCGTCGAACCGCCTGTGGCACGTCGGCTTGCCGCGGCGCAGGTCGTCGTCGTCGATGGCCGGCAGGTCGTCGTGGATGAGCGAGTAGGTGTGGAGCATCTCGAGCGCGCACGCGACCGGGAGGATCTCGTCATCGGTGCCGCCCACGGCGTGGCAGGCGGCGCGCGCGATGGCGGGGCGCAGCCGCTTGCCGCCGGCGAAGACCGCGTAGCGCATCGCGTCGTGGAGCTTCACGCCCTTCGGCGGCAGCCACCGGTCGAGCGCCTTGTCCACGAGGAGCTTCGTCTCCTCGAGGAATCGGTCGAGGCTCACGCGCCCTCGCTTTCGAAGGGCTCCT
>DASUGR010000229.1:0-11213 GCA_036273915.1 Planctomycetota bacterium | reverse complement strand
GGAGCCCCAAGAGCCGAGAGCCTGATCCGCGGTTGGTCGTCACGAACGCCCCAGTAGTTCCGGACGTGTTGCGCCCCGGCGAGGAGGGGGATCAAGTCGAGAAGCCGGGGGCGGCATGGGGGCATGGCCCCCCGGTGGGCGGGTGGGCGGCGTTCCTGGCAGGGACCGGCGCGGACGCGCGTGTGTGCTGCGTGTGTGCTCGCCGGCGGAAGAGGTGGACGGGATGGACGCCTTGGACGGGCGGAAGGCCCAAGTCCATAGGGGGTGGGGGCGCGTCGCCAACTCCTGAGCCTAGCGCGTCTGCCAGTTCCGCCACCTCGGCGTGGAGCCCGTAAGTCTAGGAGCGGCCTAGAGGTGCGTCAATTCCCGCCCGACTCGCGGCGCCGGATCACTGCGCGACCGTGACGTGGAACACCGCGCGCCGGAACTCCCCCGCGAGCCCGGCCCGCGGGGCGTTCGCCTGCAAGTGCAGGTAGCGGTGGCCACGGAACGCCTCCGGCTCCGCCCGCGTCAGGACGTGGGGGAGCGGCTGGCCCTTCTCGTCGAAGACCTCCACCGCCGCCGTCACGCGCCCGCCGCCCGGCTTCACGAGGTCGTCGATGGGCACCCGCGCCCGGATGCACCAGTCGCGCGCCCGGTCGGCGCCGTACATGTCCCAGCCGCGGCTGTGGAACCCCTTCCTCCACGTCACCTCGACGTCGAAGCCTTGCTCGGTCCGCCTCACGTCCACCTGCTCAAGAGGGTGCGGCGTCGCGGCGAAGGGGGCGAGCGACGGGTCGCCGATGAGGATGCGGTTGGCGCCCCCGCCCTGCATCACCTCTCCGTCGTGGCGCTGCGGCTCCCCCGCGACCTGGAGCGCCAGCTGGGGCGCGCCGCCGGCCGCCAGCCACACGTCGTCCCAGGTCGACTTGATCGTCTCCCCGAGCGTGGCGCCGTTCTCGAGCGCGAAGTCCACCTCGCGGGAGACGCTCATCCCGTGGTTGGCCGCGATCGGGCAGAGGAAGGCCGCAGCGCCCGCGTCGAAGAGCGCGAGGCAGAAGCTCTCGCCCGGGTCCAGCTCGTACACCGTGGCGCGGTCCGTGCGGCCGAACGTCGAGACGATGTCGCCCTCGACGAACACGCGCCGCGTCGCGCCGGCGTGGCAGACGCCGCTCCAGCAGATCGGGCGGTCGAGGCGCAAGGGCGCGAGGAAGGAGGCCGTGATGCGCGGCATCTCGCCCTCCGGGTCGCGACCCACCTTGGCGGGATCGAACTCCCAGTGGCGGTTCCGGTCGATGTTGCGCCGGTCGCTGAAGAGCCAGATCCCCTGCGGGTCGCCGCAGCCGGTCATCGTCACGACCCCTGCCTTCTCCAGGGCGGGCAGGTGCCCGCGCACGAAGTCGACGACGTCCGGATCCGCCTCGCGCGAGCCCCAGTAGAGCTGGTCGCCCACAAAGCCCGCGGCCCGCGCGATGTCCGGCACGTCGCCGGGATAGACCGTCGACTTGATCGACGACGCCACGGAGGTGCCCACCCAACGCCGCGCCGCGAGCCCGCCCTTGCGCACGGCCTGCGTGCGCTCCCACAGCGCCGCGAGGCTTCGGCCGTCGCGCGCCGTGAAGTAGCCGAACGCGAAGTCCGGGAGGATGTCCTCGTCGAGACGTGCGCTCGCGAGCAGGATCCGCCGGTGGAGGTTGACGTCGAGCACCTCGGGCTGGACGACGAAGAGGACCTCGTCCGGCGGCGCTGCGGCGAGGTCGCGTTCCAGCGCGTTCCCGTCCCGGCCGTCCCACGCGACCGTGCGCGCCTTGTGGAAGTCCGCGATCGCGCGGGCCACCTTCACGAACGCCGGGTCCGTGAGCGCGACCTCGACCACCGCGTAGCCGCCCCGCGCGGCAGCAGCGGGCAGCGGTCGCGCACCGCGGTCGGCAGGCGTGGCCGCCGGCTTCACCGCGGACTGGCCGAGCTGCATGCGCGCATGTGCCGCGAGGTCGGAGTCGGGCGCCTCGTCGACGATCGTCTGCCACGCGGCGGCGGCGGCGCGCTCGTTGCCCAGGGCGCGGTGGTAGATGCCCTGGAAGAGCAGGACGTAGTGGCGCGTCTCGTCCTTCGGGTACTTGGCGAGCCAGTCCGCCTGCACCTTCACCGCCTCCGCGTACTTCTCCTGCCGTCCCAGCGAGGCGCCCAGGTAGAAATGCGCGCTGGCCCTCTGCTCCCCCGTCGCGGACGGGTGGGCGAGCGCGGCACGGTAGGCCTCCTCCGCCGCGGCGAAGTCCTGGTCCGTGAAGAACGCCTTGTGGCCGCGATCCATGAGCTCGGCGACCGACGGCCCGGGAACGGGCGGCGGGGGCTTGTCGTCGGCCGCCTGGAGGCAGATCCGGTGGGGGCCCGCCCCGAGCCTCTGGCGCCCTCGCAGCGTGACCGCCTCGAGCTCCGCGCCCCGCTCGATCTCCGCGCGGACCTCGCCGCGCAGGAGCGTCAGCTTCCACCGGCCGTCGGTCAGGTCGAGCTCGAAGACCGCCGGTCCCACCGCGGCCAGATCGCCCGTGCCCCGGATCTCGATGCGGCAGCTCTCGCCCGTCGGCAGGGCCACGTGGTTGGAGCGCTCCAGGGGCCGGCGCTGGCCGTCGCGAAGCGTCATCTCGGGCGTGAGGGACGTCGGCTGGATGGAGCCGAATGCCTCGCTCGGCCGGAGGAGGACGGTCGCCACGAGCACGGCGGCCACGGCGCCCGCCACCGGGAACGCGAGACGGCGGCGGCGACGCGGCGCCTGCAGGAGCGCCGCGGTGAGGCGCGCCTCGGCCTCGGCCTCGCGGCGGCAGCCGTGGCACCGGGCGAGGTGCGCGCGCACCCGCGCGGTCTCGTGCGCGTCGAGCGCGTTCTCGTGCATCGCGAAGAGGAGGGGGCGGATCGAGGCGCAGGACATCATTCCTCCTTCAGGCGCCGCCGCAACGTGCGGCGCGCCGTGTAGATGCGGCCGCGCACGGTCGATGCGGGGACGCCCACGCGCGCGGCGATCTCGTCGAGGCCAAGGCCCTCGCGGTAGCGCAGGCGCAGCACCTCGGCGAGCGCGGCGGAGAGCGTCGCGACCTCTTCCCAGATCCAACCGGGGGGGGCTTCGGGGGCCGGCCGGTCGCGCGGGGGCAGCACGAGGCGGCGCGCGCGCCGCCTCTGGTCGTCCGCGACGCAGTTGCGCGCGATCGCGAGCAGCCACGCCTTCAGGCGCTCGGGCGCCGCGAGCGTGCCGAGCCTCCGGAACGCGAGGACGAACGTCTGCTGGACGATCTCGTCGCGCCGGTGGGGATCGCGGACGCCGCGACCGACGAGGGCCCGCACCGGCCGGTCGAACCTCCGCACGATCTCGTCGAAGCGCCGGGCCTGTACCAGGGCGGCATCGCTCGCGTCGGCCATCCTCCCCATTGGACGTCCGCCGCGGGCCGTTCGTCAAAACGGAAGCGCGTTTCCGGCCGCGCAGGGGCGTGCCGGGGAGCGGAAAGGGGGCGAGCTACGCGCCCGCCCCCCCGAGACGCCGGGTCGGTGACAAACGAGACCCGGACGTCACTGTTGCCGTTTCCTCGGCAGGCTGCACGGGGGCAAATACAGTGCCGCCGCGGAACGACGCCCGTTCGCGCGCCAAAGAGGCTCCCTCCGCGCCGCGGACGTGGGGGGAATTGCCGGCGCCGTGCGCGAAGTTCCCCCGTGTGCAGCGCGCCGCTTCGAGGCGGCGGGGCACCGCTCGGCCTGCTGACCCCAAGCGAGGCGACTACATGCGCGCGGGCGCGCCTCCGGTGCCTCCCGCGACCTCCCGCACGACGTCGACCATCACGCGGGCGAGGCGGTCGGCCTCGCCGTCCGTCAGGCAGAAGGGCGGCATCGCATAGAGCACGTTCCCGAGCGGCCGGAGGAGAACCGCGCGCTCCAGCGCCGCCTCCGCCATCCGCGGGCCTACCGCGGCGAGGTATCCGCCCTCGGCCGGCACCTCGACCGCCCACACCGCGCCGACCCCGCGCACGGCGGCGATCCCGCGGAGCGGATCGAGACCCGCCTGGAGGCGCCGGCCGATCTCCCGCGCGCGCGCGAGCACGGGCTCCTCCTCGAAGATACGCAGGCTCTCGATCGCCACCGCGCATCCGAGCGGGTTGCCCGTGAAGGAGTGGCCGTGGAAGAAGGTGCGCGAGCGGTCGCCGAGGAAGGCGGCGTAGATCTCCTCCGTCGCGAGCGTCGCGGCGAACGGGAGCATGCCGGTGAGCCCCTTCGCGAGGCAGGCGATGTCCGGCCGCACGTCCGCGTGCTCGCAGGCGAACATGCGCCCGGTCCTCCCGAAGCCCGTGAGCACCTCGTCGGCGACGAGCAGCGTGCCCGCCGCGCGGCAGCGCGCGGCGACCTCGGCGAGGAAGGCGGGCGGGTGCACCCGCATGCCCCCGGCCCCCTGGAGAATCGGCTCGACGAGAACCGCCGCCACGTCGTCGGAGATCTCGCCGCGGTAGCGCTCGACCGTGAAGAGCAGGTTCTCGAACGTGTCGCGGAAGAGCGGGATCCCGGACACCGACATCGCGCCGACCGTGTCGCCGTGGTAGGCGTGATCGAGCGCGAGGAACCGCGTGCGGCGCTCGCCGCGGTTGCGCCAGTACTGGAACGCCATCTTGAGCGCGACCTCGACCGCGGTCGACCCGTTGTCCGAGTAGAAGACGCGGTCGAGGCCGGTGAGGGCGCAGAGGCGCTCCGCGAGCTCGACCGCCGGCCCGTGCGTGGCGCCCGCGAAGAGGACGTGGTCGAGCGTCCGCGCCTGGCGCGCGAGCGCGTCGGCGAGCCGCGGGTGGCCGTGGCCGTGGACCGATACCCACCAGGAGGAGACGCCGTCGAGGATCGTCCGGCCGTCCTCCGTGCGCAGGTAGGCGCCCTCGGCCGCGAGGATGGGGAGGGGTTCCGGGGACGCGGCCGCCTGGGTGTACGGGTGCCAGAGCACGCGCGCGTCCCGCTCGACGAGGTTCACGGGACGTCCTCGATCACCTGCACGCCGCCGTACTCCTCGATGGCGGCGCGGTTCGATCGGCCGCCGAGCAGCGCGACGCCGGCGACGGGGATGCCGCGCCGCCGGAGCGCCTCGAGCGTGAGGAGCGTGTGGTTGATGGTCCCGAGCCGGTCGCGCGCGACGACGACGGCGGGGAGCCCGAGCGCGGCGACGAGGTCGACCTGGAGGAGCCCGGGGGCGAGCGGGACGAGCAGCCCGCCGGCCCCTTCGACGACGAGCGTTCCCTCGAATCCGCGGACGGGCGCGAGGATCTCGTCGAGGGAGAGCCTCCGGCCCTCGCGCGCCGCGGCGAGATGCGGCGAGACCGGGTCGCGCAGCCGGATCCCGGGCAGGGAGCGCGCGGCCTCCACCGTGCGGGTGTCGTCGTCGCCCGGCCATCCGGTCTGGACCGGCTTCCAGTAGGTCCAGTCGGGGTGAAGGCGCATCAGGTGGCGGCAGTAGGTCGTCTTGCCGATCTCCGTGTCCGTTCCGGTGACGAACGTGCCCTGGAGCCTCACGGAAGGACCTCCTCGAGACCGGTGCGCAGCCGCTCCACCTCCGCGTCCGTGCGGTCGGCGTGGATCGAGAGGCGCAGCATCGCGTGCGGGACCGTGGGCGGCCGGACCGCGCGGACGTCGAGTCCGAGCTCGCGCAGCCTCGCCTGCGCGCGGAGCGCGCTCTCGTTGCTCTCGCACCGGACCGGCACGATGCAGGACCGCGCGGCCGGGTCGACGCGGCGGGCGAGGTCCAAGGCGCGCTGGGCGCGCCACGGCTCCGCTTCCGCGACGCCAAGGGCCGCGAGGACGGCGGCGGCGACCGCCGGCGGAGGCGCGGTCGTGAAGAGGAAGCTGCGGCACGTCGAGCGGAGGAGATCCAGCACGACGCGGGGTCCGGTGACGACGGCGCCCGCCCCGCCGAGCGCCTTCCCGCAGGGATTCACCCTGAGCGTTGCCGCGCCCCGCGCCGGGAGGAGTCCGAGCGCGTGCGCCTCGTCGACGATCAGCGCGGCGCCGCGGCGCGCGCACACGGCGGAGATCTCCTCGACGGGGGCGAGGTCGCCCGCCATGGAGAACACGGCCTCGGTGACGACGATCGTCCGGTCGTGCCGGACCGCGCGGTCGACCGCCTCGACGTCGTTGTGCGGCACGACCACCACCTCGGCCGGGGCCCTCCGGCACCCCTCGATGATGGAGGCGTGGTTGCGCGCGTCGCTGACGATGACCCAGCCCTCGCGGCCGAGCGTCTGGAGGACGCCGAGGTTGGCGTGGAAGCCCGACGGGAAGAGGAGCCCGTCCTCCGCGCCTTCTACCGCGGCAAGCCTCAGCTCGAGGGCGCGGTGCGCCGGGTGGTCGCCCCGCAGCAGCCGCGCGGCCGTGGCGCCGACGCCGGTCTCCTCGAGCGCCGCGCGGGCGGCGGCGATCACGCGGGCGTCGCGGGCGAGCCCGAGGTAGTCGTTGCTCGCGAAGTCGATCCCGGACGGCGCGTCGATCCGGCGCCGCAGGCCCGCCGCCTCCAGCCGCGCGAGCTCCGAGGACGCCTCACGCTCCAGCGTGGATCGCATCGGCCGCTCCGCCGGTCATCCCGAGCCGCTCGAGGAGCGCGAGGTCCTTGTCCTCCGCCGGATTGGGGGTCGTGAGCAGCCGGTCGCCGTGGAAGATCGAGTTCGCGCCCGCGAGGAAGCAGAGGGCCTGCGCCTCGTCGGTGAGCTGGAGCCGCCCGGCGGCGAGCCGCACGCGCGCGGCAGGCATGAGGATGCGGGCGACCGCGACCGCACGCACGATCTCGAAGGGGTCCAGGTCCGGGGCGCCGGCGAGCGGCGTCCCGGGAACGCGCACGAGCGCGTTGATCGGGACGCTCTCGGGCTGCGGATCGAGCGATGCGAGCGTCGAGAGGAGCTCGATCCGGTCCTCCCGGGACTCCCCGAGACCGAGGATCCCGCCGCAGCAGACCGAGATCCCGGCCTCGGCGACGCGCCGGATGGTCTCCAGCCGGTCGCGGTAGGTCCGCGTGGTCACGATCCTCCCGTAGAAGCCCTCCCCCGTGTCGAGGTTGTGGTTGTAGGCCGTGAGGCCCGCGTCCCGCAGCCGCTCCGCCTGATGCGCGGTGAGCATCCCCAGCGTGCAGCACACCTCCATCCCGGTGGCGGCCACGTCGCGCACCATGTCCAGCACGCGATCGAACTGCGGCCCGTCGCGCACCTCGCGCCATGCCGCGCCCATGCAGAAGCGCGTCGCGCCCGCCTGCGCCGCGCGTTGCGCCCGGTCCCGCACGGCGTCGCGCTCCATGAGAGGCTCCGCATCGACGGGGCCCGGGTGCCACGCGCTCTGCGAGCAGTACCCGCAGTCCTCCGGGCAGCCCCCGGTCTTGATCGACAGGAGGGAGCAGCGCTGGATGGAGCGCGCGTCCTGATATTGACGGTGGACGCGCGCCGCCTCGAAGACGAGGTCGAGAAGCGGCGTATCGAAGAGCGCGCGGACCGTCTCGCTGGATACCGTCATCCCGCCCGATCGTAGCGGGCGACCCCCCCGAGTCTGGAGTCCGGGGATGCGCGCGCCGAGACGAGGACGGGAAGCGGGACGGCACGCGCATCCGGCGCCCGCGGCCCTGCGGACCTCTCGCGACCGGCAGCGGACGTACCGGGGCCTGCGGTTTGCGGTACTGCCTTCGCGCGGGCTGAGACGAATCGATGTCGATACGACGGAGGCACGGAACGGTATCAGCGGTCCGCCGCTGGTTGCGCGGCCTGCTCCCCGGGAGAGACGAGCCGGGGTCCGCCGCGGCTGGTGACCCCGCGGCGCGCATCGACCGCCACCGGCTGCTCCTCGACGCGCTCGTCGGCGTTCCGGAGCCCTACCGGACCGCGCTCCTGAACTGCGAGTTCGAGGGGATGCCGCGCGAGGAGCTCGCCTGGCGGCTCGGGGTCCCGGTCGACGCGGTCGAGGCGCGCCTGCGCCGCGGCATGGCCTTGCTGGCGGAACAGCTCGGCTCCCGCTGACCCGCGGCGCGCCGACGTTACTTGAATTCGCGAACGCGCACGTTCTCGAAGCGCACCGCGCCCGTGTGGAACCCGATGCCGACGGGCGCGGCCTCGCCGTCCACGGGGCCCTCGGCGAGACGGAACCCGTCCACCCAGACCTCCATCCGGCCGCCCCGGCGGACGAGCATGAGATCGACCTCGCCGGTCGGCGTCACCGTCCTGGCGGTGCTCATCGCCGTGCCGGCGCCGTTCCGGTAGACGAACGTCCCGTTCCCGACGAGCAGCGCGCAGCAGCCCCCGCCGAGCTGGAGCTGGATCCCGCCGCGGATGTCCTCCGTGACGATCCGCGCCCGCACGGCGCAGTCCTTGTACTTCCGCGAGCCGAGGACGCAGACGTGCCATTGGTCCCCTGCCCCCGACGCGACCGTCGCTTCCCCCTCACCCTTCCATGCGATCTCGTCACGCGGGTGGAGCTTCTCCCCGGCGAGCGCCTTCCAGTCCCCGGGCTTGCCGAGGATCGCGGGCGGGATGCGCGCATCCGGGTCGAGCGCGTAGACGTCGAACTTCGCCGCCTCGCCGGCCCGCTGCCGCAGGAGCGTCTCGACCTCGGGCCGCAGGACGAACGCGTCGATCGCCTTCTGCCATGCGGACTCGAGCGCGCGCTCGTCCGCGCCGAACGCCTCCTTCGCCGACATGCCCGTGTAGTAGCGCTTCACGGCCTCGATCCCGTGTGCGTCGATCAGGTGGCGGACGAAGCTCCCGGCGACGTCGTACGCGTTGAACCCCGGATGCGCCCGGAGCCAGGCGTAGAAGTCGGCATCGAGGAACGTCGCGAGCGGCGGCAGCTCCTTGCGCGTTCGGTAGAACCGCGCGACCGCGTGGACGTGGACGCCGTGGACGTACTCGAGCAGCGCGTTCGCGAGGCCCTCCGCGAGGAACATCCCGCGCGCCTCGTCGCCGGACTTCGGCAGGCACGCCGCGACGAGGTGGACCATCTCGTGATAGCGGGTCTGGTCGTCGCCGAACGGCAGGTGCGAGTCGCGGCCCGCCGAGTAGGCGCCCGCCATCCTGTTGCCCGTGATCGCCTGGAGCTCCGGGACGTCGTCGTAGAGCCAGAGCGTGAATCGCACGTCCGGCTGGAACGCGAGCTTCCCGCAGATGTCCTTGAAGTCGCGCTCGGCCGCGGCGCCGTCGCGCTCCGCGGCCGCGCCCGCGCGGGACCCGGGCCGGTACCTGGCGTCGAACGTCGCGGTCTTGAGGACGCCCGTGTGGGTGAGCTCGGGGCCGGCGAAGGCCGCCGCCGCGGCGACCGCGAGGCATGTGAGCCGTCTCATGGCGCCACTCTACCGCCCGGCGCGCGGGGGCCGCCGCGCCGAGGGCCCCTCGACCGCGCCGGCGGGAGGCGCCGGGCCTCACCGCGCTCGACATCGCGGGGCTCTCGGGACGCCCGGTCTCGAGCCCGGCATCCACCTGCCATACGAGCGTCGCATCCTGGGGCCGCTCGCGACGGCCTGCGGCCTCGTCGCGGACGCCTGCTTGCGACTCGCCCTTGACGCGGCCTCGTCGTCGTGGACCTCTTGATGGCGGGGAGGGGCGGGATCGAGGCGGTGCGGGCGATCCGGCCACCGGCCCGTGCGACCTCCTCGCGGACGACGAACGCCCCGTGGCTCGGCGACGCGTCCACGCTGCTGAAGCCGTCCAACGACACGGAGTTCCTGCGCGCGGCGCGACAGGCTCGATGCCAAGTGACCGCGGCAACGTCGTGTCCGCAGGACGAACCGGCAGCGGGTCCGGACCGTTCCGGTGGTCCGCCCTTGCCTCGGAAGCCCCGGCGTCCCGAGAATCACCCTCCGCGTGGCGTTCGGGAGTGTGTCACCAACCCGGCGTCACCGGGGGCGGGCGTGTGGCTCGCCCCTCTTGCCTCGAACGGCCACGAGCCGATCATGCCCCCCGGGGGATGCCGGGCCGGATTCGGCCCGAAGCGGTGGGGGGTCCGGGGGCGGAAGGACCGATCCCGACCCCGCCGCCACCGCGCCGCGGGTGAGACGCCGCCATCCATCGGGTTTTTCCTGGCGGTCAACTTCCGGGGTCCATCCTGCCGATGAGCCCCCCGCGCCCCCCTGGGGCGCCGTAAGGAGGGGTCCCCTTGAGGAACCTTGTCATCACGATCCTCGCCGCGGCGGCGCTTTCCGCCGTGACGGGCTGCGCCGCCACCGCCTCGGACAGCGGCGCCCGCTCGTACGAGCCGAACACGATGAACGCCGTCGTCGGCGTCAGCATGAACCGTCCGGAGACCGGCGTGCTTCTCGGCGCGAACTACGAGTACCGCCGGGACGACAAGCTCGGCTTCGGCGGGTTCGCCGACATCGCCATCGGCGACGACACGTCGACCGCCCTCGGCGGAGCGGTCTTCTGGCACCCGAAGGACCGCCTGACGGTCTTCGGCGGCCCCGGCGTGAACTTCACGTCCGGCGACGCCGACATCATCGCCCGCGTCGGCGGCTACTACACGTTCGAGTGGAAGAAGTACACGATCGCGCCCACCGCCTGGGTCGACCTCGGCGACGACGTCGCCGTCTTCATCGGCGCCGGGCTGATCTTCCACTTCTAGCTCGCGCCCACCGCTCATCCGCGGGCCCGCCGTCTCGTCGGCGGGCCCGCTTCGTTTCCGCCGCCCCCGGAGCCCCCCCTCTTCGCGGCGCCTTGATCGCGCTCCTGCGATCGGTTCGCGCTCGCCTCACGCAAACGCCGCGCGCGGCTAACACCGCGTTCACCCGTCGCCACGACATTGCCCCGCGCACCGAGCACGCCGCGGGGTGCGGCGGCCGGAGCCATGGAGGTAGATCATGGAGAGGCGTACGAGGAAGCTCGCCGCGGCCGCGTTCGGACTCGCCGTCGTGGCGGGCGTGGGCATCGCGTCGTCGAAGGACTGCTGCTGGCAGACGCGGGAGCCGGCGCAGATCGTGGGCGACACGGACAACACCGAGGGATGCTGGGACGTGGTGCCGCTGGTCACGATCGGCGAGCAGACGGCTTCCGGGGACGACGTCAACGCGGAGAAGATCGGCTACATGGCGCCCGGCCTCCTCGACGGGATCGGCGCGTGGAAGTGGAGCAAGCACACCGTGCGCGTTCTCGTCAACAGCGAGTACGGCGCCGGCGATGGCCACGCCTACGAGCTCGCCAACGGGACGGAGGTGAAGGGTGCGCGGATCTCCTACTTCGACATCGATGCGAAGTCGCGGG
>DASUGR010000228.1:0-3269 GCA_036273915.1 Planctomycetota bacterium | reverse complement strand
CGTCGAGGCCGAGGACCGCGTGCGCGACACGGTCGAGCGTCTCGGCGCGCGCGACCACGTCGGCGGGATCGACGTCGATGCGCTCGCGATGTGCTGCGGCCTCTTCGTGGCGCCTGCGAGTCGTGCTGGCTCGGATCGCGTCGATGGACATGAACCGCAACACCGATCGCAGCCACGAGCGGAGATGCGTCGGGTTCTCTGCGGGCGGCCTCTCGAGGACATCGACCCAGACCTGCTGTCCGAGGTCGTCGGCGTCTGCGTCGCCGAGCACGAGTGCGTGCGCGACTTGCTCGATCCAGTCGCGGTGGGCGAGCAGCGCCTCGGGACCGAGGGCGCGGGAGGAGCGGCGACCGGCCATCCACTTTCATTGTCGGGCGTGGAGGTCCAGATGGTTCAGATTGCCAGGGCACAGGCCCGGACTGCCCCCGGGCTTCCCCATGCTCGCGAGGTTTGGTTACGGCGTTTCGGAGCGGTGGGGCGGTCGCCAGCGGTCGGCCGCCGCCCCCGGACCCCCCAAGCTTCGCCCCTCAAAGGCGCGGACTTATACTCCACGCGATGAGAGCCGACGAGCTGCGCGAGGCCTACCTCTCCTTCTTCGAGGGGAAAGGGCACACCCGCTACCCGAGCGACTCCCTCGTGCCGGCCAACGACCCGACGCTCCTCTTCACGGGCGCCGGCATGAACCAGTTCAAGGAGATGTTCTTGGGCGTCGGCAACCTGCCGTTCAAGCGCGCGACCACGTCGCAGAAGTGCTTCCGAACGGGCGACCTCGACAACGTCGGGAGGACCTACTACCACCACACGTTCTTCGAGATGCTCGGGAACTTCAGCTTCGGCGACTACTTCAAGCGCGAGGCGATCCACTGGGCGTGGGAGCTCGTGACCAGGATCCTGAAGCTCCCGTCGGACAAGCTCTGGGTCTCGGTCTACCAGGACGACGACGAGGCCTTCGACATCTGGACGAAGGAGGTCGGCTTCCGGCGGGAGCGCGTCTGGCGGCTCGGCCCGAAGAGCAACTTCTGGCCCGCGAACGCGCCCGAGGACGGCCCGAACGGCCCCTGCGGGCCCTGCAGCGAGATCTTCTGGGACTTCGGCTCGCCCGGCAAGGACGGCGACCCCGACGCGGCGCGCTACTGCGAGTTCTGGAACCTCGTGTTCCAGCAGTACAACCGCGTCGGGAAAAACGACCTCGTGCCGCTGAAGCAGGCAGGCGTCGACACCGGCATGGGCTTCGAGCGCATGCTCGCGGTGATGAACGGGGTGCGCAGCAACTTCGAGACGGACCTCTTCCGCCCGATCATCGACGAGGTCGCGCGGATCGCGGGGCGGAAGTACGCGTTCGAGGACCCGGCCGGCCCGCTGTTCCGCCGCATCGCGGACCACGTCCGCGCCGGCGTCTTCCTCGTCGCCGACGGCGTGAAGCCGTCGAACGAGGGCCGCGGCTACGTCGCGCGGCGCGTGCTGCGGCGCGCGGTCCGCGACGGCATCGCGCTCGGCATCGAGAAGCCCTTCCTCCATAGGCTCGTGCCGACGATCGTCGGCCTCATGGGCCGCGCGTACCCCGAGGTGAAGTCGGCGGAGCCGGCGGCGACCGCGTTCCTGCTCGCCGAGGACGAGAAGTTCCGCGAGACCTACTTCACGGGGATCGAGCTCCTCGAGCGCGAACTGAGGGGGCTCCGGGGGCGGACGCTTCCGGGCGAGACCGCCTTCGTGCTCTACGACTCGCACGGGTTCCCCTACGAGCTCTGCGAGGAGATCTGCGCCGAGAAGGGCATCAAGGTCGACCGCGCGGGATTCGAGCGCGAGATGGAGAAGCAGCGCACGCGGAGCCGCGAGGGCTCGGCGATGGGCGGCGAGGTCTTCGTCGCCACCGCGCTGTCCGCGCTCAAGAGGAGCGTCGGCGAGACGGAGTTCCTGGGCTACGAGCGCGAGGAGGCGGAGTCCGTCGCCGAGGCGGTCATCCGCGGCGAGACGCCCGTGGACGAGATCACCGCCAAGGACGGCGACACGCGCATCCTCGCCAAGGCGACGCCCTTCTACTCCGAGTCCGGCGGGCAGGTGGGGGACCAGGGCGAGATCTCAGGCCCCAACGGCACGTTCGAGGTCACCGACACGAAGCGGATCGAGGGCTACGTCTTCCACTACGGCCGCGTCGCGCGGGGCTCGATCCGCAGGGGCGACCGGCTGGAGTTGCGCGTGGACGGGCGCCGCCGTTCGGAGATCCGGCGCAACCACTCGGCGACCCACCTCCTCCACGCCGCGCTCCGGACCATCCTCGGCAAGCACGTCACGCAGGCGGGCTCGCTCGTGGCGCCCGACCGGCTGCGCTTCGACTTCACGCATCCGAGGCCCGTCACGGCCGCGGAGCTGTCCGCGATCGAGGAGTGGGTGCAGGAGGAGATCCTGAGGAACTCCGAGGTCACGACCGAGCGGATGGAGACGACGAAGGCGAAGGCGCTGGGCGCGATGGCGCTCTTCGGCGAGAAGTACGGCGACGTCGTCCGCGTGGTCCGCATCGGCACGCACTCGCTCGAGCTCTGCGGCGGCACGCACGTCGGCTCGAGCGCCGAGATCGGGACGTCGCTCGTGACGTCGGAGGGCGGCGTCGCGGCGGGCGTCCGCCGGATCGAGATGATCTCGGGCGGCGGGGCGTTCGCGCTCGCCCGGGCGCAGCGCGGCACGCTCAAGGACCTCGCGGCAGCCCTGAAGACCCAGCCGGAGGCGCTCGACCAGCGCGTCGAGGCGCTCCAGAAGGAGCTCAAGGACCTGAGGAAGCGCGAGGCGGAGCAGGCGAAGTCGAGCGGCCTCGCGGCCGTCGACGGCCTCGTGAAGGGCGCCGTGGTGGCCAAGGGGGTCAAGGTCGTCGCGGGCGTCGTCGACGGGGACGACCCCGGCGCCCTGCGGACGCTCTCCGACGCGATCCGCCAGAAGGTGGGGGAGTCCGTCCTCCTCCTCGCCGGCCGCGGCAAGGAGCGGTCGTCGCTCCTCGCGACCGCCTCCGACGGGGCGGTGAAGCGGGGCGTCAGGGCGGGCGACGTCCTCCGAGGGCTCGTGGAGCGGGTCGGCGGCAAGGGCGGCGGGAAGCCGCAGATCGCCCAGGGCCAGGCGCCCGCGGGCGAGGGGCTCGAGGCGGCCCTCGACGCCGCGCGCGACGAGGTCGTGGCGCTCCTCTCCCGGTAGGGGTGCCGCCGGTGGGCGCCAGGGGCCTCAAACGCACCCCGTTCCGCGGCCCCCCGGCCCCCCCCTTTTCCCGCTCCGCAGGCGCCGAT
>DASUGR010000227.1:0-25265 GCA_036273915.1 Planctomycetota bacterium | reverse complement strand
CGAGAGCGCGCAGGTGGCGCGCGCCGCCGCGGTCGTCGACACGCTCCAGGTGCCGGCGTTCCTCTGCCGGCAGACCGACCTCCTCCTCGCCTGCGCGCGCACGGGGAAGCCCGTGATCGTCAAGAAGGGGCAGTTCGCGGCACCCGAGGACATGCGCCACGCGGTCGGGAAGGTCCATTCGGTGAAGGGGCACGGGCCGGTCTTTCTCTGCGAGCGCGGCACGACCTTCGGCTACCACAACCTGGTCGTCGACTTCCGCGGGCTCCCGACCATGCGGCGGTTCGCGCCCGTGATCTTCGACGGCACGCACAGCGTCCAGCGGCCCGCGGGCGAGGGCGCCGTGTCGGGCGGCGACCGTGCGATGATCCCCTTCCTCGTGCGCGCGGCCGCGGCGGTCGGCATCGACGGGCTCTTCCTCGAGACGCACGAGGATCCGTCGAAGGCGCTCTCGGACGCCGCGACGCAGCTTCCCCTGGACGAGCTGCCGGGGCTGCTCGACGAGGTTCTGAGGATCCGCGGCGCGTAGGGCAGGGTCGCGGCCCCGCCGCTTCGGCGAGGTGAGGGGGCTCCGGGGGCCGCCCCCGGAGCCCCCTAGAATTTCTCCCGCCAGGTCTCGCGGCCGTACCAGTGGGCGGTCACCAGGAGCCAGAACGCGAGGCCCCGGTACTCGCCGTAGGGCTCCACCCGGCGCAGGATCGCGCGCTCCGTGGCGCGCCCGTAGCGCTCCCTCCACATCCGGAGCACCCACGAGTCGAGCGCCAGGTGCTCGAACCGGCCGAGCAGCCGCAGCATGTTCTCGGCCGCGTAGGGGCCGAAGCCGGGGAGGTCGAGCAGGTCGCGGCGGATCTCCGCCGTCGGGCGCCGGTCCTCCCGCAGCCGCTCGAGGTCGCGGCCGCGCGCGAGCTTCGCGAGGAAGGGCGCGCGGTAGCCGAGGCTCATGCGCCGGAGCTCGGCCGGCGGCAGGCGGCGGAGCCGCGCGGCCGGCGGGAGGGCGCCGTTCCTGCCGTGCGCGCTCGCGAGCGACCCCACGATCTTCCGCGTGAGCGCCCAGGAGCAGTTGGTCGTCGCGAGCGTCATCACCGCGTCGTGGAAGGCCGTGGGGGCGCGGAGGAAACGGCCGGCGCCCTTCTCCGCGGCCCAGCGGAGCTCCTTGTCCCTGGCGCAGGCCTCGTGGAAGGCCCTGAGGTCGAGATCGAGCCGGAGGCAGGAGCGGATCGCTTGCAGCACGCGCCGCCGCCCGGCCGGGGAAAGCGGCCTCCTCGACGCGAGCGCGACCTTCACGTGCTCCCCCTCCTGCCGGACGCTCGCGGTCGCGCGGTCGAAGCGGATGGCGAGCGTATGGCCGGTCCGGTCCGTGTCGAAGGGGGGGAGGTCGCTCCAGCCGTGGCTCCGGACCGTCGCCCAGAGGCTGAACCCCGGGGGGGCGGCGATGCGGAGGCGCCTCGTGGCCATCCCCAGAACGTAGCAGGTTGCAAACCGGACGCGGGGCGCTTAGGTTCGGAGCCCATGCGGAGCCTCCGGGAGGGGGACGTGGTCGTCGTGACCCTCGGGCCGGGCGAGGAGATCCTCGCTTCGTTGCTCGAGGCCGCGGCGGCCCACGACATCAAGGCCGGCATGCTCTCGGGGCTCGGCTCCACGAGCGAGGTGGAGATCTCGTTCTTCGACCCGCAGAAGAAGGAGTACCTGCCGCGGGTGTTCAAGGAGCCGATGGAGATCGGCTCCATGGTCGGCAACTTCTCGCGGATCGAGGGGGAGCCGCACGTCCACATCCACATCACCGTCTCCGGGCCCGAGCTGCTCGCGTTCACCGGCCACCTGAGCCGCGGCGTGGTCGGCACCGCCTGCGAGGTGTACATCCGCACGATCCCGGCGGTCATCGAGCGCATCCGGGACCCGGAGGCCGGCTTCAACCCGCTGAAGCTCAAGTGAAGAAGGCGCCCCCGCTCGCCGTGCTCGTCCTCGAGGGGGTCGCGGAACGGCGGGCCGCCCCGCCAGAGGCGTCGCCGCTCGCCCGCGCGAGAAAGCCCAACCTCGACCGGCTCGCCGCCGAGGGGCGGGTCCTCTCGGTCCGGCTCATCGAGGACGACGCCATGGCCTACGGCGCGGCGCCGCTGCTCGCGATCCTCGGATTCGACCCGTCGAAGACGGAGATCGCGCGGGCGTCCTACCTCGGCATGCTCGCCGGCGAGCCCCTGGCTTCCGAGGAGTGCTTCGTCAGCGCGGACTTCCTCGCGCTCTTCCGTGGGAGCGTCGCCGACCCGGAGCCGGGCCCGTTCCGGCCCGCCGAGACCGAGATCCTCCTCCGCGTTGCCGACGGCGCCATGCGCCGCGCGGGGTTCCGGCTCCTCGCGGGCGCGGGGGCCCGGCACGTCGCGATCGCGACCCGGGCGTCCGTCGATCCCCACGTCCCGCCGCCGGTCCTGCTGCTCGGGCGGTCCATCGAGGAGTTCGAGCCGCGCGTGGCGCAGCACGCGTTCGCGCACCGGCTCGCCCGCGACGTGCTCGACGGGCACGAGATCAACGAGGTCCGGCGCGACCTCGGGAGAAACGGCGCCGACATCGTCTGGCTGTGGGGGCCCGGGGGCCCGCCGTTCCTCCACGCCCACTGGGACGTACCCGTCTCGGCGCTCGGCGGCGACGCGCTCTGGCGCGGGATCGCCAAGGCGGCCGGGATTCCCCTGCGGGTCCCGAACGTGCGCACCCCGCCGGGACTCGCGAAGGGGGTCGCGCAGGCGCTCAAGGGCGGCGGGATCTGCTTCGTGCACGCGCACCGCGGCACCCGGGACGCGCTGCTCCGCGACGCCGCGGCCCGGACGGGCGGCATCGCCGACCTCGACGAGAACATCGTCGCGCCGGTCGCGAAGGGGGTCGCGCAGGCGCGGGGGAGGCTGCTCGTCGTCGCGGACGTGGCGCGCGACACCGCGACGGGGCAGCCCTTCGCCGGTCCGGTGCCGGCGCTCCTCTGGGGCGCCGGGATCGATGCGCTCCGGCACCTCCCGTTCACCGAGGCGGGGGCCGCGGAGGCCGGCGACCCGCTGGAACCGGGCCACGGCCTGCTCGCCTACGTCCGCCATTTGTAAGCCGTACGATGCCAGGCTCCGGTCACCTAACAACTCGCGCGAACCCGCTGTTTCAGCGGCTCCAGAAACTAGTGGATTCGTGCCTGGCACCGTACCGCTAGTATCCTTGGCGCGATGGCTCCCGACCTGCCGAAGACGTACGACGCCAAGCGCGCCGAGGCCCTCTGGACCGAACGGTGGGAGAAGGACGGCGTCTTCGCGGCCGGGCAGCGCCCCGAGGCGGAGCCCTTCACGGTCATGCTCCCGCCACCGAACGTCACGTCGGTCCTCCACATGGGCCACGCCCTGAACGCGGTGGTGCAGGACGTGATCGTGCGCTGGCGCCGCATGCAGGGCCGCGACGTCCTCTGGCTCCCCGGCACCGACCACGCCGGCATCGCCACGCAGGCCGTCGTCGAGCGGAGGCTCTGGGAGGAGCGCCGCGTCCGCCGGAAGGACCTCGGCCGCGAGGCCTTCCAGAAGGAGGTCTGGGCGTGGAAGGAGCAGTACGGCGCCGCGATCCTCCGGCAGCTCCGGGAGCTCGGCAGCTCCTGCGACTGGAGCCGTACCGCGTTCACGATGGACGAGAACCCCTCGCGCGCGGTGCGCGTGGCGTTCGTCCACCTCTGGGAGAAGGGGCTTGTCTACCGGGGCGCCCGGCTGGTCAACTGGGACTGCGTGCTCCAGTCCGCCGTCGGCGACGACGAGCTCGACGAGACCGAGGTGGACGGCCACCTCTGGCACTTCCGCTACCCGTTCGCGGACGGCAAGGGCCATATCACGATCGCGACCACGCGCCCCGAGACGATGCTCGGCGACACCGCGGTGGCCGTGAACCCCTCGGACGAGCGCTACCGGGTCCACGTCGGCAGGTTCCTCGACCTCCCCCTCGTCCACCGCAAGATCCCGCTGATCGCGGACGAGACCGTCGACCCCGCCTTCGGCACCGGCGCCGTCAAGGTGACGCCCGGCCACGACTTCGCCGACTACGAGCGCGGCCAGCGCCACAAGCTGCCGATCGTCAACATCCTGAACCCGGACGGCACGATCAACGGCAACGGCGGCCCCTACGCCGGCCTCGACCGCGCGGTCGCGCGCAAGAAGGTGGTCGAGGACCTCGACCGGAAGGGGCTTCTCGAGAGGACCGAGCGGCACAGGTTCACGCTGCCGCTCTCCGACCGCAGCAAGTCGCCGATCGAGCCGCTCGTGTCCGAGCAGTGGTTCGTGAAGATGAAGCCGCTCGCCGAGCCGGCGATCCGCGCGGTGCAGGAGAAGCGGCTCCGCTTCGTGCCCGAGCGCTGGACGAAGGTCTACCTCGACTGGCTCACGAACGTGCGCGACTGGTGCATCAGCCGCCAGCTCTGGTGGGGCCACCAGATCCCGGTCTGGTACGACGCGGACGGCACGCCCGCCGCGTCCGTGGAAGAGCTCCGGATCGGCGCCCCGCACCCGGCCACGGGAAAGCCGATCGTGCGCCGCGACGAGGACGTCCTCGACACGTGGGCGTCGTCGTGGCTCTGGCCGTTCTCGACGCTCGGGTGGCCGGAGAGGACCCCCGACCTGTCGCGCCACTACCCCGGCGACCTCCTCTGCACGGCGCGCGAGATCATCTACCTCTGGGTCGCGCGCATGGTGATGGCCGGGTACGAGTTCCTCGGCGAGCCGCCGTTCCACACCGTCTACATCAACGCGACCGTGCTCGACGCGATCGGGCGCCGCATGTCGAAGTCGCTCGGCAACGGCATCGACCCGCGCGACATGATCAAGCAGTACGGCGCCGACGCGGTGCGCTTCACGCTCTGCGAGCTTGCGACCGAGGGGCAGGACCTGAAGCTCGCGGAGACGAAGTTCGAGCTCGGCCGCAACTTCATGAACAAGGTGTGGAACGCGGCGCGGTTCGTGCTGACCAGCGTCTCCGCGTCCGGCAAGGCCTCGGCAGGCGATCCGGGGGGGGCTCCGGGGGCCCGCGGCGGGGAACTCGAGGACCGCTGGATCCGCTCGCGCAGGAACGCGGCGGTCGAGGCCGTGACGCAGGCGCTCGAGGGCTACCGCTACCACGACGCAGCCACCGCGCTCTACCATTTCGTGTGGGGCGACTTCTGCGACTGGTACGTCGAGTGGAGCAAGCCGCGGCTCAAGGCGAACGACGCCGCCTGCGCCGCGACGCTCCTCGACGTGCTCGGGACGATCGTCCGGCTCCTCCAGCCCTTCGCCCCGTACCTCGCGGAGGAGCTCCGCACGGCGCTCGGCCACGAGGAGTACGCCGCGCTGCTGCCTTGGCCCGGCGCCGGGGCGCGCGATCCCGAGGCGGAGCGGCAGATCGCAGAGATCCAGGGCGTCGTCACGGGCTTCCGGACGATTCGCGCCGACAACCGCATCCCGCCGGGCGCGTTCCTCGAGGCGGGGTTCCTCGACACGCCCGACCCCGCGTTCTTCGAGCGGTACAAGGCGCTCGTGGCGGCGCTCGCGGGGATCGGCGAACTCAAGGCCGGCAGCGCCCCGCAGCCGTGCGGGACCAAGGTCTTGGCGCCGCACACGATGTCGATCCCGCTCTCCGCGGACCTGATCGAGGCGGAGAAGACGCGCATCCGCGGCGAGCTCGAGAAGGCGCAGAAGCTGCTCGAATCGATCGAGCGGAAGCTCGCGGACGAGCGGTTCACGACGCGCGCGAAGCCCGAGGTCGTCGAGCGCGAGCGGCAGCGCAAGGTCGCGGCCGAGGAGCAGGTGAACGCGCTCAAGAGGGCGCTCGAGGATCTCGGCTGATGGAAGGGAGGGGGCTCCGGGGGCGATGGCACGGCTGAGGATCGAGTTCCGCGGGGCGGAGACGCTGGTCTCGCTCGCGCGCGGCGAGACGACCGTCGGACGCTCGAACACGTGCACGATCCACCTCCCGGATCCGCAGCTCGCGCCCGTCCACTTCCGCATCCGCCCGAAGGGCGACGGCTTCCAGCTCAAGGACGACGGCTCCGGCAGCGGCACGCGCGTGAACGGGAAGCCGGTCTTCGCGGTCACGCTGCGCCACGGCGACCGGATCGAGGCGGGCGGCCTCTCCTGCCTCTTCCTCGCCGAGGCCGACCGCGCGGTCCCGGCGGCGGCGCCGCCGCCCCCGGAACCCCCCGAGATGGCCGCGCCCGCGGGGCACGCACGGCGCTGGTGGATCCTCGCCGTCGCGGGAGCGGTGGTGGCGATCGGCGTCGTCGTCTTCCTCGACCGCCGCGCGAAGGCCGAGGAGGCGAGGGCGATGTGGCAGGCGGCCGGCGTCGCCCTCGAGGCCGCGCGCACCGCGCCCGACGAGGCGGAGGCGCGGCTCGGCGAGGCGATCGCGCTCCTCGAGCGGCTGCAGCAGGAGCACGCGGGGAGCCGCTACGCGGCGATCGTGCCGTCGCGGACCTCGGACGCGCGACGCGCGCTCTCGGACCTCGCGCGCGTGGCGGAGCTGAAGCGGCGCATCCGCGAGACGATCACCGAGGAGGAGTCGGACGAGATCCTGCGGAGCCTCGCGGAGCTCCGCGGCGCGCACGACGCGGTCGTCGCGCGCGCGCACGGCGTCGAGGAGGCGCTGCGGAACGCCAAGACCGCGCGCGTCGAGCACCGCTTCGCGAAGGCGGAGGAGGAGGCGAAGGCGCACCTCGCCGCCCGCCGCTTCGGCGAGGCGCTGCGCGTGTGGCGCGAGTTCCCGGACGTGGAGTACGTCTACCGGGAGCGCGCGGAGCGGGCGCGCGCCGATGTCGCCCGCCGCGTCGCCGAGGAGTACCGCGGGCTCCTGAAGCTCGCGGGCGCGAGCGACGACCTGGACGCGAAGATCGACCTGCTCGAGGCGAGCCGGCCCGTGTTCGTCGGCACCACGCAGGCGGAGGACCTCGAGGTCCGGATCGCCGCGCTCCGCGCGCGCCGGGCCTCCGCGCTGCTCACCGCGAAGGCGCCGGAGGCGACGAAGCCGCCGAAGGAGGGGGAGCCCGCGTCGCCGGCCGAGCCGGCCGCGTACGAGGAGCCGCCCGGGGTAAGGGACCTCATCCGCGAGCGTCGGTACGGCGAGGCGGCGGCGTTGCTCGCGTCGATCTCGCGCCACCCGCTCGCGCGCGTGGAGGCCGAGGAGCTGACGCTCCTCGCCAACCTGATGGCGGATCTCGTCGCCGCCGTGCGCGCGCGGCCGACCGAGTTCACCGACATCCTCCTCCCCGAGGGGCGCGCGGACGTCGTCGCCGCCGACGCGGCGGGGCTCCGCGCGTCGAAGGCCGGCGCGGAGGTCACGTGCACCTGGGGCGCGCTCCCGCCCAAGTCGTTCGTGCGGCTCTTCAAGCTCGCGAAGCTCGACGACCCGCCGCGCCTCGCGACGGCGCTCTTCTTCGACAACGAGGACCAGCCGAAGGAGGCGGAGGCGGCCTACGCGGCCTTCTTCAAGTCGGGCGGGGACCAGGCGCTCCTCGCCCGCGTGGTCGCGCGGCGGCGCGGGATCCCGGAGCCGGCGGAGGGCTTCCGCCTCTTCCGCGGCCGGCTCGTCACGGTCGGCGAGGAGAAGGCGATCCTCGAGCGCGAGGAGATCGACAGGCTCGCGAAGCAGGCGCGGTCCACGGTCGACGCGCGGCGCCGCGAGGCGTTCGACGCGCTCGAACGCATGGGCGCGCCGGCCACGGAGGCGCTCGCGCTCGCGCTCAAGGAGCGCCGCGCGGCCGTCGCGGACGCGCTCGCGCACGAGAAGGCGTTCTCCCCGTCGCGCTTCGTCTCCGTCCTCGGCTCGGACCTGCGCGAGGCGCGGCAGGCGGCGCTCGACTTCATCCTGAGCGGGACCCGCTACCCGTACCCGGCCGTGAGCGAGGAGCCCCAGAAGGAGGCGGAGCGGCTCGTGGGCGCCGTGCGCGAGATCTGCGAGACGCCCTACCCGCGGCTCCTCGCCAAGTCGGACGAGGCGACGGCGCTGGACGCCGAGCTGAAGGAGCTCGACGCGCGCCTCGCGCGCGCCGACCCGCTGGCGGAGCCGCTCTACGAGGCGACGGTGGAGCGGATCCAGAAGGCGATCGACGGGGCCAAGATCCCGCTCGACGACCGCGACCGGAAGCGGCTCGACTTCAACGATGCGGTCGCGAAGTACAACCGCGAGGTCAAGACGACCGCCGACGACGAGGAGCGCGCCAACGTCGAGGCCGTGAACGAGTACCGCTCGCTCATGGGCCTCGAGGCGGTGAAGATCGACGAGCGCCTCGTGCGGGGCGCCCGGAAGCATTCGATCGAGATGCGGCAGCGCGACTACTTCGCGCACGACAGCCCGACGCCGCAGCTCCGGACCCCCAACCAGCGCGCGCAGCGGGAGGGGTATGCCGGCGGCGTCTGGGAGAACATCGCGCTCGGCGCCGCCGACGGCCGGGCCGCGTTCTGGCAATGGTACCGCTCCTCGGGCCATCACCGGAACATGCTCCAGCCGGGCCACACCGAGATGGGCTGCGGCTCCGAGAAGCACCACTGGTGGACGCAGATGTTCGGCTCGCTCACGGGCAGGAGCCTCGATCCGCCGCGCGTGCCCTTGGACCCGGACCCGCCGGGCCAGTCCGGCAACGGCGACCCGGCCCAGTAAGGTCTTGCGTGAGCGGGGCGACGAAGCAGACGGCCTCCGGCCGCCGCGCATCGCCCGGCCTTGTCTGCAACGCCTGGCGCGCGGCGTCCGCGCCATCGACTACGCTAGGCGTGTGCAGCGGTACGAGGATCTCCCGACCGAGGCGATCGACCCCGCGGCGCCGGAGCTGGACCTCCTCGCGCCGCGCGAGGTCGCGCGTGTCCTGCTCCGCGAGGAGGCGCGCGCGCACGCGGCCGTCGGCGCCGCCATCGACGCGATCGGCGAGGCGTGCGAGGCCGCCGCCGCCGCGCTCCGCGCCGGCGGAAGGCTCTTCTACGTCGGCGCCGGCACGAGCGGCCGGCTCGGCGTCCTCGACGCCGCCGAGATGGCGCCGACGTTCGGCGCGGAGCCGGGCCAGGTGGTCGCGAGGATCGCCGGCGGCGCCCGCGCGCTCACCGAGAGCGTCGAGGG
Organism: Planctomycetota bacterium; assembly: GCA_036273915.1. Lineage (GTDB taxonomy): Bacteria > Planctomycetota > PLA2 > PLA2 > PLA2 > PLA2. The sequence goes on along the minus strand of DASUGR010000227.1, from coordinate 16,187 downwards.
GGCGGAGGACGACGCGGAGGCGGGCGCGAAGGACCTCGGCGCGACCGCCGACCGCGACTGCGTCGTCGGCGTCACCATGTCGGGCACCGCCGCCTACGTGCGCGGGGCGCTCGAGGCGGCGCGCGGGAGGCGCGTGCTCGTGACCGCGAACCCGCGCGCGGACCTCCCGGCGGAGATCCGCATCGTCCTCGACCTCGGCCCCGAGGTGCTCGCCGGCTCGACGCGCCTCAAGGGCGGCAGCGCGACGAAGGCCGTGCTCAACATGCTCTCCACCGCGGGGATGGCCGCGTCGGGAGCGGTCTACAGGAACCTGATGGTGCGCGTCCGGCCGCTCAACCGGAAGCTGCGCGACCGCGCCGAGCGCCTCGTCGAGCGGATCGCGCGGGTGCCGCGCGACCGCGCCGCCGACCTCCTGCGCGCCGGCGGCGACGACGTGCGCGTCGCGGTGCTGATGGCCGGCGGGAGGGCCCGCGCCGATGCCGAGGCGGCGCTCCGGCGCGTGCACGGATCGCTCCGGGAGGCGCTCCGGTGAAGCGCGTGGCCGACCTTCTCGCGAAGGAGGAGACGCTTGTCGTCGGGCTGCTTTCCGGCACGTCGGCCGACGGCGTCGACGCGGCGCTCGTGCGCATCAAGGGGTCCGGCCTCGCGACGAAACCGGAGATCCTCGCGTTCCGCACGGTGCCCTACCCCGCAAAGCTCCGGGAGCAGGTGCTCGCGCTCGGCCGCGGCCTCGTGCCCGACCTCTGCCGGCTCAACTTCGTGCTCGGCGAGCGGTTCGCGGACGCGGCGCACGAGCTGCTCAAGGCCGCGCAGGTGAAGCCGCAGGAGATCGACCTCGTGGGCTCGCACGGCCAGACCGTCCACCACGTCCCGCGCCGGCCGGGCGAGGTCGCCTCCACGCTCCAGATCGGCGAGGCGGACGTGATCGCGGAGCGCCTCGGCGTCCCGGTCGTCTCCGGCTTCCGCACGCGCGACATCGCGGCCGGCGGCGAGGGCGCGCCGCTCTCCGCGTACGTCGACTACCTCCTCTTCCGGCGCAAGGGTCCGCCGCGCGCGCTCCTGAACCTCGGCGGGATCGCGAACGTGACGGTGGTCGGGGAGCAGATCGAGGACGTCTTCGCCTTCGACATGGGCCCCGCCAACATGCCGCTCGACGAGACGAGCCGCATCCTCACGCGCGGCCGCGAGCACTACGACCGCGACGGCCGGAGCGCCGCGAAGGGCCACGTCGACGAGATCCTCCTGCAGAAGCTCCTCACGCACCCCTACCTGAAGCAGCCGCCGCCGAAGACGACCGGGCGCGAGACCTTCGGCGCCGACTTCGTCCTGCCGCTCCTCCGCGCGAAGGGCGCCAAGACCGGCGTCGACGTGCTCGCGACGCTCACCGCGTTCACCGCGCACTCGATCCGGCAGGCGTTCGACGACTTCGTGCTGCCGCGCGCGCGTCCGGCGGAGATCATCGTGAGCGGCGGCGGCGTGAAGAACCTCACGCTCATGGGGCACCTCCGCCGGCTCTTCCCGAGGGAGAAGGTGCTGTCGCTCGCGGACGTGGGCATCGATCCCGACGCGAAGGAGGCGCTCATCTTCGCGATCCTCGCGAACGAGACGGTCCACGGCGTCCCGAACAACGTCCCCGGCGCGACGGGGGCACGTTGGCCGACGATCCTCGGCAAGGTCACGCCGTGAGAACCCACCCGAACGCGCGGCTCGTCGTGCCCGCGCTGCGGCTGCCGGCGGAGGACCTGGATCCCCTCCTGCGTCTCGCCGCCCGCGGCGTCGGCGGCTTCTGCGTCTTCGGCGGCGACCTCTCCTCCCTGCGCGCGATCCTCGAGCGGCTGCAGGCGGAGGCGCCGCACCCGCTGCTCTTCGCGTCCGACGTCGAGGACGGCGCGGGTCAGCAGGTGAAGGGCCTCACGCGCCACCCGCCCGCGGCCGCGCTCGATCCGGATGCGGCCGAGGCCGCCGGGGTCCGCACCGCGGTCGAGGCGCGCCTCATGGGCCTCACGATGGCGTTCGCGCCGGTCTGCGACGTGCTCTCGACCGCGAGGAACCCGATCATCCAGGCGCGGGCGTTCCGGCACCCCCCCGCACCCCCCCGTTTCGTGCGCGGAGCGCGCGCCTTCGGCCTCAGGACGTGCGCGAAGCACTTCCCCGGCCACGGCGCGACGTCGCTGGACAGCCACGACGCGCTCCCGGTCGTCGACGCCGACCTCGCGACGTGGCGCAAGCGCGACCTGCCGCCGTTTCAGGCGTGCATCGACGCGGGCGTGGACGCGGTGATGACCGCGCACGTCGCCTGCCCGGCGCTCACGGGATCGCCGACGCTCCCTGCGACGCTCTCGCGCGCGGTCATGACCGACCTCCTGCGGAAGGAGATGGGTTTCTCGGGGCTCGCGGTGACCGATGCGCTGCTGATGGAGGGGGTCCGGGGGGGCAGGAGCGAGGGCGAGGCGGCGCTGCTCTCGCTCGAGGCGGGCTGCGACGCGCTCCTCGTGCCGGGCGACGTCGAGGCCGTGCTCGCCGCGGTGGAGCGCGCGGTTGCGCCCGAGGCGCTCGCGCGCATGGCCGCGGCCGCCGATCCGCTGCCCGATCCGCTCGCGGCGGCGGCGGAGGCGTCGGTCGCGTGCGCGGGCGACGTGCGCGTGGGGCCCGGGCCGCACGCGCCGCAGGTCCTCGACCTCGACCGGCGCGGCGCGGGCGAGGCCCTTGCGCGCGCGATCGGCGGGCTCTCCGTGCCCTCGGTGCTGATCCTCCGGAGCGACCGGGCGTGGGGCGGCGCGCTCGCGCTCCCCGCGGAGGCGCGCGAGGCGGTGGCGAGGGCGCCGCTCGTGATCCTCCTCGGGCCGCCGGTGCTTCTCGACGGCCTCGCGCCGCGCGCGTGCGTGCAGGCGCCCGGCCACGATCCGCTGACGGTGGCGGCGGTCGCCAGGCGGGTGCGCGGATAGCCAGATGCTCGCGCTCGGGGTCGTCGACTGGGCCGTCGTGGTCGCGTACGGCGCGGCGGTCTTCCTCATCGGGTGGATCGCGGCCCGCCGCCAGAAGAGCTCCGACGACTTCTACCTGGGCGGCAGGCGGATGCCGTGGTGGGCGCTGGGGATCTCGCTCATCGCCACCTCGTTCAGCGGCGTGTCGCTCATCGGCGGGACCGGGTTCGGCTTCGCCCCGGGAAACGGGATGCGCTGGATCCAGCTCCAGGTCGGCGACCTCCTGGGCCTCGGGGTGGTGATGCTCCTTTTCCTGCCGTTCTTCTCGGGGCTCGGCATCACGACCGCGTACGAGTACCTCGAGCGCCGGTTCGGCGTCCTCGCACGCACGGCCGCAAGCGCCCTCTTCATCGCGCAGACCGTCGCGCGCGCCGCCGTCGTGCTGCTGCCGCCCGCCATCGCGATCCACGCGGTCGTCGGGTGGTCCCTGGGGACGTCGATCGTCGCCTCGACCGCCGTCGCGATCGCATACAGCGCGTTCGGCGGTCTCGTCGCGGTCGTCTGGACCGACGTCCTTCAGATGATCGTCGTGCTGTTCGCGGTGTTCTCCTCGCTCGCGATCATCGACCACGACGTTCCCGGCGGACTCGGTGCCACGCTCCGGCATGCGCGGGCGGAGGGGCAGCTCGAGACGCTCACCCTCGCGGGCGAGCGCGGCTCGATCTTCAACCTCCCCGGAGCGCTCCTCGCGTACGGCGTTCTCGCGTGCTCGCTCTTCGGCACGAACCAGCAGTCGGTGCAGCGATTCCTCTCGTGCCGCGACCTCCGGTCCGCGCGGCGCGCCGCCATTCTCGCGTGGGGCACGGGGACCCTCGCGCTCTTCCTCACGCTCTTTCTCGGCGTCTCGCTGGCCGCGTGGCAGGATCTTGCCCCGGACGCCGTGCCGCTCGGGGAGGGGGACGGGATCTTCCCGGCGTTCGTCGCGAGCCGGCTCCCGGCGGGGATCGCGGGGCTCATGCTCGCCGCCGTCTTCGCGGCCTCGATGTCGAGCATCGACTCGGCGATCCACTCCACGTCCACCGCGTTCCTCGTCGATTTCGTCCGGCGCTTTGCCCGCCGGCCGCTGACGCCCAGGGCCGAGCTGGTCTGGGCCCAGGTGGCAACGGTTGCCTTCGGCGTCCTCGCGACGCTCGCGGCGTTCTACGCGGCCGGCAAGGGGACCGGGATCCTCGACCTCCTCGTCACCTGGCTGGGCTACTTCGCGGGGCCGCTCCTCGGGCTCTTCCTGCTCGGGATGCTGTCGCGGCGCGCGAACGAGGGAGGCGCGATCGTGGGTGTCGGGGCGGCGTTTCTCGGGATCGTGGGGGTGGTTCTTGCGCGGGGGGAGAAGCCGTGGGGGTGGCACCCCCTGTGGCTGGCCCCGGTTTCGACGGTCGTGACGGGGGTCGTCGGCTGGGCGGCGAGCCTCCTGTGGCCGCCCCCGGACCCCCTCCGCCTCCGGGGTCTTGTCCGGGGGAGCCCGGCCCCGCCGGATTAGGCTTGAATTGCCGGCCCGGTTCTTCTTAACTAGCCGCTCCCCTCACGGGGTCGTGGAGGCGCAAGCCCTGGGCATACAGCAGTCCGGCGCGGTGATGCCGCGTCGCAGGTCGGCATAGTCCGAAGGGAGGAACGAAATGGCGGCAGGCGGAAATCCCCTGGCGCGGATCGTCTCGGTGGTTCTGGTCATGGCCCTTCTCGGCGGCACCGCCGTCGCGCAGGGCGGGACCGCGGCCGAGAAGCTCGATGAGGGGCTGAAGCTCCTGCGGGCAGGGGACCGTGAGTCGGTCCAGAAGGCCATCGTCGTCCTGCGGGAGGCGCTGGCCGCCGACCTGTCGAGCGAGGACACGCTCGCGGCGCTGGCCCAGGCGGAGTACGCGGGCTGGCAGTCGCTCCTGAACCTCATGGCGTCGGGCGCCGAGGGCGCCAACGTCGCCCTCGCGATCCTCGATATCGCGACGCCGCGCCTTCCCGAGAAGGCCATGAGCGACGAGGAACTCAGGAAGCTCGTGAAGACCGCGTGCGAGTCGGAGAGCTACTCCGAGCGCTTCGACGCGGGCGTCACCCTCGGGCGCGTGTACGGCGAGTTCGCGGTGCCCTACCTCCTCGCGTACCTCAGCTCGTCCAACACGGACCAGATGACCAACGCGCACATCGCGTTGATGACCCGGATCGGCCGCGCGGCCGTGCCGCCCCTCGCCGTGGCGCTCCGGCATGGCAACGCCACCATCCGGCGGATGGTCGCGAACGAACTCGGCCAGATCGGCGACGAGCGCTCGCTCGGCGCGGTGGCCGAGGCCACGCAGGACCAGGATCAGGACGTCCGGACCGCGGCGATCAAGGCGCACGAGAAGCTCGTCGCCAAGTTCACCTGGGCCGCGGACCTGGGCCCGGCGGACCTCCACCTCCGGCTCGGCCAGCTCTGCTACATGGGCAACTACCGGGTGATGGCCTTTACCGACCGGCCGCTCGTCACCTGGTCGTGGACCGACCGGCTCGTCTACACGCCGGTTCCGAAGTACCTCTACATCCTCAAGATGGCCGAGAGCGAGTGCTACCACGCGCTCCGCCTCGATCCGGGCAACCACGACGCGCGTGCGATGCTCGCCCGCGTGCTCGCCACCGAGAAGATGTCCTCCGACGCGGTCGCCAAGCAGTCGGAGGGCGACGACCTCGCCGCCCAGTACGCGGCCGGGCTCGTGAACGCCGAGGGGACGGTCGCGGCCCTCGGCTGGCCGACGCTCAGCGACGCGCTGGCTTCGAGCCTCGACCAGAACGACAAGACGGCGGCGACGTTCATCCTCCGCGTGATGCCGGCCGTCTACGGCGGCACCGAGTTCACGAGCGACAACCCGGTCGTGCGCGCCACCAGCGACACCTCGGCCGGCGTGCGCATCGCCGCCGCCGAGGCGATCCTGCGCTGCAACGGCATCCGCAGGCTCACCGCCTTCCCGGATCCGGACGGGTTCATCAGCCTCGTCGCGCAGTCCGTCGGCGAGATCGTCCCCCGCCAGGTCCTCGTGATCGACGCGCGGGACGACCGCCGCAACAAGGTGATCGCCGAGCTCAACGGCGCGAAGTTCATCGTGTACGACGCGCGCTCCGGCTCGGACGGCTACCTCCTTGCCCGGCGTCTCGCGGGGCTCGACCTCATCATCGCGAGCCCCGACCTCGGCGACATGGACATCCTCGCGCTCCAGCGGCGCCTCTCGGAGGACGACCGCACGAAGAACTCGCCGCTGCTCGTGGTCGGCACGCCCGACCAGGCGGCGAACTCGCAGTGGGTCGCCATGTTCGAGGGCAAGGCGGCGGGCGTCGCCGGGATCCTCGAGGGCCCCGGCCTCCCCGGCGAGGAGTTCATCGGCAAGGTGCGCGGCGCGTTCCAAGGCGAGAGCCCCGGCGCCGCGGACCGCTACGCGCGAAGCGCCGCCGTGCTCAAGGCGCTGGCGTCGACCGACACCGGCAACGCGCTCTTCCACTGGCAGGCGCTGACCGACACGCTCACGGCGCTGCTGACGGCCGACGTGCCGGACGACCCGCCGGTCCGCATGAACGCGATCGACGCGCTTGCGAACCTCGGGGACCCGAACGCGGTCGGCCCGCTCCTCTCCTTCTTCGGCGGGGCCCCGGGCGCCTCGAAGACGGCGGCGGGGAAGGCGGTCGCGTCGCTCGGCCGCAAGAACCCGATCGCGCTGGACGACGCGGCGTTCCAGGTGCTCCTCGCGGGCACCTCGGACGGCGACGCGAACGTGCGCGCGGCGGCGTTCGACGCGCTCGGCGCGTGCCAACTGACGCCTGACCAGGCGCTCGCCTGCGCGATCGCCAACCGTCCGACCGTCGGCGCCCCGGGCGGCGGAGGTGCCGGCGAGGGCGGCGGGTGCGGCTGCGGCGGAGGTGATGAAGGCGGATCCGAGGAAGGTGGCGCCACGCTCTCCACACGCTAGAAAAAGCGTTCCGCGTTTCCATGACGGGGGGCGGCCAAACGGCTGCCCCTCTCGTTTTTCGGGACGCGGGGGCCGGCTGCGCTACGCGAGGGCGATCGCGACCGCGGCCGCCATCGTGCGCGAGTGGGTGATCGAGATGTGCCACTCGCGGATGGCCCGCCGGCTCGCCGTCTCGAGGGCCCGGCCGCTCAGGCGGACGTACGGCTCGCCGCCCGGCCGGTTGAGGATCGCGATCTCCTTGAACGCCGCACCGGACATGCCGGTCCCTAAGGCCTTCATCACGGCCTCCTTGGCGGCGAAGAGCCCGGCCAGGTGCGACGCCCCCTCGGCGGAGGAGATGCGGCCCGAATCCTCTTCCGGGTGGAGGATCCGCTCCGCGAACGCGGGGCCGTGGCGTTCGAGCGACTCCGCCACGCGCGAGATCTCGACGAGATCGAGGCCGAGGCCTGCGATCACGCCGTGGCCCCGGTCTCGCCGAAGCTCGCGCCCGTGACGTCCGCGCCCTCGAGATCCGCGTCGGTCAAGTCGGCGCCGTTGAGGTTCGCGTCGCGGAGGTTCGCTCCCTTGAGGCGCGCCCCGCGCAGGTTGCAGAGGGCGAGGTTGGCCCGGCGCAGGTCCGCGCCCGACGCGTTCACCCCGCGGAGGTTCGCGCCGAAGAGGTCCGCCTCGGAGAGGTCGGCGTGCGCGAGGTGCGCGCCGCCGAGGTCCGCCCCGGAGAGGATCGCCGCAAAGAGGAACGCTTCCGTCAACAGCGCGTCCGCGAGCGTGGCCTCCTTCAGGTTGGCGAGCGCGAGGTTCGCCTTGCGGAGATCCTTGCCCCGGAGGTCCGCCCCCTGGAGGCGGGCCCGGTAGAGATCGGCGCCCGGTCCCGGCTCGGTCATCCCTTCAGGAACTCCTTCACGAGGTCGTACGCCTCGCGCGTGGGGCGGTCGGAATGCGGCGGGTGGCTCCCGAGGCCGAAGCGCGCCTCCGCGGGCACGATCGGGTCGAGGCCGAGACGCTCGCGCACCGAGCGGCTCCGCTCGAGCGCGTCGCTGTACTCGGTCCGCAGCTCCGTCAGGTGGCCCTTCCCCGCGACGACGCGCTTCGCGGCCTCGACCATCCCCTCCTTCGCGCCCTCGACGCGGTGGAGGATGCGGGGGATCAGGTCCCCCTCGACGTAGCGGAGGTAGTCCTCGAGCTGCGTGCGGTCCGTGGCGTGGATCTCCTCGCCGAGCCGCCGGACGACCTCCGCGAAGCGCCGCGTCCGGGTGGCGTCCGCCCCCTCGTCGCGCTCGCACTCCCGCTGCCGCCTCCGGGCGCGCGCGAGGAGATTCTCGAGGCCGATCAAGTGGCGGACCTGCTCGCTCATCCGGGACATCGTCGGAAGTCCTTGTCGCGCAAGAATGTAGGACGCCTGTGAAGGCCGTTCAAGTCCAAAAGAGCCCGAGCCGATCGACCTTCCTATTGGTGGAGGGACCCCCATAGCCCCCCCGGAAATGGTAGAATCCTCCCCGCCGCAAGACGCACCATGGGCAAGAAGAAAGACTGCTTCGGGGTCGAGGACTACGTCTGCATGACGCCCAACTGCCCCTACGCACGCGAGTGCATCCAGGCGGTGTGGGAGAAGCGGCTGAGCCGCGCCCTCGACCGGAAGAAGCCCGCGCCGACGAAGCGCCGCTCTCCCAGCCGCGCCAGCACGCCCGCGCGCTAGCCGAGCGCCTTCCCGATCGTCCCCCGGACCCCCTCATCTTCCTCGCGCGGCAGCCGCTCCGCGAGCGCGCGGCGCGTCTCGGCGGGAAGCTCCCGCCCGACCGGGACCTCGACGCCCTCCATGAGCGCGACCGGAGATCCGCCCTCGCGGCGCGCCGTCGCGAGCACGGCGGCGCGGCGCACCACCGGCTCGCGGTCGTCGAGGTAGGCGAGGAGGATCGCCTCGTCGGGCACGTGCACGCCCGCGGCGAGGACGAGCAGCGCGCGCACCCGGGGGCTCGGCTCCTGCCGCGCGGTCTCGACGAGCACGCGGCGCGCGTTCGGGCGGAGCCGCAGCGAGACGCGGGCGACCTCCGCGCCGAGCGCCTCCTTCGGTCCCGCGAGGGCGTCGCGAAGGTCCTCCGCGAGCGTCGCGACCGTCTCGTAGGGGCGCAGCGCGTCCTCGTCCGTCGCGACCCTCGCCGGCGGCGGAGGCGGGGGGGGTCCGGGGGCCGGCGCGGGCTCGTCGCGCGGGCTCATGCGCAGGAGCACGAGGATCGCCGTCGCGACCCCCGCGACGAGGAGGCACAGCCAGACGACGGCCTTCAAAACGGGTCCGGATAGCGCACGACGCGGAGCCCGGCGTAGTGGCTGATCGTGAAGAACGAGGAGAGCAGGGGCCGGACGTCGCTCGCCTCCCTCTCGTCCTCGAGCGGCCAGTCCCAGTCGCCCGGCTCGAGGACGTACTGGATGCTGTCCCAGTCCGCGTCGAGGAAGCAGTCGAGGGTCACGAGCCGCGGCGGCAGGTCGAAAAAGCCGCCCGCGAGGAGGACGCGGCCGTCGACTTCCGGATCGCGCACGAACTCCGCGATGTTGCCCGCGAGCCCGACGATGGGACGCGCGGCGGACGGCGTGAGCGCGAACGCGCGGCTGAAGAGGGGGGAGGGCTCCTGACGGCAGGAGGGGAGGAGCTCGACGTCGTTCTCGTCGTCGCCCCACGGGTAGGGCGACGCGCCGTCGCCGCGGCCCGCGCGCAGATACTGCGCCACCGTCGGGACCGCGCAGCGTCGCCCGAGCTTGCCCGAGAGCCATGCCATGTAGGCGTCGCCCTGCTCGATCGTCACCCCTTCGACCGGGGCGTTCTCCTGGCCGGGCGCGTAGAGGATGTCGAGCTTCTCCCACGGCACGTAGTAGCCGTCGTACGCGCGCGAGAACGGCCGCTCCTGGTCCTGGTCCTCGAAGCGCACGAGGAGGTTCTTGCGGTGCCATCCGCGTGGCAGGAGCTGCGCCACGATCTCGTCCTTCGTGTAGCGGGCCGCGATGTCGCCGATGAACGCGAGGTACTGCCGGTTCGTCACCTCGGTCGCGGAGATCTCGAAGTCGCGCTCGACCCGGTCGGTCTCCGAGGCGAAGGAGACGAGCGGCTCGCGGCGCCTCTTGATCCGCTCGATCGTCTCGGGGCCGTCGCTCTCGTCGGCTTCCTCGGCGCCGAGGCGCTCGGGCGGCAGGATGTCCTCGGGGCACGGCCTGTGGCGCACCGGCCCCTTGGTGACCGCGACGAACGCGGGGAGCGACGGGGCCCGGCGGATGACGGGGCGGAACCCGACGTCGACCGGGCCCTCATCCCTGGGCGGACCGCGGACGATCTTGAAGCCGTTGATCGAGAACGGCGTCGCGAGGCGCCCGGGCTGGCCGGCCTCGCCGCGGCCGACCCGGTAGACCCACTCGTCCTGGTAGGACCAGCCGGCGGCGACGATGAGATCGCTGGGCGCGTAGACCCACTCCGCGGCGTTCCCGACGAGGTCGAGGAACCCGTTGTAGAACTCCTCGGACCTGCGGTTCTCGACGACGCTCCAGAGGCCGGACGTGCCGAGATTGACCGTCTCGCCCTGCCGGAGCGACGGGCCCCACGGGTAGTTGTAGGTGAGGTTGTCGCCGCGCGCGGCGAGGACGTACTCCCTCCACGTGGGCAGGTCGACGACGAGGTCCGGATCGGCCCCGAGCTTCTCCTCCCAGAACCAGCCGCAGAACTCCAGCGCGGCGTCGATCGAGATGTTCACGACGGGCAGGTTGCCCTCGCCGTCCTTGTAGATGCGGTCGACGTCGCGCCGGCCCGTACGCCTCGTCCATCCGCCCGGGATCAGATGGCGGTGGACGGGCTTGCCGGACTTCTTCGCCCAGTCGCGCAGGAACTCGAAGTACTGGTCGTTCGTGACCTCGCGCTTCGACATCCGGAACGGGTCGTCGACGCGGTACGCGTCCGGGATCGCTTCGACGGGCTCCTGCGGCGCCTCGACGCCGGAGGAGTCCGCCCAGCGCTCGATCGCGTCGCGGATCGGCAGGTCGCGCAGAGCCTCGCGGAGGCTCTGGCGGGCTCCCTCGATCTCCTTCGGCTTCGTCGTGTCGCTGCGGAGCGTCGCCAGGGCGCGGAGCGCCCGATCGGCCGCATCCCTCTCCTCGTCGGCGGCCTCGGGCCTGACCGCGGGGGCGTACTCGCGGGCGGGGTCGTAGGCGCCCCAGAAGGCGTACCCCGCGGGTACCTCCACGAACTCGTCCAGGGTGAGCGCAAGGCAGTTGCCGTCCCGCGCGTGGCGGACCTGCGGCTGGACGGGCTCGAGCGGCTCCGGTCCGGAGAAGAGCCGCACGCCCGCGAACGCGACGAGGAGCAGCATGCCGGCGAACAGGAGGTAGCCGCCGAGCGCGACCAGGCGCTGGCTTACCGGCACGCCGCGGACCTCCGTCGCCGGGGCCGGGAAGAGGTCGGGGCGGAGCCGGTACGCGCAGTTCGGGCAGTACTTGTACGGCTGTCGGAGCCTCGTCCCGCACCGCGGGCACCCGCCGGGACCGTAGGGCTCCTGGCTCTCGGTTTTCCTTGACGATTCCACGGTCACGGCTATCAGTATCTTCCCAAACTGGCCGATGGAGTGCCGAAAAGGCGTCCTCGGACTCCGGCGCCCCGATAGCTCAACGGTAGAGCACAGCTTTCGTAAAGCTGGGGTTGACGGTTCAAATCCGTCTCGGGGCTCCATCTAGAATCGGGCTGTGCTGCACATCGGCGCGGACGAGGCGGGCTACGGTCCCCTCCTGGGCCCCTTGGTGGTCGCGGCCGCGGTCTACGAAGGCGAGCGCCGCGCCGGCCCGGGCCGCGGGATCGCGGACAGCAAGGAGGTCTACGCGCGCGGCGGCCGTGCCGCGCTCGCGCGCGTGCTCTCCCCGTACCTCGGGATCCCCGCGCCGGTCTCGCTCGCGGACCTGCTCTCCCGCCTCTCGGTGCGCGGCGACCCGCGCCCCTCCTACCCGTGGTACGGCGACGTGAGCGACGCCGCGGCGGGCGGCGGCGCGCCGCCCCTCGGGTTTCTCCGCCTCTACGTGAACCCCGTGTGCGAGCGCGACTTCAACGCGGCGTGCGCGCGGCACGGCGACAAGGCGACGGTGCTCTTCGAGGAGACGATGCGCGTGGTCAGGCAGGCGCTCGCGGACCATCCGGGCGACGCGGTGATCGTGTGCGACAAGCATGGCGGCCGCAACCGGTACGCGGGGCTCCTGCTGGCGGAGCTCGGGCCGACGGCGATCCTCGTGGAGCGCGAGGGTGCCGCGTGCTCGAGCTACCGTCTGGCGCTCGGGGCGCGGACGGTGAGGATCCGGTTCCAGAGGCAGGCGGACGCGACCGACCGCGCGGCGGCGCTCGCCTCGATGGCCGCGAAGTACACGCGCGAGCTCTTCATGGAGGGGTTGAACGTGTTCTTCGGGGCCCGCATCGCCGGGCTGCGCCCGACGGCCGGATACTACGAGGACGGCCGCCGTTTCCTGGGCGAGGTGCGGGGTCTCCTGAGGGAAATCGGCTGTCCGGAGGAGGCGTTCGTCCGGGCGCGGTAGTCCCGTTTCGGGGCGGTTCCTCCCGGGGGGGCTCAAGCGGGGGGGCTCCGGGGGCCGAAGGAACCGACACGGGCGCTTCGTGCGTCCGGAGTGCCGCCAATGACCACATCGTTCGACTTCGAACGCCGCCAGTTCATCCGGCTGCCCCTCGCGGTGCCGATCCGCTACAAGTTCCTCTCGCGCGAGATCGCGTCGAAGGACATGGAGGTCGTCTACGAGGGGATGAGCCAGAACATCGGCGCCGGGGGCCTCCTGCTCCGCGGCAAGCTGCCGGACGCGGCGTGGCTCTCGAAGTTGCTGACGCGCAAGATGTACATCGGCATCAACATCATGCTGCCGAATGCGGAGCGGCCGGTGAAGGCGCTCTCCCGCGTGATCTGGTCCTCCTCGGTCCAGGACGACGGCGGACACGTCGTGATGGGCCTCGAGTTCCAGGAGATCACGAACAAGGACCGCGACCTCATCACGCAGTACATCATCCGCGCCCAAATGCCCGCATAGCAGGGCAACCCTTTGCGCCACCGTTTCGGCGTGAGCCGCGGCGGGCCAACGGGTTGGGACTTCCGGATGCGGCATTGCGGTCGCACCTCGGCGGGCTCCCCGGAACCCCTGTGGATTCGGGGCACCCGGCCCGGAGCCGAGGCCGCGGAGCGCTACCCGACCGAGATGCGGCCGGCCCCGAGCCCGCGCTCCGACTCCATCCAGAGCCTTAGCGCGGCACCGGCGCCGTCGGGCGTGACCTCGTCCGCCGAGACGAACGCGGCGCCCACGCGCAGGTCGGGCACGCCGAGCGCGCGCAGCCGCGACGCGAGCCGCGCCGCGAGGCGCGGGCCCGCCGCCGCCGAAGGCAGCCTCACCGCCACCGCGAGGCGCGCGTCCCCGACGCGGCCGGCGAGATCGCTCCCGCGGACCGCCTCGTGGAGCACGATCGCGGCCTCGGCCAGGAGCCCCTCGCCGCCGGGAAGGTCGAAGAGGAGCAGCGCGACGCCCTCGCCGCCGCCGCGGGCCTGCTCGAGCAACCCCGCGAGCCGGGCGCGGAACGAGCTGTCGCGCAGCGCACCGGTGCTCCGGTCCCGGTGGCCCACGGCGACCAGCTCGTTCTGCTGCGCGCGGAGCTGCCACGCGAGCGCGTTCACCACGTAGCCGAGGAGCCCGAGGAGCGCCATCTCGATCACGAGCAGCGAGACGGGCGCGACCGGCCCCTGCGCCGGCACGATGCCCTCCGCGGTCGCGACGACCGTGAACGTCGTGATCATGCACACGCCCGAGAGGAGCAGGAAGTTCGCGAGCGGCGCGAGGGCGAGCGCGGCCGCGGTCACGAGCGCCGCCTGCAGCAGCACGAACGGGCTCTCGAGGAGCCCCGTCCGCTGCATCGCCAGCGCGAGCGCGGCCGCGGGCGCGAGGAGGCACGCGGCCATCGCGAGGCCGTCGGGCGCGATCCAGCCGCGCAGCGCCGCGGCCCGCACGGCGAGCGCCGACCCGGCCGCCGCCGCGAACGCCGCGAGCAGCAGCGGGTCGTCGGGAAGGCCCGGCACGCCGAACCGCGGCAGGAGCGCGAGCACGAGCACGCCGATCCCCGCGCCCCGGAAGAGCGCCGTGAGGAAGAAGTGGATCCAAATGCGCCCCGAGCGATCCGACCGGCCCATATTCTCCTGCTCCGGCTTCCCTATCGGGCGCGCGCGCGACCGGAATTGAGGGGGGAGCGGGGGGAGTGGCGTCTCACTTCTGGGCCCCGTGCTACAACGTCCCCCGATGTCCCGGAGAATCCTCGTCACCGGCGGCTGCGGCCTGATCGGCTCGGCCGTTGTCGAGCGGGTCCTCGCCGCCGGCGGGAGGGCGCTCGTCCTCGACAACCTGTCGACCGGCAAGCCCGGGAACCTCCTTAAGGACCCGCGGGTCGAGCTGACGGTGGGGGACGTCTGCGACGACGCGCTCGTGCAGTCGCTCGTCCGCCGGTCGGACGCCGTGGCGCACCTCGCCGCGGGCGTGGGGGTGCGGCTCGTGCTCTCGCGCCCGACCGGCGCGCTGCGGCAGAGCTTGCTCGGCACGGAGAACGTCCTTCGCCACGCGGCGGCAGGGCGCCGCCCTGTCTTTTACGCGAGCACGTCGGAGGTCTACGGCGACAGCGACGGCGAGCCCCTCGCGGAGACGAGGCCCTTGGGGTTCGGGGCCCCGGACCGGCTCCGCTTCTCCTACGCCGCCGGGAAGGCGGCGGGAGAGGCGCTCGCGTTCGCGTACGCGCACGAGTACGGGCTGCCGGTGGCCGTCGGCCGCTTCTTCAACGTGACCGGCGCGCGGCAGTCGCCCGACGGCGGCGCCGTGCTGCCGACGTTCGCGCGGCAGGCGCTCGCGGGCTCCACGATCACGCTGCACGGCGACGGCTCGCAGACCCGCTGCTTCCTCGACGCGCGCGACGCCGCGGAGTACGTCTGGCGGCTGCTCGACGCGGCGACCGCTCCCGGCACGCTCGTGAACATCGGCCACGACGAGCCGGTCACGATCCTCGACCTCGCGCGCCGCGTGCGCGACCTCGTGGACCCGCGCGTGCGGATCGAGGCGACGCCTCCGAGGTACGGCGCGGGCTTCGTGCCGATCCGCCACCGCCGCCCCGACGTGCGCCGGCTGCGCGGACTCACCGGCCACCATCCGCAGGTGCCGCTCGACGAGACGATCCGCTCGTGCGTCCTCGTCGCGCGCGCCGCGCGGTAGGGCTTGTGACGCGAGGGGGCTCCGGGGGCCGTCAGCGCGTCTCGTCGCGCACCCACGCGAGGTAGGGCTCGGCGCCCGCGTCGACCGGGAGCGAGAGGAGCTCCGGCACCTCGTAGGGGTGGAGGTCCTTGAGCGCCGCGACCACCTCCGCCACGCGGGGAGCCTCGGTCTTCATCACGAGGAGCGTCTCCTCGTCGCGCTGGAGCGTACCCTTCCACCAGTAGCGGCTCACGACGCCCGGCAGCGCGTTCACGCACGCGACGAGTCTTCTCTCGAGGAGCCCGCGCGCGATCTTCTCCGCCGCGTCGAAGGGGCAGGTGCAGAGGAGGACGCGCGCGGCCGTCGCCATGCCCCCTTCATACCCCCTCCGGCCGTGCCCGCTCAAGCGTTACCATCTGGGGAGGGGTCCCATGCCGCGCCCGGCGTCTTGGCTCGTCGTGCTGTGTGGCTTCAGCCTCGCGTTTGCCCAGGAACCGGCGAAACCGGAGGCGCAGGTCCGCCTGCGTGGCCGGGTGACGTCCGCGACCGACGGTCAGCCGCTCGCGGGCGCGACGGTGGAGGTGCGCGACTGGTACGACGTCGTGGGGGAACGGGGCGTGGACGTCATCGCGCCCGGGCCCAGGGCCGTGATCACGGCCGGTGCCGACGGGACGTTCGAGGTCCCGGCGCTCGGTCTCGAGGGCCCGATCGTCACGGTGACCGCCAAGGGCCACGCGTCTGTGAGCTGGCGCGAGGACACGTCCACGTCCGCGGGCCGCATCCCCACGCGCGACGTCGCCCTTCCCGCGTCCGCGCCGCTGGAGGGGAAGGTCGTCGGTCCGGACGGAGCGTCGCTGCTCGGGGTCCGGGTTTTCGCGGTCGAATGGGATGCGCTCGATCTCGGGGATCATCCCGATCCGCTCGCTGCTGCCGCCGACCTGCTCTGGGGTCCGGGGCAGTACGACGAGAAGAACGCCTTCCGCTACGTCGCCGCGGGCATCGACACCGGGGGCCGATTCCGGATCCTCGGCGCGGACGCGGCGAGGTC
>DASUGR010000226.1:0-4999 GCA_036273915.1 Planctomycetota bacterium | reverse complement strand
GAGGAGGCGCCGTGCCGGCTAAAGTCCCTGCCATTGCGGCTAGCTCGGCCTTACTCCTTCACGTCCCCGTTCGGCGGCCTTGCGTTCGCGCTCCTGCTTGTCATCGGCGACGAGGATGTTTCGGCGGACGAGCAGTGGGCGTTGTCCCAAGACCTGGTCCGGGAAGGTTGCCGCTACGCGGTCTGCTTCGGCAAAGATTGCTCCTCGTGGCACGACTCCATCGACATGGTCGGGGTCATGGATGAGGTGGACGGTCGACCAGGTCCCTTGGTCAGTCATGACCACCTGGCACGAGCGCGAGCAGCTCCGCGATGTCGTGGACTTCCTGGCGGATTGCACCGCAATCGAGGGCCGCCCTCCCGAGTGGTTCGCCGTCCTGCTCGGCGGTGGTCCAGAACAGATCGAGAGGACGGTCCGCGCTGCGGTTGAGGAGCGTTTCGCAATCAGATCGGCCTAACAAGCCGCTGCCAGCCGATGAGCGGCGGGTACGCGAGGGGCCGGTGCGGTGGCATGGGCTTGCCGCTCGCGGCAAGTCGTTGGCCGGACATGCGTGGGCCACCCGCGGACCGGCCGATTCCAGATCGCACTGGCAGTCTCTTCCTCCTCGGGGGTCAGGATGCCTGGTCGCAGGTCTTCCTGTGCTCGCGATTGCATCGACGACGATCGTTGCATGCAGTATGGACAACATCGACCAGCCAGCGATCATGCGCCCTACACGCGCAGGATCTTCTTCATGGGCCTGCCCTTGGCCAGCTCATCCACCAGCTTGTCCAGGTACCGGATATTCCGCATCAGCGGGTCCTCGATCTCCTCGAGGCGGACCCCGCAGATGACGCCGGTGATCTTGCCGGCGTTGGGATGGAGCGCCGGCGCCTCGCGGAAGAAGGTCTCGAAATCCGTCTTCCGCTCGATCTGCTCCGCCAACGTGCGCGGGCTGTAGCCGGTCAGCCAGCAGATGACCTCGTCCACCTCCTCCTTGTTGCGCCCCTTCCTCTCCGCCTTCTGGACGTAGAGGGGATACACGCTCGCAAAGGACATCGTGAAGATCCGGTGCCTTTCCATGGGTTCCTCGGGGTGAGATCGGTCGATCCGTCCCGAGTGTAGCTCGAACTCGCCGCGCAGGACGACCGCGGCGACGATCGGATCGCGCTCGTCTGCCAAGATGGCGTGCAGGCGAGCGTCGACTTCGCCCAATGGCTGGACGGTCCGTGTCCGAGGCGCTGCGCGACCGCGAGCACTTCCGGCCCCGCCTTCGCCGTGACGCGGAGGCACTCGAAGACCTTCTTCGTACGCTTCGCGGCGACGGCTTGGCCCAACGCTTCTTCATCGATGACGGAACGGTCGCGCTGCCCAACGGGGTGGACATCGCGCCCGAGAACGGCTTGGCCCACGAGGGAGGTGACGTCGAAGAACCGTGCCCTGTTCAGGGTGATCCGGCCTCTACGAAGAGGCTGCTGCGGAACGGCCGGCCCAAGAGGCGGCTGCAGCGACGATCGGCGGGCGCGCGACGGGCAGGCGCGGTAGCATGGGCGCGCCGCCAGCGGCAGAGAGGCACCACGTTGGACGGCGACACGCAGATGACCCCTGAGGACTTCATCCATGCGTACGAGGAGGCGCTCGCGTCCCGGCAGTGGGCGTTCGTCGATCCGCTGGTCCACGAAAACGCATGCGTCACGTTCTCCAACGGCACCGTCCACATCGGCAAGACCGCCGTTCGGAACGCGTACGAAACCAACTTCTCCGCGATCGAGGGCGAGGACTACCGGATCTCAAACGTGCACTGGGTCCGCCGCGGCGAAGACGTCTCCGTGTACGTGTTCGACTTCGCCTGGCGCGGACGCGTCGACGGACGAGAGGCCAAGGGCGCCGGGCGCGGGACCTCCGTGCTGGCAAGACGTGGCTCCGATTGGCAGCTCCTCGCCGAGCACCTCGGCCCTCCGCGTTCGCCGGCCGCCGCCTGACGAACCGCCGCAGCCGACGGGCCGCGGGCGCGGGGGGGACGGAATCGGTAGCATGGGGCGCGCCGCCGGCCGCAGAGCGGCACGACGCAAGGCAGGCGAGAGGAGCCGCGCGCGCATGCCCATCCCGACGGAAGTCACGATTCGCAGGGCACGTCTCGACGACCACGCGCAGGCGTGCCGACTGCTGGACTCTCTCGATGAGCTTCATCGCGCCGGCGCGCCCTGGATGTTCAAGGAGCCCAGCGCCCAGCCGCGGCCCCGGAGCTCCTTTGCCGACCTCCTCAACAGCGACGACTCCGCCGTCTTCGTCGCCGACGCGGGGCAGCTCGTCGGCGTCGCGTACGGTTTCATGCGAGCCGCTCCCGACTTCCCGGTCTTCGTCCGCCAGCGGTGGGGCGTCCTCGACGGCATCGTCGTCGACCCCGCGTGGAGACGCCGTGGAATCGGCAAGCTCCTCACGCACGCGATCGAGGCATGGGCGCTCGACCTCGGCGCACGGTGGGTCGAGCTGAACGTCTACGAGTTCAACCGCGACGCCCGCGACTTCTACGAGTCGCTCGGCTACTTGCCCGTCTCCACGAAACTGCGAAAGCCGGGCCCGGACGGGGCCTGACCCGGCGTTGCAGCTCGCGGCCCGCTGCTGCGCGGCCGACGAGCGGGGGCACGCGAGGGGAGAAGGCACCGGACCCGCGGATCGCTCTTGAGAGATCGGAGAGGACGTCGCTCACAGGGATTCTCGGGGGGGTCCGGGGGCCCTCGGGCGACCGATCAGGTCTTCCGGACGGCGGGGCATGCGTCGACTCCCCCGGCGTGGCATCCTCTCTGCATGACTGCCCCCCAGCCCCCCTCCCATCAAACCCCCGAGGCGTTCGACGCGCTGAAGGCGCAGCTTCGCGGACCCGTGCTCCTCCCGGGCAGCGCGGCCTACGAGGAGTCCCGCACCGTCTGGAACGCCATGATCGACCGCCGGCCCGCCGCCGTCGCGCGCTGCCTCGGCGCCGCCGACGTCATCGCGGCCGTGCGGTTCGCCCGCGAGCGCGACCTCCTGCTCTCCATGAAGGGCGGGGGCCACAACATCGCCGGGCTCGCGACGGCCGACGGCGCGCTCATGCTCGACATGTCGCTCATGCGCGGCGTCTTCGTGGACCCGCGCGGCCGGGTCGCCCGCGCGCAGGCCGGCTGCCTCCTCGGCGACGTCGACCGCGAGACGCAGGTGTCCGGCCTCGCGGCGGTGCTCGGCTTCGTCTCCGCCACGGGGGTCACCGGGCTCACGCTCGGCGGCGGCTTCGGCTACCTCACGAAGCGGTGGGGGTGGACGTCGGACAACGTCGTCGGCATCGACCTCGTGACCGCCGAGGGGCGGCTCGTGCGCGCGAGCGAGGAGGAGAACGCGGATCTCTTCTGGGCGCTCCGCGGCGGCGGCGGCAACTTCGGCGTCGTGACCGGCATCGACTACGCGCTCCACCCCGTCGGCCCGGAGGTCGTGGGCGGGATCGTCGCGTGGCCGGCGAGCGACGCGCCGAAGGTGCTCGAGCTCTACCGGACGCTCTCGGCGGCCGCACCGCCCGAGCTCACGCTGGTGACGTTCCTGCGGATGGCGCCACCCGCGCCGTGGCTCACGAAGGAGATCCACGGCAAGCCGATCGTCGCGCTCCTCGCGTGCCACACCGGCGCGCCGGCGGAGGCCGAGCGGGCCGTCGCGCCGTGGAAGGCGTTCGGGAAGCCCGTCGGCGACATCCTCGTGCGCCGTCCGTACGCGCAGCTCCAGGCGCTGCTCGACGCGACGCAGCCGAAGGGGCGCCGCTACTACTGGAAGAGCGAGTACCTCCCGCGCATCGAGGCGGCGCTCTGCGCGAAGTTCATGGAGCACGGCGCGCGCATCCCGTCGCCGCACTCCGCGGTGATCCTCTTCCAGCTCGGCGACGCGCTCGGCCGGCTCCCGGCCGACCACTCGGCGGTCGGCAACCGCGACGCGCGCTACGTGCTCAACATCGCGGGATCGTGGGAGAGCGCCGCCGACGACGGCCTGAACATCGAGTGGGCGCGCGCGGCGTGGGGCGACATGAAGTCGTTCTCGACGGGCGGGACGTACCTGAACTTCCTCACCGAGGAGGAGGGCCGCGATCGCACCGAGGCGGCGCTCGGGAAGAGCCTCCGGCGCCTCGGGGAGGTGAAGGCGAAGTGGGATCCGCAAAACGTCTTCCGCACCAACCGGAACATCAAGCCGGCGTGACGGGAAGGGAGGGGGCGCGGGGGAGGGAGCCCCTTTGGCTAGAATGCCGCGATGCTGCGGACGGTCGTCGCGGTCGCCTTCGCGCTCGCCGCGTGCTCGAAAGGGGGGTCCGACGTGCCGCCGGGGGCCGACTACCGGAGGGTCGCGCTGGAGTTCGCGCAGGCACTCGCGGCGCGCGACTACGCGAAGGCGCACGGGAAGACGTCGGAGGCCTTCCGCAGGCGGATGACCGTCGACCAGATGCGGGCCGCGTTCGAGGCGACCGTGCCCGAGGACTTCGGCCCGATCGGGCCCGTCGAGGTCGGGCAGACGCTCGAGGACTGGCCAGGGAAGCAGCCGGGCGACCTCGGCCGGGCCTACGTGAGCATCGGCGGCGAGACCTACAGCGAGGCCGTCACGGTCGTCGTCGCGATGGAGGGTGGCGAGGCGAGGATCCGCGACGCCGAGTTCGGCCGACCCTGATGCGCGAGCCGCTCCCATGAATTTCGCAAGACGGGTCTTCTTCTGGTCCGGCGTGTACGGCGTGGTCGCGCTCGTACCCCTTTACTTCCTCGAGGCGCGGATCGGCCGCGACTTCCCGCCGGCGATCTCCCGCCCGGAGCAGTACTACGCGCTCCTGGGCGTCGCGCTCGCGTGGCAGATCGCGTTCCTCGTGATCGCGCGCGACCCGGTCCGCTACCGGCCGCTGATGCTGCCCGCGGTGGCGGAGAAGTGGCTCGCCAGCGGCGCGGCGCTGTGGCTGCTCGCGACGCACCGCATCGACGCCGTGGCCGCCGGCCCGTTCTTCGTCGACCTCGCGCTCGGC
>DASUGR010000225.1:0-8920 GCA_036273915.1 Planctomycetota bacterium | reverse complement strand
GAGGAGGGCCGCCGCGAGGAGGAGGTAGATGAGGTTCGCCTCGAGCACCTCGCCGGCCGTGAGCCGCTCCGGCCCCCCTTCGCCCGCGAGCAGCAGGACGCCGACCACGTAGAGCGCGGCGACGCCCAGGAGCACGCCGAGAAGCTGCGCCGCGACGGCGACCTGCAGCTTCCGGTCCACCACGTAGGTCCGGCGACGGCGCCTCATCCCGGCATCCCATCGGCCTCCGGGACCGGGCGGCTTGAGGCCCCCGGACCCCCCTTCCTCGGGCCGCTCAAGGCCCGCCCGGCGCCGGGACGATAGCCGGGATGTGCGGCGGGCCGTGCGCGGGTTCACCCTCCTTGAGCTGCTGATGATCCTCGTGATCCTCGCGATCCTCGTCACCATCGCGCTCCCGAGCTTCCTCCGGTCGAAGGTCGACACGGACGAGACGGCGGCGCTCGCGACGGTGCGCCAGATCGTGCAGTCGCAGATGCTCTTCCAGAACCGCAAGGAGGCGGACCTCAACGAGAACGGCACCGGCGAGTTCGGCACGTTCGGCGAGATGAGCGGCAACGTGGCCGTGCGCGCCGCGAGCGGCGGCACGAAGTTCATGGACCCGGGCGCGATCAACCCGTCGTTCCGCGCGATCTCCCCGCTCGGCGAGATGGTGCGGAACGGCTACTACTACCGGCTCTACCTGCCGGGCGCCGCGGGCGAGGGGATCCTCGAGCTGCCGGGCGGCGGCGCCGACGCGAGCGTGGCCGCCGACCTCGCGGACAACACGTGGTGCGTCTACGCTTGGCCCCAGCACTATGGCGTCTCCGGCCGCCGCACCTTCTTCGCCAACCAGAGCGGCGACATCACGTCGACCGACGACCCGCGCTACAGCGGGCCGGGCGCGCCCCTGCCGGCCGGCGCCGCGTTCGCGGAGCCCGGCCCCGCAAGCAACATCAACGGCACCGTCGCGATCAACGAGCCCGGCCGCGACGGCAACACCTGGCAGGTCGAGGGGCGGTAGACGAGTCCGGGGAGGACTCGTGACGGAAGAGAGGGGGGCCGGGGGGCGCCGCGTGCCGCGCAGGGTCGCCGGCCGCGTGACGCCGGCCCCCTGCTGCGATCTCGAGCGCCCGCGCCTTCGCGGTCGGTTTCTGCGAGGATGGACCGCATGCGGCGCCTCCTGCTGCCGGCCGCGCTCCTGCTCGCCGTCCTCGGGGCGGCTGCCGTCCTCTGGCCGTCGTGGACCGGTCGCACGAGGGCCTCGCCGCGCGCGCCGCCGCGCGCCGACGACCCGACCCGCGCGGGCCCTGCCGCCGGGGCCGCGACGGCCGACGCGACCGGCGGAGCCGGCGCGAGCGGCGAGGAGGACTCCGTGTCGCCCCGCGTGCGCGGCGTCGTCACGGGGCCGACGGGGGAGCTCTGGGGGGCGCGCGTCGTCGCGTGCCGCGCCGGGACGGGCGAAGTGCTCGCGGAGGCGCACACGAACCCGGACGGCGCGTACTCCGTGGAACTCGAGGCCGGCGTGGCCTTCGACCTCGCGGTCGATCCGTTGGACCTGACCGGACTCCTCCCGTGGCGCCGCGAGGGTGTGATGCTCCGTCCGGGCGAGGAGCTCGCCGTGGACGTCGCGCTCGAGGCCGGGGTCCAGGTGCGCGGGCGGCTCACCGACGAGAACGGCGACCCGGTGCCCGGGATCGTGCTGCGCGCCGTTCCCGAGGACCCGTCCGCACCCGCCACGGTGTCGCCGGGGTCGCGGGCGGCGGCGCTGGCGAAGAGCAACGGGGAGGGGAGGTTCCTGCTGCGCAGCCTCGAGCCCGTTCGATACGTGCTGGACATCCTTGACGCCGGCTGGATGTTCCCGAAGCCGGTCTCGGTCGCGGCAGGCGGGCCGGATCTTGATCTCGTCGTCGTGCCCGGCCTCCGGGTCGAGCTCGTCGTGAGAGACATCGAGACGGGGGACCCCGTGCCGGCGTTCACCGTGCGCGCGACGTCCGGTGAACTCGTCCTCGAAGCCGCCGGCAGGGACGGCGCGTTCTCGACGCGCATCCGCTGGCCGGGGCAGCTCCCGCCTCGCGAGCGGTGGGCCGCGGCGCGCCGGGTGTCCGTCGATGTCGCCGCGCCCGGCCTCGAGCAGCTCCCTTCGTCGACCTACGGCCCGGACCAGGTCGTCTGGATGTGCCCCGTTCGCGAACGGAACACGACGATCCACGTCTCGTTCGACGGCGGCGATCCCTACGTGGGGGAGCTGCTCGTGACCATCAAGTCGAAGTCCTCGGGCGCGGCCGGCGTGGTCCGATTCGAGCGTGATCCGAAAGAGGGCGCGTTCCGCGGCGCGCTGCCGTGGGGGGACTGGGAGGTCACGATCACAGCCGCGGGCGTGTACGGGACGGAACCGTACTCCGGCGAGGCGCGCGCGGGGCCCGGCCTCGATGCCTCGCTGGAGGTCACGCTGCCGGGCGGCGGGACGATCGTCTTCTTCCCGCCCCCCGGGGCCGAGCGCGCGATCGCGGTTCTGCAGGGCCTCTCGGGCAAGACGAGTTCGGGGGGGCAGGTGATCGCGTTCACGCGGGGGAGCATCGAGAGGTCCTTCGCCGTGTCGCGCGAGGGCGCCCGCGTGGGCGGGATCCCACCCGGCACCTACCAGATCGGCGTCCGGAGGATGGCCGGGGCGGCGCCCGGCGAGTTCCGCGCGACGACCTGGATCCGCGAGATCACGATCGACGCGAAAAGCATCGAGGAGATCACGCTCCCGGAGTGAGGCGGGCGAACGCCGCGGCGCCGTGCCGCGGCGTCACGGGTAGCGCCAGTAGCTCTCGAGCATCAGCGCGCCGAGCGCCGTCGAGAACACGCGGCCGCCCACCTTGCCGTAGGTGCCCTCGGGATCCCACGAGCCCGCCGCGTGGCCGTTCGTGCGCTGGTGGCCGAGCAGCGCCCTCCGGAGCGCGTCGTTCCACGCCGTCCACTCCGGTCCGCCGGTCCGCGCGAGCGCCTCGGTCGCGTGCCACCAGCCGTAGAGGTCGAGGTTGCCGATCTGCACCTCGCGCTCGACGCCCTTCACCTTCATCGTCTTGTACTTGACCGACCACTTCGGCCGGCGGTCCGCGATCGCCTTCAGCGAGAGCGCCGCCTCCGGCGTCCGCATCGCGTCGAGCCACGAGCGGACGAGCAGCGCGGACGACGCGTTCGCCGTCGTGGGCGTGTAGCCGAGCTGCTCCGCGCCCCAGTGGTACGCCACGCGCCCGGTCTTTCGGTCCACGAGCCGGTCCAGCATGTCGAGCGCCGACTGCCTGTAGGCGCGGTCCACCTCGAAGCCCGCCTCCTCCGCGACGCGCAGCGAGACGACCACCGCCGTCGTCGTCGGCACGTCGGAGACCTCCATCGGGAAGTAGCGCCACGCCCCGTCCTTCTGCCGCGCGCGGAGCATCTCGCGGATGCCCGCCTCGACCGCGGGCTTCAGCGCCTCGTCGCCGGTGAGGTCGAACGCCTCGGCGAACGCCTGCGTCGCGTAGGCGGCGCCGAAGAGCGTGCCCCCGGACCCCCTCTGCATCCAGGCCAACGCGCGTGATACCGTATCTTTGTATGGTCCATCCCTGTGTCCATGGCCCGCGCCGAGGAACGCGAGCGCCGCGAGCGCGGTCACCTCGCGGTCGAACGGGCACGGCGCGTCCTCGCCGTGCCAGCCCTTGCCCCCGCCGCCGCAGTCGCACGCGGCGCCGAACCCGTCCGCGTCCCATGAGCCGTCCTCGCCCTGGTGCGCGGCGAGCCACTTGAGCGCGCTCGCGACCGCGTCCTCCGTCGCCTTGCTCCCGCCGCGCGCGCGCAGGAGCTGCGCGCGCGCCTCCCCCGTGCGGCCTGCGGTCAGCGGGCCCGCCGCGGCGACGCCGGCGAGGAGGAGCAGCGCGAGGCGCATGCCCTTACCTACGCACGCGGGTGGGCGCGTTCATAGACCTTTCTCAGCCGCTCCATCGACACGTGGGTGTAGATCTGGGTGGTCGCGATGCTCGCGTGGCCGAGCAGCTCCTGCACCTCGCGCAGGTCCGCGCCGCGGTCGAGCAGGTGCGTCGCGAACGAGTGGCGGAGCGTGTGCGGCTTCGTCCGCGGGTCGAGCCCCGCCCTCGACGCGCACGCCTTGAGCAGCCGGTGCACCGAGCGCACGGTCAGCCGGCGCCCCTGCGCGTTGAGGAAGAGCGGGCGCGGGTCGTCCGCGCGCGGCCGCACGGCGAGATACGCCTCGATCGCGCCCGTCGCCGCGCGGCCGAGCGGCGCGAGGCGCTCCTTCCGGCCCTTGCCGCGCACCTTCGCGACGCCCGCGCGCACGTCGTCGCGGTCGAGGCCCGTGAGCTCCGACACGCGCAGGCCGCCGCCGTAGAGGGTCTCGAGGATCGCTCGGTCGCGCGCGGTGGGCGCGGCGTCGATGAGCCGCGAGACATCGTCCTCGCCGAGGTGGAGGGGCAAGGGGCGGCGGGGAGAGGGGGACCTGAGGGTCCGCGCGGGGTCGGTGTCGAGCGCGCCCTCGCGCGCGAGGAAGCGCGTGAACGAGCGGACCGCGGCGACGTAGCGCGCGACCGACGACTTCGCGAGCCCCCGGCCGTTGAGCGCCACGAGGAAGCCGCGCAGGAAGCGGTGCGTGACCTGCTGCGGCCTCGTCACGCCCTCCGCCGCGCAGTGGGAGGCGAAGAGGCCGAGGTTCATCGTGTACGCGCGGAGCGTGTGCGGCGAGGCGGTCTCCCGGAGCCGCTTCAGGTACCGGTCGATCCAGGGCTTCACCGGAGCGCCTCGAAGATCGCGCGGCCCTTCGCGAGCGTCTCCTCGTACTCCGCCTCCGGCTCGGAGTCCGCGACGATCCCGCCGCCCACGTGGACCCGCACCTCGCCCCGCGCGAGCACCGGGGTCCGGATCGCGATGTTCAGGTCCATGTTTCCATCATCGGACAGAATCCCGATCGCGCCCGTGTAGGGCCCCCGGCGACCCGCCTCGAGCTCGTCGATGATCTCCATCGCCCGCACCTTGGGCGCGCCCGTGATCGAGCCGCCGGGGAACGTCGCCGCGAGCAGGTCGACGCGGTCGTAGCCCTCCTCGATCTCGCCCCGCACCTCGGCGACCCGGTGGTGGACGGTCGCGTAGGACTCGATCTCCTTGTCCGACACCACCGTGACCGTGCCCGGCGCGCACACGCGGCCGAGGTCGTTCCGCTCGAGGTCGACGATCATCGCGAGCTCGGCGGCGTCCTTCCCGGAGCGCGCGAGCTCCTCGAGAAGCCGCCGGTCGGACGCCTCGTCCGCGCCGCGCGGCCGCGTGCCCTTGATCGGCCGCGTGACGACCTCGCGCCCGCGCACGCGCAGGAAGAGCTCGGGGCTCGTGGAGAGCGCCGCCGCGCCGCGGCCGAGGTCGAGGTACGCGCCGTAGGGGGCGGGATTCCGCTCGCGCAGCCGCAGGTAGAGCTCGAGCGGGTCGCCCGCGTACGCCGCCCGGAACTCGTGCGCGTAGTTCACCTGGAAGACGTCGCCCGCGTGGATGTACTCGACCGCGCGCCGCGCAGCCGCGAGGTACGCCTCGCGCGGCACCATCGCGCGCACCGGCCCCGCGGCCACGGGCGGCGGCTCCGCGGCGGCGCGCATCATGCACGCGTGGATCGTGCGCGCGGTGTCCGCGCACTCGCGTCGCGACACGAACCACCACGCGCCTTCCGCCGCGTCGTGGACCGCGACCGCGGGGTAGTACGAGAGGTCCACGTCGGGCAGGCCAAGGTCGTCCGGGTGCCGCTCGGGCACCTCCTCGAACGCCCCGCGCGCGCCGTAGCCGAGGTATCCGAGCCATCCCGGCCCGAACGGCAGCGGGCCGTGCGTCTCCGCCTCGGTCGCGAGCAGCATCGAGCGCAGCCCCTCGACGAGCGACGGGTCGCGCACGCGCGCGCCGCCCGGCAGCGCGATCTCGCCGAGGCCTCTTCGCCATGTGAAGCGCGCGAGCGGGATGGCGCCGAGGACCGTGTAGCGGCCGCCCGCTGCGGAGTCGAGCACAAGGAGCCGGCGCAGCCCGCCGAGGCGCCGGAAGAGGGGGGGGCCGGGGGGCGGAAGGTCCGCCCGCTCGGCGTGGATCCGGCCCAGCTCCGGGAAATCGAGCCGCACGGCGGTAACGTATCTGTTCGGGGAAAGTTCTTCCAAGACTCGTGACACAAGCACGCCTCTTCACCACCCTGCGCGTCGCCGAAGGCGAGATCCTCTTCTGGCCCGACCACGTCGCGCGGCTTCGGGTGGGCGGAGCGCTCGACGAGGAGGCCCTTCGGACGCGGATCGCCGCCGCGGTGCGCGGGATGGCCGACGCCCGCGTGCGGATCACGCTCCGGCCCCCGGAACCCCCCCGGATCGAGGCGCGGGAGTACGCGCCGCCTTCGGAACCGTGGCGCCTCCGGCCGGTGACGGTGTCCCCCGCCGGGGACGCTCCTCTCCCCAAGACGACGGACCGGGCCCGCTACGACGAGGCGCGAGCGGGCGCCGGGGATGCGGACGACGCGCTGCTCCTCGGGCCTCGCGGCGAGGTGCTGGAGACCACGGTCGCCAACGTGTTCTTCCGCTTGCCCGGGGGGGGGCTCGTCACGCCACGGGACGGCGGGATCCTGCCCGGCATCGTGCGCGCGCGCCTGCTCGGCCGCGCGCGTGAGACGGCTTTGGGCCTCGCGGAGGCCGCGCACGCGACCGCGTGCGTTGTCACCAATGCCGTGCTGCTCGTGCATCCGGTCGCATCGATCGAGGGAGTGGCGGAATACGATTCCCCGGGGTTGGCTCGGGATTTGAGGGAGGAGGTCGCCCGTATGGCGCCCGGAATCCGTATAATCCGGCGGTAACCGCTGGGAGGTAGCCCATGAACATTCGGCGATTCCTCACCGCTCTTCTCCTCGGGGGGGGAGTGCTCCTCGCCCAGGGCGACCCGACGCCCGAGAACAAGCCCGACGAGAAGCCGGGAGAGGCGGAGGCGAAGCCCCCCGAGGGGGTGACCTTCGAGGATGCCGAGATCCAG
Organism: Planctomycetota bacterium; assembly: GCA_036273915.1. Classification (GTDB taxonomy): domain Bacteria; phylum Planctomycetota; class PLA2; order PLA2; family PLA2; genus PLA2. Next base: position 1,927 of record DASUGR010000225.1, on the reverse strand, counting down.
ATGTTTCTCGACACCTTCGACCAGACCTACAAGAACAAGGACCTCCCGCAGGACGACGCCGTCGCCACGCTCGCGAACCTGAAGAACGCCTACAACTACCTGAACGCGAAGGGCGACCAGCGCACGAAGGAGCAGACGAAGCTCCAGAAGGACATCGTCGAGCGGATCGCGAAGAAGGGGCTCACGGCGAAGAAGCGGCCTCTCGTCAACCTGAAGTGCGCCGAGATCCTCGGCGAGCTCGGCGACGAGGACGCGGCCGGGCCGCTCCAGAAGTGGCTCGAGGGCATCCTCGACGAGAAGGCCCCCAACCCGCAGGCCGTCGAGTACGGCTTCCAGTCGCTCGCCTGGATCGGCAAGGAGGACAAGGGCACGCTGGAAATGGTGCTCGACTACGCGTCGAAGGGGAAGCACCAGGACAACACGGTCGCCGCGCAGGCGATCAAGGCGTGCTACCAGTGGCGCCACCTCGACGGGAAGACGCGCAAGGAGTTCTTCGACAAGATCTGCATGTTCCTCGAAGGGCTCCACTCCGGGATGACCGGCGGCGACCCGAAGCGGCGCTCCACCTACGAGACGCGGTACAAGGCGGTCGAGAACGAGGGCAGGGACTGCCTCCGCGAGCTGGGCGACGGGACCGTGTTCCCCGACCCGAGGGCGGCACGGGCGTGGTTCAACGAGAACAAGAAGGGCAAGTGGGAGGATTACATCGGGCCGCGCTTCCGCAAGGCCGCCGCGCCGGCGCCGGCGGGCAAGGAGAAGGAAAAGGAGAAGGAGGGAGGGGACGCGAAGCCGGAGGGCTAGCCGTCCGCTGAGCGCGGTCTCGCCCGGCGGCCGGACCCGGCCTCCCGGGCGCGGCATCTGTCCGCAGCGCTCGGGCGGGTTCCCCCCGGCTGCGTCGTCCAATGCGTATGGCCGAGCGCAAGGATCCCATGCTGCCGCTGCTCGCGACGGCGGTATCGCTCGTGCTCATCGCGTCCGTGTTCCACTTCTACCCGCGCGTCTCGCGCTGGCTCGGGCCGAGCGTCGACGCGGTGGTCGGCGACCACGAGGCGGGAGACGTCGCGGTGCCGGTCTGGGTGTGCCGCGGCGTCGACGGCGTCGGCCTCATCCTCTCCGCGGACGGGCACACGCAGGGCCTCGACGACGCCTTCGTGGGCGGCCCGTACCACCTCCTCACCCTGCACGTCTACAACTTCGCGCGCGAGGCGCCGTTCGACCTCACGCTGCCGGAGAAGGGCTTCCTGTCGCCGGAGGGCGGCGAGCCCGCGCTCCCCGCGGCCCGCTTCGTGCCGGCCGACGCCCCCGCCGCGCTCCGGCCGGTGCTCCTCGCCCTCGGCGCGGTGCCCGCGCTCCACGTCGAGCGGGGGCGCGCCGGCAAGGCGCTCCTCGCGGTCCGCAGCGACCCGGCGGGGCGGACCGCCTTCGTCGCGGGGCCGCTCATCTTCGAGCGGCGCGAGCTCGAGCGGACGACGCTCGCGCGCTTCGAGCAGCGTCCCGACCGGAAGCAGTTCGAGGAGTTCTGAATGATCCGCCCGGACGACGAGGACCGCGCGCTCAAGGCGCCCGAACCGGCGGGCGGGCTCCCCGCCCCGCTCGCGGCCATGGCCGACGCGCTGCGCGCGAACGCGGAGGCGCTGCACCGCCTCGACCGGAGCCAGCAGCGGATCGCGGAGTCCATCGAGAAGAGCGAGCGCGCGCAGCAGGTCGTCGCCAGCACGCGCGCGCTGAACGACACGTTCCGGGGGCTGTCGGAGATCCAGCGCGGGCTCCTCGACACGCTCGTGAAGACAGGCAAAGGGGGTCCGGGGGCCTCGCCGCTGCTGCTCATCCTCGCGGTCGTCCTGTCGGCGGCGCTCTCGATCCTCGTCTACGACCGCTGGATCGCCGACCGGACCGTGCCCACGGAGCGGCTCACCGAGGCCCGCGC
>DASUGR010000224.1:0-19823 GCA_036273915.1 Planctomycetota bacterium | reverse complement strand
GTCAGCTGGCCACGCACGCGCTCGGGCGAGCGCTCGTGGATCTGGCGCAGATTGGCCGTCTTGCCCGCCATCGAGGGGCCGTAGTAGACGACCTTGCACTGCACCTCGCGTTTCGCGAAGTTGATCTGGACCATCGTCCGGGAACTATCGGCCAAACGGGGGGCGGCGGTTTATCGGCAATAAGTCTCCCGGCGGCAAGGGGTTACGGCGGCGGCGCGGGTGTCTCACGGCGGAACGGGAAGGGTGGGGGCTCCGGCGGGCCTCCCCGCGGGGGGATCGGGAGGGGTTCCGGGGAGGGGGCGCAGCGGGTGCGCCAGCGCTGGCGCACCTTGGCCGACCTAACGTGTTGTGGGACAGCGGATTCCGGCTGCGCTCTAGGCCAACCGTTGACCTAGTGGGTCCCGGTGAGGTGGAGGAATTCGCCGTCGTTCTGGCGCGCGAGCGCGGCAAGGTAGTCGAGGTCGACGCCCGTGTTGCCCATCGCGATCACGTGCACCCGGAGCCGCGCGAAGCGGTTGCGCTCCCGGAACCAGGAGAGCAGCTCGTCCGGCTTCGTGATCTCCCCGTCCGTCGGCGTGCCGTCCGTCAGGAAGAAGAGCGTGTCGGGGGTGTCCGGGAAATCCATCCGCGCGATCGACTCCGCGTCCCCGAGGCCGAGGATCATCCGCAGCGCGTCGTAGTGGTTCGTCTGGCCGTTCGGCTGCTGCGCCCGGACGGCCCCGATCGCGTTCTCCCCCGAGGTGCCGGCCGCCTGGGGCACGTCCTGCCAGATCCGCACGCGGTCGCTGAAGAACACGAGGTTGATGCGCGTCCGCGGGTCGAGCTCGCGGATCGCCTGCTCGACCTCCTCCTTGCAGACCTCCATCCGCGTCGCCCCCTTGTAGACGCGGCCCAGCTTCTCCTGCCACTCCTTCGAGACCGAGAACCCCTGGTTCATCGACTCCGAGATGTCGATGACCCAGCCCACGGTGCGCGTGTAGAGCTTGATGCCGTAGTAGGTCGGCGGGCCGGTCTTCTTCTGGCCCGCGACCGTGCGCCGCTCGTCCGGCTTGGGCTCCTTGGGCTCGGGGGGTTCCTCGGACCTCCCCCCTTCCTCCCCGAGCTTCTCCTTCATCTTCCGCTCGGCGTCCTCGAACTTCTTCTGGTGCTCCCACCATTTGAGCCATTGCTCGTGGGTCCAGTCGTCGTCCCTCCCCGTGAGCGCCGTGAGCGAGCGCTTGATCGCGTCCTGCACGCGGCCGCCCTCGCTGTCGAGGCGCCCGATCAGGGAGTCCACCGCCGCCTTGTCGCCGATCGCGCGGAAGGCGTCGGTCGTCGCGACCTTCACCTGCCACGCCGCGTCCATGAGGTTCCGTTCCCACTGCGGGATCGTCGGGCCCGCCGGGGCGCCGTAGAGGCCGAGCGCGTCCATCGCCGCGATGCGGACCTTCGCGTTGGAGGATCCGGCCGCGAGCCGTGCGATCGGCGCGATCCCCTCCGCGTCGCCCATCTGCGCGAGCGCGCGCGCGGCATTCGCCTGGACGAGCCAGAAGGAGTCGTTGAGCGCGTTGCGGAGGAGCGGCGCGCTCTCCTTGTCCTTGAGGTTGCCGAGGCAGCGGCAGATCGCCGCGCGCCCGAGCTTGCCCGCCTTGTCGTACCCCTCGCCGCGGAGCCACGCGAGCACCTCGGCGCTCTCCGTCTTGTCGAGGACGAGCGCGATCACCTCGCGCACGCGGTCCGACGCGCGCGCGTCGAGGACCGACAGGAGCACCCGCGCCGTCTTGACGTTCTGGCAGCGCTCGAGCCCCTTGATCTTGCCGGCGAGGAGCTGGGGATCGCTCTCGTTCGCGATGTCGCGCAGCTCGCGCGCGCCCGCCTCCTCGACGTCGGTGTCCTTGCGCTTCTCGCGGTTCGTGGCCGTGACGTCGCCGCGCTTGCCCATGACGCGCTCGCGCCAGCGGTCGTCGACGTACTCCGGCGCCTGCCCCCACGCCTCCTTCGCGGCAAGGCGCGGCTCCTTCGCCTCGCGCAGGAGCTGGATGAACTTCACGAACGGCTCCCGCTCCTCGGCGGTGAAGACCTCGAACCACGACCACGCGCGGACGTGCATGTCGTAGTTCATCTGCTTCGCGGTCGACGCCTGGAACATGCGCTCCACGGGATCCTCGGACTCCCCGCGCGAGGCGATCTTCTTCGCCTTGTCGTCCCAGCGCGATCCGCTCCCGCCCACGGTCACGCCCTCGTACGAGCAGAACGTGACGAAGTCCTTCGCGCGCGGGTGGAGCTTGCAGAGCCAGTGCGCGGCGCCGCGGAAGATCCACTGCGGGAGGTCCTTGTCGAACGCGCCGCCGGGACCGTAGGTCGAGATGCAGAGGTGCCCGATCATATGGCGGCAGGTGAAGTGGAGGTTGTCGTCGTCGCGGCCGGAGATGCAGAAGCCGTTGCCCGTGCCCCCCGGCAGCTTGACCGAGCCGCCGCCGTAGAGGAGGTTCGTGTCGGGGTGCCCCCAGTGCTTTCCGGAGAACGTGCGCCGCGTGGACTCCGAGTAGGCGAGGACCATGAGCGAGCGCATCTCGCGCGGCGCGCCGAAGACCTTCTCGAAGTCCCGCCGCGCGAGCTCCGCGCGCTGGATGTAGAGGTGGAGGATCTCGTGCTTGAACGCGAGCCGCACGCCGCCGCCGCGCGTCACGATCTGCAGCTTGGGGATGTCGGTCACGACGGCGTAGTGCGGGCTGATCGCGGCCTCGAATCCCTTGCCGCCGATCTTCCGCTGCGTCTCCGCGAGCTGCTCCGCCGGCGCGTGCGCGTCGCGCAGCGCGTCGCCCTTCTGCTTCCATCGCGCGCAGACCGAGCACTGGATCCCCCACGACGCGGCATGCCGGAGCAGGAAGCTCTCGAGGTTCGCCTGGCGGTAGTCGCCGTCGAGCCCGTCGGGGATCCGCCACGGCCGCGGCGAAAGGCCGCGGTTGACGAGATCGCAGATGCTCGGATCGCCGGGCGCCCGCACGGGAGCGCCGAGCGACTCGTAGTCGGAAGGGCCGACGTCGCAGGTGCACGTCGCCTCCTCTTCCGCGCGCGCCGCGCCGAGGACGAGGAGGAACAGCAGGAGGCAGCGGCGCACGTTCACGCCATTGTATGCGGGTTTCGGCCCAGGCCGTCGAAGAAGTCGACGGCCCCCGTCTCGAGCGAGTACTCCGCGCCCACGACGAGGAGCCCGTCGGTTTGGATGAGCCGTTCGAGCACCTCGGAGCCGTGGCGGAGGTGGTCCGCCGACGCCCGGATGTTGGCGCGCACCGCGTGCTGGACGAGCGTCTCCGCGTCGTAGCCGGCGCCGAGCAGCCCCTCGACGGAGGGGCGCACGCGGTCGACGATCGAGCGGAGGTTCCGCGACTGGATCTCGGTCGGTCGCCGCAGCTCCTCGAGCGTCGCGAGGATTGCGCCGCACTGGGTGTGGCCGAGGACCACGACGAGGCGCGTGCCGAACCGCTCGGCCGCGAACTCGACGCTGCCGACGAGCGACGGCGCGACGATGTTGCCCGCGACGCGGATCACGAACAGGTCCCCGAACCCCTGGTCGAATACGAGCTCGAGGGGAACCCGCGAGTCGGAGCAGCCGAGGACGATCGCGAAGGGGTTCTGTCCCGCGATCAGGTCGGCGCGCCGCGCGCCGGTCGCGCCGCGCTCGCTCTGGTTCGTGACGAACCGCGCGTTCCCCTGGCGCAGGCGTTCGAGTGCTTCGTCGGCGGAGAGTGCGGGCATGGGCCAGCATCGTAGCGGAAGAGGGGGGGGCTGGGGGGGGCTGGCTGGCCGGGGTTGGGCCCCTCGGCGCGGCGCCGATCCTTGAGGCATGCCGAACCGCCGGCTCGTCGACCGGATCGCGGACCGGATCGTGCTCCTGCCCGCCGCGATGGGGGCCCTCGGGCCGGTCGGCGACGTCGCGGAATACGGGCGAATCACGCCGGACGGCGTCGGCTTGTTCGCGATCTTCGTGGGCATCAGCGGCGCGCTCCACGTCTGGTTCCGCGCGGAGGACCGCTGGGCCGCGCGCCGCCGGGCCGCGCGCGCCGCCCGCCGAAAGTGCGGAACGAGTTCCGCGGTTCGGCCGAGCTAACCCCTTCGCCGGCAACAGGTTCCGGCGGCCCGGTACGTTAACCGTTGACCTAGTGGGTGCCGGTGAGTTGGACGAATTGGCCGCCGTTCTCCTTCGCGAAGGCGGGGAGGAACTCGATCTCCACGCCCATCTGGCCCATCGTGATCACGTGCACGCGCAGGCGCGCGAAGCGGTTCTGCTCCCTAAACCAGGCGCGCAGCTCGTCCGTCTTCGTGATCTCGCCCTCCGTCGGCGAGCCGTCCGTCAGGAAGAAGAGCGTGTCCGGCGTGTCGCAGAACGCCGTGCTCCACGGGTCCTTGCCGTCCTCGAGGCCGAGCACCATCCGCAGCGCGTCGTAGTAGTTCGTCTGGAGCTTGCAGTCGATGTTCTGGACCGCCGAGATCGCGTTCTCGCCCATCGTGCCGGCGGCCACGGGCGTGCTCTGCCACGCGCGCACCATCGAGTTGAAGAAGTAGAGGTTGAGCCGTGTCCGCGGGTCCATGTCGCGGATCGCGTTGGCGATCTCCTCCTTCGCGACCGCGATCTTCGTCGTGCCCTGGAACGTGTGGCCGAGCTTCTCCTCCCACTCCGGCGCGATCTTGAAGCCCGCCTTCATGGAGTCCGACACGTCGAGCACGTAGCCGACCGTGCGGGCATACACCTTGATGCCGTAGTAGGTCGGCCGGTTGGGGGTGCTGCGGGCCACCGTGTTGCCCCCCTGCGTCGGCGCCGGCGCCGAGCCCTCCTTCGCGAGCTCCTCCTTCATCTTCTCCTCGATGTCCCCGAACTTCTTCATGTGGGTCCACCAGGCGAGCCATTCCTCGTGCGACATCTCCTTGTCGTAGCCGGAGATCCGCCGCAGCGCGGTCTGGATCTCGTCCTGGACCCGGCCGCCCTCGCTGTCGAGGCGCCCGACCAGCATGTCCATCGCCTTCGTGCTGCCGATGGCGCGGAACGCGTCGCAGGTCGCCACCTTGACCTGCCACGCGGGGTTCATCAGGTTCGACTCCCACTTCGGGATCGTGTCCGCGGCGTCGCCGCCGAAGAGCCCGAGCGCGTCCATCGCCGCGATCCGGAGCTTCGGCGTCCCGGACGAGGCCGCCATGTCCGCGAGCGGACCGATCGACTCCTTGTCGCCGAGCTGGGCGAGCGACCGCGCGGCGTTGGCGCGCACGAGCCAGAAGGAATCGGAGAGCGCGTCGCGGCAGAGCTGGACCGCGTCCTTGTCGGCGCGCAGGCCGAACGCGCGCACCAGCGCGGCCCGCGCGAGCTTCCCGGCGCGCTTGTAGCCTTCGCCGCGGAGGTACGCGAGCACCTGGGGATCCTCCGTGCGCTCGAACATGAGCGCGATCACGGCGCGCACGCGCTCGGAGTCGCGCGAGTCCATGAGCGAGATGAGCAGACGCGCCGTCGGCACCGTCTTGCACATCTCGAGCCCGCGGATGCGGCTCGCGAGCAGCTGGAGGTCCTCCTCCGCGCCGATGTCCTCGAGCTCGCGCGAGGTCGCGCCGCCGAGCTCGGTCTCCTTCTCCTTCTCCTTGTCGGTGGCGGCGGCGGACGAGCGCTTGCCGAGCACGAACTCGCGCCAGCGGTCGTCGACGAGCTCCGGCGGCTGCCCCCACGCCTCCTTCGCGGCGGCGCGCGGCTCCTCGGCGCGGCGCAGCGCCTGGATGAACTTCACGAAGGGCTCCGGCTCCTCGCGGGTGAACACGTCGAACCACGACCACGCGCGGACGTGCTTCTCGAAGTCGAGCTGCTTCGCGGTCGCCGCCTGGAACATCGCCTCGACCGGATCCTTCTTGGCCCCGATCCGGGCGATCTTGCCGGCCTTCGCGTCCCACTTGGCGCCGCTGCCGCTGACGGCCGGGCCCCCGCCGCCCCCTCCGCCGCCGCCGCCGCCGCCGGCCCCCCGGCCCCCCCCTCTTGCCCCGCCGCCGCCGATCCCGACGCCCTCCACCTGGCAGAACGTGGCAAAGTCCTTCGCCCGCGGGTGCAGCTTCGAGAGCCAGTGCGCGCACCCCTCGTCGACCCAGTAGGGGAGGTGCTTCTCGCTCGGCTCCGCCGCCACGTACGTCGAGATCAGGAGGTGGCCGATCATGTGGCGCATCGTGAAGTGCAGGTCGTCGTCGTCCTTGCCCGAGACGAAGAGGCCGTTGCCGCAGCCGCCGGGCCACTTGTTCGACGTGCCGTAGCCCTTCTGGACGTTCGCGGGCGTGCCGATGTACGTCGTCGCCATCTTCTTCCACAGCGAATCGGACTTGACGAAGACGATGCAGGACATGCCGTCGTAGGCCTTCCCGAAGACCTTCTCGAAGTCGCGCCGCGCCATCTCCGCGCGCTGCAGGTAGAGGTGGAGGAGCTCGTGCTGGTCGGCGACGCGGCTGCCGTTCGGCACCGCGATCTTCAGCCACTTGAGGTCGGTGATCGCGAAGAAGTGGGCGCTCCGCGCGCACTCGAGCGGCTCCTTGAAGAGCGCCTGCTGCTCCTTCGCGATCTGCGCCATCTGCGCGTGGCCCGCGGGCATCTCCCCCGGCTCGCCCTGGCACTCCGGGCAGTTCATCCAGTTCGGGAAGGGGCAGCACTTCTCCGTCGCGCAGAGCGAGCAGCTGATCCCCCAGCTCGCGGCGTGGCGCCGGAGGAAGCAGCCCATCCGCGGCTGCGCCGCGCAGAGGTCGTTCCAGGATTTCGGGAAGGAGCCCCCCGGGTGGATCCCGTCGTGGACGGCGGGGCACGGGTCGGGGTCAAGGGGCGCGGCCCTCGGGCACTTCAGGTAGAGATAGGAGCCGCAGCCCTGCTGGCACGTGCACTCGCGCGAGTCCTCGGCGCTGGCGAGAGCGAGGAGGAGGCAAAGGAGACCGGCGCGCCGCATCGCTTCCTTCAAGTATACGGGCCGCCTCAGGCGCGGGGGGTGGAGGTGTACGCGGAGGAGGGGCGCTTTCGGTGGCGGCCTGATAGGGTCTAGCGGACGATGCGGGTCCTGCACGTGGCGATGGAGTGCCTCCCCTTCTCCAAGGTGGGGGGGATGGCGGACGTCACCGGCGCGCTGCCGGCCGTCCTCGAGGAGCTCGCGGTCGAGTCCCGGGTGATGACGCCCTACTACCCGCGGATCTACAAGGGTCCGCTGGGCCGGGAGATCGCGGCGTTCGACGTGTGGGTCGGGAGCGCGGCGCACCGCGTGCGGCTGTTCGAGACGGACCCCTTCGGGATCCTCGTGGACCAGCCGACCGCGTTCGACCGGCCGGGCGTCTACGACGACCCGGCGAGCGGCCAGGGGTTCTCCGACAACCTCTTCCGCTGCCTCGTCCTCTGCCAGGCGGCGCGCGCCGCGGTCCGGCAGGGCGTGTTCACGGCCGACGTCGTCCACTGCCACGACAACCACACGGCGTTCGTGCCCGTCTACCTGAAGGACGACGGCGGGCCGCCGAGCGTGTTCACGATCCACAACCTCGCCTACCAGGGGATCTGCGGCGCGCAGGACTTCTGGCTCACCGGCCTCGACCCGAAGCGCTTCCACGGCCACTCCGCCTTCGAGTACTTCGGCGACCTGAACCTGATGAAGGCGGGGATCTCGTTCGCCGACCTCGTCACGACCGTGAGCCCGAGCTACGCGAAGGAGATCGTGACGCCGGAGCAGGGCCACGGCCTCGACGGAGTCCTGCGCCACCTGGGCGACCGGCTCCTCGGCATCCTCAACGGCATCGACGAGGCCACCTGGGATCCGTCGAAGGACCCGCTGCTCCCGGCCACCTACACGGCCGCGAAGCCCGCCGGCAAGGAGACGTGCAAGGAGGCGCTGCGGAAGCGCGGCGAGCTCGAGAACGACCCGCAGGCGCCGCTCGTCGGCCTCGTCTCCCGCTTCACCCACCAGAAGGGCATCGACCTGCTCGGCTCGAACCTGCCGTGGCTCGTCCGGAGCGGCGCGCAGGTCATCGTGCTCGGGAACGGTGATCCGGGCCTCATGGACCTCTTCCGCGGCGCGCAGGGGCGGTGGCCCGGCCGGGTCGCGGCGCTCGCGGGCTACGACGAGGCGCTCGCGCACCTCGTCTACGCGGGCTCCGACATCTTCTGCATGCCGTCGCGCTTCGAGCCCTGCGGCCTCTCGCAGATGTACGCGATGCGCTACGGCGCGGTGCCGGTCGCGACGAGGATGGGCGGCCTCAAGGACACCGTGCTCCCGTTCGACGAGGAGAGGAAGGACGGCACCGGCGTCCTCGCCGACTGGGCGACGGCAGACTCGTTGCAGGGCGCGCTCGATTACGCGCTCACGCTCTGGAAGAAGCCGCAGCTCTTCCGCATCGTCCGCAGGAACGGCATGCAGCGCGACTTCTCGTGGAAGCGCTCCGCGGAGGGGTACTTCGAGGCCTACCGGAGGGTCGCGCGCACGTGAGGGCGCTCGCCGCGGACATCGGCGGCACGCGCGTGCGCGCGGCGCTCGTGGACGAGAAGGGCGAGATCCTCGACCGGCGCGACGGGATCACGCCCCCGGACCCCCTGGACGGCATCGCGCAACTGCGCGCGCTCTGGAAGGAGCTCGGGGATGCCGACGCGAGGGCGCTCGCGATCGCGGGGAGCATTCGCGCCTCGACCGGCGAGCTCGTGCAGTCGCCGAACCTGAAGCGGTGGGAAGGCACGCGGCTCGCGCGCGAGCTCGACTGCGCGGTGCTGAACGACGCGAACGCGGCGATCCTCGGCGAGGCTTGGTTGGGGGGGCTCCGGGGGACCGGGGCCGCGATCCTCCTCACGCTCGGCACCGGCGTGGGCGGCGGGATCCTGCTCGGCGGCGAGCTCTGGACCGGCGCCACGGGCGCGGCCGCGGAGCTCGGGCACGTGGCGGTGCGGCCCGACGGGCCCGTGTGTGGCTGCGGGTCGACCGGCTGCCTCGAGATGTACGCGAGCGGCACCGCGATCGCGCGGGCGGCGGGCGCGCCGGACGCGAAGGAGGCCGAGAGCCGCGCGCGCGCCGGCGACGCGAGGGCGCGCGCGGCGTTCGACGCGGCGGCGGACGCGCTCGGCGTGGTCCTCGCGGGGCTCGTGAACGCGTTCAACCCGGAGGCGATCGCGATCGGCGGCGGTCTCGTCACCGTGTTCGACCTGCTCGCGCCGCGGGTCGAGAAGCTCGTGGGCGAGCGCGCGTTCCGGCTCGCGTGCGAGGGACTGCGGATCGTGCCGGCAAAGCTCGGCAAGAACGCGGGGCTCTTCGGTGCCGCGCGCGCGGCGCTCCTCTCGGTGAGGTAGATGGACCTCCTCGACCGGCTGCTCGGGCACGACGCGTGGACCACGCGCCAGCTGCTGCTCCGCTGCGGGAAGCTCACCGACGCGGAGCTCGACCGGGACTTCGACCTCGGGCTGCGCACGTTGCGGAGGACGTTCCGTCACATCATCTTCAACATGGAGGCCTGGACGGACGTCATGGCCGGCGGGCCGATACCCGCGGATGGCGACGCGTCCGTGCCGGCGCTTCTCGCGCGGCTCGACCGGGCCGCCGCGAACCTCGCGAAGCTCGCCAGGGACGTCGCGCGGAAAGGCCTCTGGGACAAGACGTTCCGGGACCCGTCCGACAGCCCGCCCACCGAGAAGACGCTCGGCGGCGGAATCGCGCACGTCCTCACGCACAGCATGCACCACCGGGCGCAGGCGATCTACATGCTGCGAAGGCTGGGGGTCGAGGGGGTTCCGGAGGGCGACGTGCTGGGCTGGGAGCAGCAGGTGCCCCAGGCTCCGACCGACTAGCAAATACATCCGATGGCGAGCGGGTTTTCGGGAGATACTAGGCGACCGGTGCCTGGCACCGTACGACTAGCAATGGATGTCGAGGGGGTCGTTCGCGCGCGGCGCGCCATCAAGAGCTTCGTCGAGCAGCCGCTCGACGACGCCACCCTCCGCCAGCTCTTCGAGCTCGTCCGCTTCTCGCCCTCGTCCTTCAACCTCCAGCACACGCGGTTCGTCGTCGTCCGCGAGAAGGCGCGCCGCGCCGCCCTCCGCGCCGCCGCCTACGGCCAGAAGCACGTCGAGGAGTGCGGCGCCGTCATCATCGTCGCCGGCAAGCTCATGGCCCACGAGGACGTCGAGCGCGTCCAGCAGCACGTCCCCGACCCCGCGATCCGGGCGCGGATCGTGAAGACCATCCTGGGCTACTACAAGGAGAACGCGCAGCTCCGGCGCGACGAGGCGATCCGCAGCGGCGCGCTCTCCTCGATGACCCTCATGCTCGCCGCGCAGTCGATGGGCCTCGCCACGTGCCCGATGATCGGCTTCGACCCGGCAAAGGTCGCGGAGATCGTCCGGCTGCCGGACGACCATGTCGCCGTCATGCTGATCGTCCTCGGCAAGCCCGGCCCCGGCGCGCCGTTCCCGACGAGCCGCCTCCCGCTCGAGGAGACGGTCCGGCTCGAGACCCTCGACGGGCCCGGGCTCCGCTGACGAGCCGGCCGCCCGCCCCCGGACCCCCTCCGCTTCACTTCACGTCGAAGTCGACGGACCCGACCAGCGCGTCGAACGCCGCGCCTTCGGCGTCGCCCTCGACAGGGTTCATCGAGAAGACGAAGACGCCGAGCTCCGTCTTCACGTAGACGCCGCGGCGGTCGCCCTTCGCGACCCTGAGCGCCGGCCGGCCGTCGACCTCGATCTCCTCGGCCCAATCGAACGCCTGCTTCGCGGCCTGCGCGACCATGTCCCACACGGCCTGATCGGTCGCCTCGATCTCGATCTCGCAGCGCTTCCCGCCGGCAGTCTTCCCCTCGATCTCCATGACGCGCGCCATCATCGCCGCCTTCGGCTTCGGCGGGTCGAACGCGAACCCATCGGGGCACGTGAACGAGAGCCCCCAGAGGCGGCTCTCGAAGTGCTGGCCCTCGATCTTCGCCGCGTCGTCCGCGGGGCGAAGCATGCGACCCTCGACCACGACCTCGATCGGGTCGATCTCGAGATTTCCGATCCCCTTGAGGAGGCCCAGCATGGCCTCGGGGCCGGCGTTGTCCTCGAGCGTCAGCCGCGCGAGCGTGATGTGGGTCGCGTCCGCGGAGCCGAGGCCGAGCGTGCCGTCGAGCGCGTACCACTCCCCGCCGATCCACACCTCCGTCCACGCGTGGCCGCCGAAGGCGTTGCCGATGCACTCGAACCCCATCACGACGCGCGACGGGATGCCGGCGGCGCGCGCGAGCGCGCACAGGAGCACGGCGTGCTCGGTGCAGTCGCCCTTGCGGTCGCGGCAGACCTCGAGTGCGGAGGCGAAGCCCACGCCCATGCTCTTCTCGGTGACGTTGTCGTGGACCCACAGCTCGATCCTCCTCGCGGCCTCCCACGCGTCGGTCTCGTCACCGACGACCTCGCCCGCGATCTTCACGATCTCGGGCGCGTCGGACTGCACCATCGAGTTGGCGGCGAGGCAGGGCGCGAGATCGGCGGGCGGGTCGGCGAGCGGGCGCGTCCCGGCGTGCTCCCTGGGCACCTTCCGCTCGACGTGCAGGATGACCGTGTGGTCGTCCACCTTCTCGACGGTCTGCCGGCTGCCCGCGAAATCGGGCATGTCCTCCTTCGAGCGGACGCGGTAGGTGGCGCGATCGACCTTGCGCGGGTGCGGGATCGCGTGGCCCGGCGCCAAGAGCGAGCTGGTGAAGGAATCGGGGAGGGCCGCGGGAGGGGTGGCGGTGCCCTTCCGCGCGCGCGCTTCCGGGACGGTGAAGGTCTCGATCTCCATGCCCGCGACGCTCAAGCGCGTCTTCAGAGCCTCGCCCGCACGGTCCGTCCACGAGAGCGGCTTGATGCCCATCTGCTTCATCAGGGTCTCGACCCGGACGAGCTTCTCCTTCTTCCCGTCGAGCAGCTCCGTCTCCTCCTCGGAGCCGATCGTGACCGCGATGTCGACGGCGCCGCCGAGGTCGGTCAGGTAGGTCCGCGCGTCGAACGCCGCCCCCTCCTTGAGGCCCGTCTCGCGCGTCAGCCGGTCCAGGCGGTAGGGGCCGACGAGCCCCTCGCCCACTTCCTGCTTCGTCTCGCGCGTCTTGCCGGCGAGCGTCATCGCGATGATCGCCTTCGTCCCCTCGAAGCGGATCTCCGTCTCCGTCACCATGTTCGACATCTTGCGCGAGGAGCGGATCCTGAGGATCGCGCCGTCGCTCGCGCGCTCCTCGGTCGTCTCCGACTGGGTCATCCGGACCTCCGCGCCGCCGCGGTTCATGACGACCTCCGACTCGGTGCTCGTCTCGATCACGTCGCCCTTCCGGACCATGCGCACGTGGGCCCAGCCGGACTCCTGCCCGTAGAGCTTCATCACCTGCCACGAGTCGGAGAGGACCTCGGGCTCGCCGGCGACGGCGAGCGGTGCGAGGAGGAACGCGAGCGCGAGGAGTCTCTTCATGGGGGGGATTGTAACGGGGCGCGGCGGCCTGCCCCCGGAACCCCCTCTCATCCCCGCACGACGGCGAGCGTGACCGTGTCGACCGCGCCGTCGGCCCAGCGCCGCTTGTACGGGAGGTCGATGCCCATGTCGTAGGTGGCGATCCCCTCCGCCGCGAGCGCGGCGATCTGCTCGACCTGCAGGAGGCTGCCGAGCGAGACGTGCGCGAACCGCTCGTCGTAGCTGAACTGGAAGCCGCGGTAGGTGCCGTCGCGCACGCCGCCGAGGATGTAGCCGACGTCCTCGCCGTCCCTCCGCGCGAAGACCATGCGCGCGCGGTCGCCGAGCCGCGCGAGGAGCGCCTCGTAGAACGCGCGCATCTCGGGGACGAGGAGGCCCGTGCCCGCGGCGCCCTTCCAGCTGCGGCGCTCGACGGCGAGCGCGCGCTCGAGCGAGCCTTTCGTCTCGAACGTGATCCCCTCGGCGCGGGCGCGCTTCGCGGCGCGGCGCACGTTCGACCGCAGCTTGCCGTCGCGGCGCGCGAGGTAGCCGTCGAGGCCGTTATCGAGGCTCGCGACCCAGCGCGTGAGCGTGGGGCCGAGGCGCACCTGGTGCCGGCGGAACGCGGCGACGACGGCGCGCATGAGCCGCGCGCCGGGCAGGAGGCCGGGGAGGAGGATCGCGTGCCACGGCTCGCCCTCGACCGCCGCGGCGAGCTCTCGCGCGATGCCGTCGTGGCCGACGAGCGGGCTCGCGAATCCCCATTCGGTGTCGAAGCCCATGAGCAGCTGCGCGCCGCTCTGCTCGGTCCTTCGCACGAACGCCGCGTAGCCGTGCGCGCCGCGGGCGAGAAAGGTGGGGGCTCCGGGGGCCCAGGCGTCGCGCGCCGCGAGCACCCAGTCGCTCGACGAGCAGAAGCGGTCGATGCCGTGGCTCTCGCGCACGACGGTGTCGTAGGCGTCGACGTCCCTCTCGAAATCGCTGACGGTGAGGCGGATCACGCGCGCGCCATGTTGACACCGGCCGCCGACGGGCGCCAAGCTACAATCCCGCGCTGCGTGAGCGCCGCGGCCTCGTCGGGACAGTACACCTGCGGATCGTGCGACCGCACGTCGACCCTCCCGCACCTCGACGCGCGGGGGAACTGTCCGGGCTGCCGTGCGTCCATTCCTCGCCCCGGGCTCTTCGACAGTGCCTACACGATCCTGCTGTGGCTCCTCGCATTCGCCTTCGGCTCACGGGGCGATCCGATCGGAGCGTTCTTCATGGCCTTCTTCGGGATCTACCCGGTCATGCTGGTCGACACCGTCTTGCACGAAGGCGCCCATGCGCTCGTCGGGAGGCTCCTCGGGTGGAGGGTGTACGCGGTTGCGATCGGCGCCGGGGAGGTCTCGTCCCGGCTCCGCTTCGGGCGTGCGGAGATCACCTTCCATCGGCGATTGCTCCGTGGCGGCCATTGCTTGGCAGCGCCCGAGGTGGGGAACCCGTCGCCGGGCGCGATCGCGCTCTTCACGGCTGCACCGACGTTCCTGCACGCGATCCTCGCGGCGGTCGCCCTCCGGTGGGCGTCTGCCGAGTCGCTCGGGGGGATGGCCGCGGCGATGTTCGTGGTGAGCAACGCGCTGCTGGTCCCCGCGAACTTGTGGCCGCGTCGCGTGGCCGATCGGGGTCCCGACGTGTGGACCGACGGCAAGACGCTGATCGACCTTTGTCGATCCCGTGACGCGGAGCTCGCCCGCTGGAGTCTTAGCGCGAGGTATCTCGCCACCCAGCACGAACGGAAGCCTGAGGAAGCGTTCGACGTCGCCGAGCGGGCGCTCGCGCGAGAGCCCGGAAACCAGGCGGCCGCGGCGTGCTTCACGATCGCCGCGCGCATGACCGGGCGCTGGGAGGCCGCGCTTCCGCACGTGGTGGCCTACGCACGGGCAATGGAGCTCGCCTTTCCGCGGGAGCTCCGGAAACTCCCCGATCGTGCGCTCGCGGCGCGAGGGCTCTTCCGCGGCAGCGAGCACGAGGAGTACATGCGCGGCAGCATCCTCGTCAGCCTCGACCGGCTGGACGAGGTCCTCGCGCTCTCGGAGCGCGGCGTCGCTCGCGCGACATCCGAGGAGACGCGTGCCCTGTGGCAGGGCTGCGTCGCGCTGTCGTTGCTGATGGCGGAGCGCGACCTCGACCGCGCGGAGGAGGCGGCGCGCTACGCCTACGAGCGGCTGCCGTGGGTCCCGTTCGTCGAGGCGGCTTGGGGAATGGCGCGGATCGAGCGCGGGGATGCCCGGGAGGGCCTCAGGGCGTTCGCGCGCGCCGCGCGGACCAATCCCGAGGCGACGGTCGAGCTCCGCGCGGCGTGGACCGTGGTGGCGCGCGCCGTCGAGGGCCGGCCGGAGTGCGCGGTCCCCGCGGAGCTTCAAGCCCCGACCGTGTGGCCCGCGTGCCGGCGACGCGCGGAGCGCGCGCTCGCGCGATAGTCCTGCCCCCGGACCCCCCCTGACTCGGCTGCTGCACTGCGGCCCGCCCGGGAGTCGGCGTGAGCCTTTTCGCACTGGGCCTGCGCGGGGGCATCTCGGTGGCGATGGCGCTCTCGCTTCCGAAGGAGGTCTCGCGGAGCGTCGTGCTGGCGCTCACGTACGCGGTCGTCGTGTTCTCCGTCCTGGTGCAGGGGCTCACGGTCGGGCGCGTGACCCGCCGGGCTCCGGGGGCCGGTGTCAGGGAACCGTTAGGGCCCGGCCCCCGGAGCCCCCCCGCCTTTTGTTTTCCCCAGTTGCTTGCCAGTGGCGAACTTGCTGTCATTGAAAGCTCGGAGGAGAGAACCATGCGACGTGCCTTGATGGTCGTCGCGCTCTGTTTGCCGGCCGTGGGGGCGGGCCAGCGCGCGGACCTTTCGTGGGCGGGCAGCTGGTGCATCTGGCTGCAGGCGCCGTCGATCGACGCGCTCGCGCAGTCGCCGTACGACGTGGTGGTCATCGACTACAGCCACGACGGCTCGGCCGCGGGCGAGTTCAGCCACGACGACATCGCGCGGCTGCGCGCGGCGGGCAAGACCGTGCTCGCGTACCTGAGCATCGGCGAGGCGGAGGACTACCGCTTCTACTGGAAGGCGTCGTGGGAGCCGGGGAGCCCCGCGTTCATCGGCGAGGAGAATCCCGACTGGCCCGGCAACTACGCGGTGAAGTACTGGACGTCGGGGTGGTGGTCGAAGGCGATCGAGCCGTACCTCGACCGCATCCTCGCGGCGGGGTTCGACGGCGTCTACCTCGACCGCGTCGACGCGTACTGGTGGTGGTACGACGTCGGCGGGATCTCGTACCGCACGTGCGCGAACCGGATGGTGACGCTCGTCGAGAGGATCGCGTCGTACGCGCGCGAGCGCGCGGGCGACGGCTTCGTCGTCTGCCCGCAGAACGGCGAGGGGATCCTCGACGACGCGGGGGCGGCGTACCGCGCGCGGTGGCTCGCGGCGATCGACGCGGTCGGCGCGGAGAGCGTGTTTTTCAACATCTGGAGCGAGGAGGACAGGGACTACCGGTTGTCGAAGCTCGCGGAGTACGACGCGGCGGGGAAGAAGATCCTGAGCATCGAGTGCATTGACGAGGCGGACTGGGGGGAGTACTTCGGGCTCATCGACGCGACGGGGCTCGACATGATCGGCTACCCGGCCGCGGCGGACATGCTGCTCGACGAGCTGATCCTCTACTGACGGTTGGGCGGGGGGGCTCCGGGGGCCCAGCGTTCTTGGCGGAGGGGGAGGGATTCGAACCCCCGAGCCCTTGCGGGCTACCGGTTTTCAAAACCGGCCCGTTCGACCACTCCGGCACCCCTCCGTCGGGAGCGTTAGTGTAGGCCCTGTCCGGAGTTACGGCAACCGGCGCGTCTGCGGCGGGCTCGCGAGCGGCGCGCCGGTCACGCATTTGGTCACGCTACGCTCCCGTAGGTCAACCGTAGCGAAACGGACTGAAACCGTATGTGAACCGTAGGCGTCGCGCTCGGGACGCTGCGAGGGGGTGTGACGGGGACCGCAGTCTCGGCGTGCAGGCGATCGTCGGCTGCCTGCTCCGCCTGCGCGACGCGGCGTAGCTCTCGCTCTCCCGACATCACGTCGTCGCGTCCCCCGCCGGGGCGGCGTCCTGTCCGCGGCGCGCGGACCCGCTCGCGGATCGTCGCCCGCCGACCTCAGAACTGCCTCGCCGGCCGGAGCCGCTACGCGCCCGGCGCCGATCGGCCGGTGGCCGCTCCATCGCCTCCGGGCTGTGACGAGCGTCGTCCAACTGTAAGCCGTCAGATAATGGTTCACGCCTGTCGCGCCACGTACTCGCCTGCTATCTGCCACCGCTCCCCGTTCATCTCAAGCAGGTAGTAGCTGCCCGCACCTGCGAGGTAGCCGCTACCAAAATCGCAATACACCAGCGTCTGTGTATCGTCACTGCTTACGCCGGGCCGCGACAGTCGCATCACGCCCCTTGCCTTTGGAAACTTCTTGTAGAAGGCCTCCCAGCACTGCTCTAACGTAAAGATCCGCGCAGCTTCATCTCCGCTGAGCCCGACAACTGGCGCCGTCGTCTTGATGCTGCGCGTATCGATAGCCGCGGCCACCTCGTTTAGGGCGATGAAGTTCTGAACGGTATCAAGACGAAGCCGCGGCATCCGCTTTTGGAGCCGCAGCCAGGTGTCTTTGATCTCGGCTTCCGAGAGCCGCCGATAAGGATCCGGCCCGCTGATCGTGGATTCGACAACGACTACGTAGGGATGGTCAATGCCTTTGTTCGCATCGCTTGCAAGCCACCCATCGAGAAAACAAGAATAAACGGCCGTGTCCGACGGCCGTGTTGCCCCGCAACTCGTGCACGATACGCCAAGCACGGCCACGGTCATGGCACAGAAACGGAGTTGCGCCATGAGCCTACTCATCGTCCGGGGAAGCCGAGCGACGCGATTCTTGCATCGGCGTCGGCTCCATCCTCACCATCAAGAGCATCAATGCCCGGTGCTACAATGGGGCGGCCTTCCCCTTGGAGGTTCTTCATTAGCACGAGCAGTTGCTTAGCTCTAGCTTCCCACCTCTTCAACTGCTCCGTCCGTTCTATGACCTTCACGTGGTGCTCACCTACATCACCGCACAGATACCTGGCGACGTGCATCAGCTCGTGGACGAGGGTGAGGATCTGGAGGCCATACGACATGGACTGCCACCTGTCGTAGTTGATTCTGATGATCCAGTTACCGTTGGCATCCCGCAAATCGCCTCGGCTGTACGCCGTATAGCCTGCATCCACTGGAACAAGTGCGCCGCTGTAGACCTCTAGCGTCACGTGTTCCGCGGCAGCTGCCAGGGCGTCCATGTCCGCCTGGTCGGAGGCCGAGAGAGCGCCTGTTGCAGACGCGTTGTGAGCGGCAGCGCTAATCTCGCCCAGGCCGTCGCCGAAGCCGCCTGGCAGGGCCGGCCCCTCGGCTCGGAGGCCCAGGACATCGACGCTGTTGCGATAGCGGTTGCCCCCCCATGCGAAGGACCCGCCCAGGTTTGGCGAGTCAAACCAGCGGCCGGCCGGATCCTCAGTGATGAATCGGCCTGTGGCCGGGCCGTAGTACCGATGGACCGCGTAGAGTAGCCCGGTCTCGGCGTCGCCATACATGCGTCCGTAGCCTTGATGCCAGCCGACTGCGCTATTGGCGAGTGATCCACCTGCCGCGTTCGCAATCGTGACGACGCCGTCGTACGTGTGGACGTAGGACTCGGCGACCGCACCCGTCTGATCGAGCACGCCGATGCAGTCGAACGCACCGTCGTATAGCGGCGTCAGCGGGACGTAGTCCGTGGTGCTACCGTCCTGGTCGAGGTCGGCGATGTCGCGCTGCTGGGCGGAGACAACCTCGTTGAATCCCGCGCCGCGGTGACGGCGCGAGACGAGCCCCGATGTGTCGTACTCCATCGCGAGCTCGAACCCGATCCAGTAGAAGCTGGTCGTGCCAGCGCTCGTGGACTTTGCGGTGCGACGGCAGACGCCGTCGTATTCGTAGGTCCCGATCACCGCGAGGTCCGACTTCCTACGGATACGCACGAGTTGGTTCCTGTAATCGTAGTCGTAGAGGTTCGTGCCGTCGTCCTTCAGGTTACCATTCGCGTCCCGGACGTGCACGGTGGCCCCGACTGCGGTGTAGAAGTTCAGGGCATCCACCGTGTAGTTCGTCGTCGTGGGCGTGCCGCCGACGGTCACGGTGACCTGGGACCGGTTCTGGGCGGCGTCGTAGGTCACGCCGGTCGTGGAAGCCACCGTCTGCGACCCCGGGTTCTGGTACTCGGCGACAGGGTCCGCGACGCCCGCCTTTACGTTCACCGAGCGGTAGATGCTGTCGATGTCGTAGTTGTCGCCCGTGCCGGCCGCGTGGTGGCGCTTCTCGAGCAGGCGGTAGTCGGCGAGGTTGTAGACGTACTCGAACTTCTTCTGCGAGTTCGCGTTCTGCTTGTACTCGACGAGCGTGTTGCGGAGGAGCGCGTCGTAGGCAACCGGCCGACGCTCCACCGCGCTTCCTGACGCCAGAAGCACAGGCACTTCAGCAGTTCGCGCCGCTGATCGAAATGTCGCAGCTGCCGCCTCCAAATCGCGAATGCGCCTGGCATTCGCCAATGGCTGCCAGCGCGCTCAAGGATCTCGAGGGTTCTTGTCCACGAGATCGTTGACGCGCGCATGTTCAGGGCAGCCTGAGTCCACATCGCACTGATCAGCGCCGCCACGAGTAGTGCGCAGGGTCGCGGCAGGATGGGATTGTCTCCCCCAGCGAGCGTGAACGTTCCGACGGCGGCCCCGACGAAGACCAGCGACCATGCATGCCATCTGTCAGGCTCCCGGTGGAAGACCGTGAGCGCAGCTCCGTAGGCTTGCTCTGGGGAGCGGACGCTCCCGACGCTGCCTTTGTCTGCTCCAGCGGTGGCGCCGGGTCCGCCCGGAGGGTTATTCGGCCGCTTCTTGTCGGGGTGGGCGTAGGAGTCGATCCTGCGTTTGCTGTTCGCGGCTTTCCTCTTCTTCTGCGCCATCCCCGCTGGCTCCTCGCCGGGAGCCGTTCTCGACGCCCCCGAGCCAACCATGATGCTGCCGGGGGCGGCCCCGGGCAAGGGGGTCTCCCCCGACCGCCCCGCGCAGCCGCCGACGCAGCATTGTGGCCGTACGCGCCCTAGGATATCGTCACACAGGCAGGGGAGAAACGGCATGGGCACACGCGAAAGGCGCGCGACGGCGAGGGACGAGGTCCGCGCAGCGGTTCCCAAGATGCTTGAGAGCATGCCCGACGGCGCGAGATACTCGGAACTGATCGACCTGCTTCAGGCGGCACTGCCACACGTGAATAGAAACACGCTAAGCGGCGCGATGTTCGAGTTCTCGCAGCAGCCTCCGGCCGAGGTCCTGAAACCGTCGCGTGGCCACTATATAC
>DASUGR010000223.1:0-61879 GCA_036273915.1 Planctomycetota bacterium | reverse complement strand
GGGTCGGGGGCGCGAATCAGGTTGCCTTACGATACCCGCGCCGCACACCCTGTCCATACGCCCCCGGAGGCTGCGGCGGTCCGCCGAAATCCCTGCGCTTCGATCGCCCTAAGGAGGCTTGGATGCGTGACTTAGGTTCGCGAGGGCACCCCGAACACCGCGCTCTCGTCGGACCCTTTCCCATCGCAAGGGTGAAGCTCGTGGGTCGTGCCGGGGAGTTCCTCGGTCGCGTCGACACGGAGTCTGCCGTTGTGATTGCATTGCCGGAACGAACCTGGTTCGTTTCGCGCGCCCATGGCCGGCGGTGTGCGTGGTCGCGGATCGGCCTGGGCACGGCGAGGCGGGGCCGGATCTCCGGACGATCACGTTCGCCACATGAGCCCGTGGCCTACGCGGTGCACGACCGCGGGTTCGCGGGCGCTCAGCCGACCGCGAAACGGTCCCCGAGGATCTCCGCGAGGCCGGGCTCCGACGCCGACTCGTACCGGTAGGTCGCGCGCATCACCGGCTTCCGGATCTTGATCACGCGCGACAGGTCGATCGGCGTCCCCACGACCACCACGTCGCAGTCCGCGGCCTCGATCGTCGCCTCGAGGTCTCTCAACTCCGCCTCGCCGTAGCCGAGCGCCGGCAGCACGTCGCGGAGGTGCGGGTAGTCCCGGAACGCCTCCGCGATGAGCCCCTTCGCGAACGGGCGCGGGTCCACGATCTCCAAGGCGCCCGCGCGCCGCGCCGCCACGAGGCCCGCACCGTACCCCATCCCGCCGTGTGTCGCCGTCGGGCCGTCCTCGATCACGAGCGCCCGCCGCCCCCGGACCCCCCCCGCGTCGCTCAGCACGACCGGCGACCGCCCGCGCACGATCGTGGCGCGCGGGTTCACGCGCGCGACGTTGCCCATGACCGTCTCCACGTCGCCGGGCCGCGCCTCGCCGCTCTTCGCGATGACGACGACGTCGGCGCGCTCGAGGTTCCAGCGGCCCGGGAAGTAGGTGAGCTCGTGGCCCGGGCGCAGCGGATCGACCAGCGTGATGTGGAGGTCGGGCTTCACGAACGGCGTGTCGTTGTTGCCGCCGTCCCACACGACGATGTCGCCCTCCTGCTCCGCCGCCTCGAGGATCCGCGCGTAGTCCGCGCCCGCGAAGACGACGTTGCCGGCGAGGATGTGCGGCTCGTACTCCTCCATCTCCTCGATCGTGCAGTCGTTCCGCGCGAGGTCCTCGAGGAGCGCGAACCGCTGCACGCCCTGGCGCCGCAGGTCGCCATACGGCATCGGGTGGCGCAGCACGACGGGGTGCCGGCCGACCGCCTTCAGCGCCGCGACCACGTGGCGCGACACCGCGCTCTTCCCGCAGCCCGTCCGCACCGCGCACACCGCGACGCACGGGTGGCGCGAGCGGAGCATCGTGCGGTCGGGATCGAACGGCGCGAACGCCGCGCCGAGCGTCCGCACGTGCCGCCCGAGCCGCTCGAGGTGGTCCATGTGCACGTCGCTGTACGCGAACACGACCTCCTTCACGCGGTCCTCGCGGACGAGCCGCTCGAGATCCGCCTCGGGGAAGACGCGGACGCCCTGCGGGTAGAGCGGGCCGGCGAGCTCCGGCGGGTAGACGCGGTGCTCGATCCCGGGGATCTGCGCGGCCGTGAAGGCAACGACCTCGTGCGTCGGGTCGTCGCGGTAGCACGTGTTGAATACGTGGAAGTCGCGGCCGCCCGCGCCCATGATGACGACTCGGATCCGCTCGGGCATCCTTGGGGCATTCGCAACGGCCGTGCCGCGACGGCAAGGGGCGGGCGGCGGCGTCTTCGCGTCGTTTTCCGCGGAAGGAGGCTCGGGGGGTGCGGGGGCAGGGGCCCGGCAGGTCCCCGGCGGGGGGTAACGTGCGGGTCGCATGTGCCGCGCCCTTCTCGTCCTCGTCCTGGCTGTCGCCGCCTGCGCGAGCCGGCCGCCCTACGCGTCCGGCTACCTCGGCGACTATTCCGACCTGAGGCAGAGCGCCTCGGACCCGGACCTGTGGGAGTGGCGGCACCCGGGCGCGGACTTCCGGGTCTACGACAAGCTCGTGGTCGAGCCCGTGCTGATCCGGCTCGCGGACGGGTCGTCCGCGAAGGGGCTCGGGGACCAGGCGATCCGCAAGACCGCCGAGGAGCTGCAGGCGGCGCTCGTCGCCGGCGCGGCGCCGCGCTGGAAGGTCGTGCCGCGGGGCGGGCCGGGCGCGCTGCGGATGCAGGTGGTCCTCGTGGACGTGATGCCCGGCGCGGTCGCGTACGAGGCGGAGGTCGTCGACACGGTCACGGCCTCGCGCCTCGTGAAGCTCGTGCGCAAGGTGCCGTGGCCGAGCGCGAGCGCAACCATTGCGCCATTCTGACGACGCAAGCCCGCGCGAGGCATGGGGTTGCGGCGTCCCGATGCGGCATCGCGGTCCGCAGGATTGAGGTGTTTGGCGCGGCGTCGCGCGAACCGGTGGCCCCCTCGCCGGTTATAGGGGGATCGTGTCCCCGGCGATCGAGATCTCGAACCTCCGGAAGGTGTTCCGCGTGCGCGAGCGGCCGAAGGGCCTCCGCGGCACGCTGCGCTACCTCGTGAACCCGCCCACGCGGGACGTCGCCGCCGTGGACGGCGTCTCGTTCACGATCGAGCCGGGCGAGCGCGTCGCGTTCGTCGGGCCCAACGGCGCCGGGAAGTCCACGACGATCAAGATGCTCGCGGGGATCCTCCACCCGACGGCGGGGACCGCGCGCGTCCTCGGCCTCGTCCCGTGGGGCGACCGCAAGCGGCTCGCCTACCGGATCGGCGCCGTCTTCGGCCAGCGCACGCAGCTCTGGTACCACCTGCCGGCGAAGGACACGTTCGCGCTCCTCGCGCGCGTCTACGACCAGGACGAGGCGACGCACCGTCACCGCCTCGGCGAGCTCGTCGACGCGTTCGGCGTGGGGAAGCTGCTCGAGACGCCCGTGCGCCAGCTCTCGCTCGGCGAGCGCATGCGCTGCGAGATCGTCGCGAGCCTCCTGCACGCGCCGCAGGTCCTCTTCCTCGACGAGCCCACGATCGGCCTCGACGTGACGGCGAAGGCCGTGATCCGCGACCTCGTCCGCGACACCTCGCGGCGCGACGGGAACACCGTGCTTCTCACCTCGCACGACACGGGCGACATGGAGCGCGTGTGCGACCGCGTGCTCGTGATCCACAACGGCCGCCTGCTGCTCGACAAGCCGATCGCCGACCTGCGCGGGACCTACATCCGCCGCAAGGTGGTGACGCTGCTCACCGCCGAGGAGAGGATCGCGATCGCGCTGCCGGGCGTGACCGTCGTCGAAGAGGCCTCGCACAGGACCGTCCTCGAGGTGGACGTCGAGCAGACGCCCATCGAGGCCGTCGTAGAGGCGGCGCTCAAGGCATCGCGGCTCCGCGACCTCACCGTCGAGGACCCGCCGATGGAGGAGATCGTCCAGGCGATCTACGCGAGCGCATGAAACAGGTCGCCATCGTGGCGCTCGCGGCGCGCCACGCGCTCCACCAGCGGGGCGAGGTGCTCTTCCGCGGCGTCTTCTACATCGCCATCCTCCTGATCTTCGCCCGACTATGGCAGGCGCTCGGCGCCGGCGGCTCGTACGTCTGGTACATCGCGCTGACCGAGTGGATCGTGCTCTCGATGCCGCTCCTCTCCGTCGACATCGAGGAGGACGTGCGCCGCGGGGACGTGGCCTACGCGATCGCCCGGCCGGTCTCGTATCTCCACGTGAAGATCGCCGAAGGGCTCGGCAACGGGCTCGTCCGGCTGCTGATACTGGGGGGGCTCGGGGGCCTTGCGGCGTGGCTGCTCACCGGCACTCCGCCGCCAAGGGGTCTCCTCCTCTCCCTTCCCCTCGGAACCCTTGCCTTCTCCATCCTCGTGCTCTCGCAGGCGGCGATCGGGCTCTCCGCCTTCTGGATCGGCGACACGGCGCCGCTCTTCTGGATCTGGCAGAAGCTCCTCTTCGTGCTCGGCGGGCTGATGTTCCCGATCGACGTGTACCCGCAATGGCTGCAGCGCGCGGCCTACGCCACGCCGTTCGCGCCGCTCCTGCACGGCTGGGCGAGGCTCATGTTCGACCCGGACCCGGCGCTCGCCGCGCGGACCGCGGCGCTGCTCCTCTTCTGGGGCGCCGCTCTCGCGGTGTTCGTGGCGTGGCTCTACCGCCGCGCCCTCGCGATCATGGACGTGAACGGCGGATGAGGCACCTGCGCGCGCTCCTCCTCACCAACCTGAAGGCGTCCCTGGCGCAGCGGGGGGCGTTCTGGGCGCGTGCCGTGTTCATGGCGCTCAACAACGGCATCATGCTCGCGATCTGGCTGCTCTTCTTCCTCAGGTACGACAGCGTGCGCGGGTGGCGGGCGGCGGACACGCTCTCGATCTACGGCGTCTGCGCCACGGCGTTCGGCCTCGCGGTCGTGCTCGGCCACGGCGTGAACGACCTCGCGCGGCGGATCCACGAGGGCGGCCTCGACGCGCTCCTGACGCAGCCGAAGGACGTGCTGCTCCAGTGCGTCGGGTCGAAAAGCGAGGCGTCGGGCTGGGGCGACCTCTTCACCGGCATCGTGCTCCTCGGCGTCGGCGGGCACCTGACGCCCGCCGGGATCCCGATCTGCCTCGTGACCGCGGTCTCCGGCGCGGTGATCTTCCTCGCGTCGATGGTCCTCTTCCACAGCGTCGCCTTCTGGCTCGGCGACACGACCGTGGTGAGCCGGCAGGCCGTGCACTTCCTGCTCCTCTTCAGCCTCTACCCGAGCACGATCTTCGGCGGGTGGCTGAAGCTGCTGCTCTTCACGGCGCTGCCGGCGGGGTTCATCGGCTACCTGCCGGTGGACCTCTTGCACCGCTTCTCGTGGGGGACGCTCCTCGCGGTCGCGGGAGCGGCGGTCGCGTACGCGGGGATCGCGGTGGCGGTGTTCCGGTTCGGGCTCCGGCGGTACCAGTCCGGCTCGCGGTTCGCGTGAGGCGGAGGCTGCCCCCCGGCCCCCCCCTCATTCCGCCCGCGCGGGCGGGCCGCGCGGGCGCTAGACTTGGATCATGCGCCTGGTGGCGATCGTGCTGTTGGCCTTCGCCCCGGTGGTCGCGGCGCAGGAGGACGCGGACGTGCGGGCGCTCCTCGTGCGACTGGAGAGCCGCGAGCCGAGGCAACGCGCCACCGCCGCGAAGGCGCTCGCGTCGCTCGGCGACGGGCCCGTGTCGGCTGCGCTCCGCAAGGCGCTCTCGGACCCGTCCCCGGACGTCCGCCACGCGGCCGCGTGCACGCTCGCGCGGCGCGGCGAGGGCGACGGGGGCGTGTTCGCCGTGCTCACGGCCTCCGCGCGGAGCGACGACTGGCACGCGCGGTGGGAGGCGTGCATCGCGCTCGGCAAGATGGGCGGGGCGGCGGCCGCGGCCGTGGACCTGCTCGTCTCCCTCCTTGCCGACGAAGACCCGCTGGTGAGCCGGGAGGCCGCGATCGCGCTCTGCCGGATCGGGCTTCAGGACCGGAAGGTCGTCGGTCCGCTCGTGATCGCGCTCGACCAGGGCGCCGGCGACCGCGACGCGCTTCTCCTCTGCCTCGTCCGCCTCAGCCGCCTCGACGCCGTCCGCTGGCTCGCGAGAGAGGCGCGCACGGACAAGCACGGGTTCGCCGGCGACGCCCGCCGCCGCCTTCGCGAGCTGGAGCCTTGCGCGGACACGCTCGTGGCTCTCTTCGACACGGATCCCAAGCGCCGCGCGCTCGCGTGCGATCAGCTGCCGAAGGAATGCCTTGCCTACCTCGTCGCGGCGATCGAGGACCGCGAGGCGTTCGTGCGTCGCGCCGCGATCCGCCGCATCTCGGTGTTCGGCGAGGGCGCGCGGCCCGCCGCGGCCGCGCTCGTGCGCGCGCTGGTCGACCCCGATCTCGAGACGCGCATCCACGCGAGGCTCGGGTTGCAGAAGGCCGGCTTCGTCGCGCTCGTGGACGCGATCCGCGTGTCGCCGAAAGGCGAGGCGCGCCTCGCGCACCCCCTCGAGAGCATCGCCAACGACGACGAGACGCTCGCCGCCGTGGCCGCGGTCCTCGGCAAGGACGTCGACACGCTCCGCAAGGAGATCGCCGCGGCCTCGAAGTAGGGACCCCTTCCCCCGGGCAAAAACCCGGACCCCAATGTCCGGGTCTCGCCGTCGTAACTGATGGCCAAGTCTAGGGATATGCGCGCCGCTCTCGGTACCGAGTACCATGCGGAGTCTGTACGTACTTCGGAATCTGTTCCAGCGGAAGATTCGCACCGGGCTCTCCATGCTCGGGGTCTCCGTCGCCGTCGCCGGCGTCGTCGCGCTGATCTCCGTCTCCGAGGGGCTTCGCGGCAGCCTCGACCACTACATGGAGGCGAGCGGCGCCTCGATCATCGTCTTCAGCGGCGAGGCGGCCGACCTCGTCTTCAGCAAGGTGACGTTCGACGACGTCGCGAGAATCCGCGCGATCAAGGGCGTCGATGCGGTGTCGCGCGTCCACTTCTCCGCCTACCGCCCGCCGAAGACCGGCGACAAGCCCCCCGCGCTCCCCGCCGTCTTCCTCTTCGGACGCTACCCGGACGAGCGGATCATGAACAAGTACGGCCGCTTCCTCAAGGAGGGTCGTCTCTTCGAGAAGCCGACCGAGATCCTCGCGAGCCGCATGGTCGCCGGCATGCTCGGCTGGGCCCTCGGGTCCAAGGTCACCATCTACGGCAGCGAGTACGAGGTCGTCGGCATCTTCGATTCCGACGTGCCGTGGGAGAACGGCGGCATCGTCATCCACGCCGACGTCCTCGGCAGGCAACTCGGCCGGAGCGACAGCTACACGCTCCTCTTCGTCTACGCGGCCGACGACGCCGTGGACCGCGTCCGGAATGCGATCGAGACCGAGCTCCCGCACCTCCGGGCCATCCCGCCGCGCGACTTCACGAGCCAGTTCGCCGACCAGCTCGAGATCATCGACGAGTTCATCGGCCTCGTCACGCTGATCGCGGTCGTGATCGGCGTTCTCGGCGTCCTCAACACGATGATGATGAGCGTCTCGGAGCGCACGCGCGAGATCGGGATGCTACGCGCGCTGGGCTGGTCGCGGCGCCGCGTGCTCGGTACCGTGCTCGGCGAGGGGCTCCTCCTCTCCAGCGTCGGCGGCGCGTTCGGCCTGCTGCTCGGGGTCGCCGGCACCGAGGTCCTGATCGCGCTCTGGGACCGCGCCTACCTCGTGGCGACCTACCTCCCCATGACCTTCGTGAAGGGCGCGCTCGTGGCCGTGCTCGTCGGGGTGAGCGCGGCGCTCTACCCGGCGTACCACGCGGCCAGCCTGAGGCCGGTCGAGGCGCTGCGCTATGAGTGAGGGTGGAGGCGGAGGGGGTTCGGGGGCAGGGGGGCCGCTCGTCGAGCTGCGCCGCGTGCGCCGCCTCTTCGAGGGGGGGCGCGTGCACGCGCTCGACGGCATCGACCTCGCGCTTCACCGCGGGGAGTTCGTCGCCGTCACGGGCCCGAGCGGCTCCGGCAAGACGACGCTCCTGAACCTCATGGGCGCCATGGACCTCCCCGACGAGGGCGAGGTCTACTTCGAGGGCACGCGGATCGACTCCGCGCGCGCGATGGAGCGCGTGCGCGCCGAGCGGATCGGCTTCGTCTTCCAGATGCACAACCTGATCCCGGTCCTCCGCGCCGCCGAGAACGTGGAGGTGCCGCTCGTGCCGCGCATGCCGCGCGCCGCGCGCCGCGAGCGCGCGGTCCGGCTCCTCGGCGAGGTCGGCCTCGGGCACCGCGCCGACGCCGACGTGCGCGGCCTCTCCGGCGGCGAGCGCCAGCGGGTCGCGATCGCGCGCGCGCTCGCGAACGAGCCCGCGCTGATCCTCGCCGACGAGCCGACCGGCAACCTCGACAGCAGGACCGGCCACGAGGTGATGGAGGTGCTGCACGCCGCGCGAAGGCGCACGGGGGCGACGCTCGTCCTCGTGACGCACAACCTCGAGATCTGCGAGGGCTGCGACCGGCACGTGAAGCTGCACGACGGCCGGATCGAGGCGTGACCGCGCCCGCGGTCGGCGCCGCCGCTACGGCTCGGAATCGGGGGGGGCCGGGGGGACCTGGAACGCGACCGCCGCGAGCGGCGGCAGCGTGAGCAGGAGCGAGCGCGGCTGGCCGTGCGCGGGCTCGTCGCCCGCCGCGAGCCCGCCCATGTTGCCGACGCCGGAGCCGCCGTAGCACTGGGCGTCCGTGTTGAGGATCTCCTCGTAGCGGCCCGGCCGCGGCGCGCCGATCCGGTAGCCGGTGCGGCTCTCGGGCGTGAAGTTGAAGGCCCAGAGGACGCCCTCCTCCTTCTGCCGGCTCCAGCGGAGGAAGCTGATGACGCTCTGGTCCACGTCGCTGAAGTCGATCCACTCGAACCCGCGCCAGTCCTGGTCGAGCTCGTGGAGCGCCTTCCGGTCGCGGACGAGCCGGTTCAGGTCCGTAACGAGGAGGCTCTGGCCCCGGTGCTTGCTGTCGCCGAGCACCGCCCACTCGAGCTCCGCGTCGTGGTTCCACTCCTTCCACTGCCCGATCTCGCCGCCCATGAAGAGGAGCGACTTCCCGGGGTGCGCCGCCTGCCACGCGTGCAGCAGGCGCAGGTTCGCGTGCTTCTGCCAACCGTCGCCCGGCATCTTGTCGAGGAGGCTCCGCTTCAGGTGGACGACCTCGTCGTGCGAGAGCGGCAGCAGGTACCTCTCGTGGAAGGCGTAGTAGAGGGCGAACGTGAGCCGGTCGTGGTGGAACTTGCGGTAGAGCGGGTCGTTCTGGAGGAAGGCGAGGCTGTCGTGCATCCAGCCCATGTTCCACTTGAGGTCGAAGCCGAGCCCGCCCGTCCTCGTCGCCGAGGTGACGCCCGGGAACGCGGTGCTCTCCTCCGCGACGACGACCGCGCCCGGCGCCTCCTCGTGGATGAGGTCGGTGAGCTCGCGGAGGAACGTGATCGCGTCGAGGTCCTCGCGGCCGCCCCGCTCGTTCGGGATCCACTCGCCCTCCTCGCGCGAGTAGTCGCGGTAGAGCATCGACGCGACCGCGTCCACGCGCAGCCCGTCGAAGTGGAACTCCTCGATCCAGAAGAGCGCGCTCGAGCAGAGGAAGTTGCGGACCTCGGGCCGGCCGTAGTTGAAGATCAGCGTGTCCCAGTCCTTGTGGAGGCCGCGGCGCGGGTCCTCGTGCTCGAAGAGGCGCGTGCCGTCGAAGGCGGCGAGGCCGTGCTCGTCCTTCGGGAAGTGCGCCGGCACCCAGTCGACGAGGACGCCGATCCCCGCCCCGTGGAACGCGTCGACGAGCGCCATCAGGTCCTGCGGCGAACCCCAGCGGCTCGTCGCCGCGTAGTAGCCGCACACCTGGTACCCCCACGAGGCGTCGTAGGGGTGCTCCATCACGGGCATCATCTCGACGTGCGTGAAACCCATGTCCTTCGCGTACGCGACGAGCTCGGTCGCGAGGTCCCGGTAGGAACGCCCCTTCCGCCACGAGCCGAGGTGCACCTCGTAGATGCGCATCGGGGCGTCCGGCGCCTGCGTCCTTCCCCTCTCCCGGACCCACTCCCCATCCCGCCACGCGTGGCCTTCGAGCGGGCAGACGACGGACGCGGTCTTCGGCCGCATCTCCATGCGGAACCCGAACGGGTCGGACTTCTCGCGTTTCCTGCCCTCGTAGTCGACGAGCTGGAACTTGTACTTGTCGCCCGGCTTTCCGTGGCGCGCGACGCCTTCCCAGATGCCGGTCGAGCCGCGCGGGTCGAGCCGCTGCGGGTTCCAGCCGTTGAAGTCGCCGACGACGCTCACGCGCCGCGCGTTCGGCGCCCAGAGCGCGAAGCGGACGCCCCCCTCGACGACGTGCGCGCCGAGCGTTCTCCACGCGCGCTTCAGCTTGCCGTGGTTGAAGAGGTAGAGGTCGTCCTCCGGGATCACGGAGGCATTCTAGCGGTCGGCCACGATATGGCCCATCGCCGCGCCCGCGCTCACGAGGAAGCAGAGGCTCGTGAAGTGGCCCTGGACGGCCGGCGCGGCGCGGATGTCGCCCGCCTGGAACACGGCCGCCGGGTCGAGGCCTGACGCGCGCAGGAAGAACGCGAGCATGTACGCGCCCGAAAAGAGAACGATCCCCTTGAGCAGCCCGCCGCCGGTGCGCGCGAGCACGTAGCCCGCGACCGCGCCGAGGACCGCCTCGAGGAGGAACGAGTGCCAGAAGAGCGCCGTGCGCGTGGCGCCCGCGGTGACCGCGACCGCCGCGAGGCCGGCGGCGGCTCCAGCGATCGTGCCGTTCCGGCGACGGGCCTTCTCCCGTGCGTGCGCCCGCGCGAGGTCGCGCTCCTGCTTCGCGCGGAACTCCTCCTGGAGCTCGTCGATCGTGGGGGGGCCGGGGGGCTGCACCTTCTCCTCTATCGGTATTCTGCGGGCCAGGCCCCCGAGCCCCCCCCGATTCGCCTACTCGATCCCGAACCGCTTCTTGAGCTGTGTCCGGACCGCGTCCGGGAGCGCGTAGCTCGTGACCACGTTCGCCACGTACTCCTTCGGGATCTCGAGGTGCTGGAAGAGGTAGAGGCTCTGCGCGAACGCCTCGGTCGTCTTGCCGCCGCGGGCGAGGCCGGTGTCGACGAACGGGCGGGCCGTCTCCCACGTGTTCCGCCCGGTCACGCTTGCGTAGGTGCCGATCTGGTGCCACTGCTGGCTGCCCGAGGCCACCGCGTCGAGGAACGCGGCGTCGAGCGTCGGCACGGACACGGAGCCCTGGAACCGCTGGACGACGTACAGCGCCTGCGAGCTCCCCTCGCGGATCCCCGCGGCGAGCACCGGCGTCACGTCCACGCCGCTGAGCGACTCCGGCGAGGCCCTCCGCAGGAGGCCGATCTTCTTCGCGACCGGGACCGAGGGGTCCTCGAGCGCCTTCGCGAGGTCCTCGGGCTTCACGGCCGGCGACCACCACTCGATGTCGCGCTGGATGTCGGAGAGGTTTTTCTGGAGCGCCTCCGGGAGCGACTCCTTCGGCAGCGCGACGATCTGCTCGGCGTAGGCGCGGAAGCGCGCGAGCTGCTCCGCGTCGGTGGCGCCGGGCAGCAGCAGCGCGAGCCCCTCCGCGAACATCTCCAGCGGATCGTCGTCGAGGCCCTGGAACCACTGCGGGTCCTCGGCGGCGGTCTTGTAGATCGTCTCCATCATCCCGATGATCTGCCGGTCGTGGTCCACGAGGAACCGGACCCACGGGTAGAGGAGCGGCATCGCCTGCTGCTCGTCGCGGAGGAGGTTCCGGACCTCCTTGTCGCGCACGAGCCGGTCGAACTCGCGGAAGAGCTCCTTGTGGCCCTCGGGACCCTCCGCGAGCTTCTTCTCGGCGTAGCGCATGAAGAGCGAGGAGAGGTCGGCCGGCTGCATGCCCGGCTCGACGGTCACGGGCTCGACGGGAAGGGAATCCGCCGCGACCGTCGCGTCGCTCCGCGCGGCGGCCGGCTCTTTTGCGATGCGCGTCTCCGGCGCGCCGTCACGCGGGGGGGCTTCGGGGGCCGGAAGCGGGGCGGGCGCGTGCTCGCTCGGGGGACGCGCCGTGTCGCGCGCGGTGGCTTCCGGCTTCAGTTGCCCTCCGAGCAGGAACGCGACGGCGACGGTCGCCGCCCAGACGAGGCCGATCAGCAGCGGGCTCCTCATGTCCTCACCTCCCGCGGTGGCCTTGCGAACCGCGTGCCCCCACGATAGCCCGATGCCCGGGTCGCGTGTCTCGGAAGTTCCTTGCGTGCGGGACGAAAGAGGCTTGCGCTACTTCGCGAGCGCGGCGCGGATCGCGGCGATCCGGCGGTCGCGCTCCTCGACCGTCGCCTTCGGATCGAAGCCGAGCTCGAGCCTCGCGTGGGCGATGACCGCCGCGGCCAGGTCGCACCAGCGCGTCTCGCCCGTCACCCACTCGGGCGCGGGCACGACGTGCGGGCCGACGGGGTCGGTCGCGTCGAGCTTGGCCCGGAAGAGCGCGGCCGCCAGATTGGCCCGCGGCGTCTCGCGTAGCGCGACGATCGCGTTGCCCCAGCCCCATTCCGCGAGCTTCTCGATGTGCGCGCGGAAGATCGGGAGGCTCTCGTCCTCGTCGAGGGCGGCGAGCGCGGCGAGGATCGCTCGGGTCCTCTCGGCGTCGCGCGTCTCGACCTTCGGGAATTCCCCCTTGAGCCACGCGAACGTGGCCGGAGCCTTCTCGCCGTTCAGGACCGCGACGCACACGACCACGACGTCGACATCGGACGGCCGGTCGCGCAGGGCTCGCACCCGGTCCCGGAAGTCGTCCCCGGCGTCCTCAGGCCGGGCCCGGATGCCGGAGAGCTGCGTCTGAGGCGCGCGGTCCGGACCGAGGAGATCCAACCACGCGGCGCGGATGCGCGGGCGGCCCGTCGGGAGGACGCGGCGAAGCAGCTCGTGGCCGCAGTACTCCTCGAAACCGTCGTCCCAACGGATGGATCCGATGCGCCTCGCGACGACCTCATCGCCGAACTCCGGGAAGAAGACCAGGAGGCGCTCCGCCGCGCCGGGCCACATCCCCGGCCGTTTCCTCTGGCGGAAGTCGTAGAGGAGCGATTCCGCGAGGATCTGTCGGGGGTCGCCACGTCCCCAGCGGCCGCGCAGCACCTTGGCGATCCTCGGTTCCCGCGTCGGGCTCGACACGATGGCGAGCAGCGATGGCTGGTAGCGCACGGCCTCGTAGGAACGGTTGACGATCTGCCCGAGGATCACGAAGCAGCAGTCGCCGACGGTGACCGCGTGGCTTTCGATCTGATCCACGAGAGGGGCGTCGACGGGGCCCTCCTTCTCCGCGGCCGGGCCGAGCACGCGGCGGATGCGGACGCGCTCCTCCGGGCTCATGGCGGGGATCTCCGGTCTGGCGAACATGCGGCTTCCCATGTCCTCGTCGACCCAGCTGAGCGACAGCTTCGTCTCGCGCTTGTCGTCGAGGTGCTTCAGCAGCGCCGGCATCGCGGCCGGGCCGAGCCGGACCAGCTCGCGGAACGCCGGCGGCGTGTCCTCGTTCGCGCGAAGCGCGTCGAACCCGACGCCGCCGCCAGACGAGCACGTGATGCCGTCGTAGGGCTTCTCGATCTTCAGGAGCTGGGCGATCAGCTCCTCGATCCGCGCGTCGCGCGCGGGATCCGGCGCGAGCGGCTTTACCGTGAGGCCGCCCTCGTCCTGCGCCACGGCGGCCGCGGCCAGCAGCAGGGGCAGCACGAAGACACGCATCAGCGCGGCCATCGTAACGCGGGGCGTGCCCGCGTTGCGCTCAACCCCAGACGCAATCCAAGGGCACGGCGAGGATCCTCTCCGTCAGGACGAGGACCTCGCGGCCGCCGTACAGAAGGATGCCGAACGGCGCTCGCTCGGGGTTGTCGTCGAGGAACGCCTCGAGGCCCTTGGCGTCGCAGGGACGTGCGCTTCGCGCGGCCTTCACCTCGATCGGCAGGAGGCGCCGGCCCGACTCGATCACGAAGTCCACCTCGGCGCCGGATTGGGTCCGCCAGTAGTGGATCTCCGGGCGCGGCACGGCGGTCTCCCGCCAGCCGAGGATCTGCAACAGGACGAGGTTCTCGAGCAGCGCGCCCGGGATGTCCTCCTCGGCTCCCGGAGGCAAGCCGGCCAGGTGCGCGGCGAGGCCCGTATCCGTCCAGTAGAGCTTCGGCGACTTCACGAGGCGTTTCGTCCGGCTCGTCGCGTACGCCGCGAGCCGCACGATCTGGTACGACGTCTCCAGCAGGTTGAGGTAGCGGTGGGCGGTGGGCACGGAGAGCGCGGCATCGCGCGCCAGCTCGCTCTGGTTGAGGACGTGGCCGACGCGGATCGACGCTAGCTTCATGAGGCGTCGAAAGTCGGGAAGCAACGAGATCGACGAGATGGACTGGAGGTCGCGCTCGAGGTAGGTCCGCACGTAGCCGTCGAACCACTGCGCTCGCGCGCCCGGCTCCGCCGAGAGGGCCGCGGGCGGGTATCCGCCGGCGAGAGCGCGCGACTGCCACGTTCCGACGGCGGCTCGCGGCACGGCCAGGCCGCGGGCGGCGCCCGCGTCAGCCGCGTCGACCCAGGCGTCCCACGGCGATGCACCCGCGCGATCGCGCTTTTCTGCCTCCGTCATGGGCCACAGCGTGAGGTACACGGCGCGTCCGGCGAGGCTCTCCGAGATCCGCTGCATCATCAGGAGGTTGGCCGAACCCGTGAGCAGGAACCGGCCGGGCACCCGGGACCGGTCGACGGCCCGCTTGATCGCGCGAAGCAGATCCGGGGTCTGCTGCACCTCGTCGATCGTCATCCGCTCGGCGTCCTGCAGCAGGGCGTCGGGGCTCGTCGTGGCGCGCTCGAGGACCTCGTAGTCGTCGAGCGCACGGTAGGTCCGGCCCCTCGCGATCTCGCCGCCGGCCACGAGCGTGGTCTTGCCGGTCTGCCGCGCGCCCATGACCACGACCACGGGGAATCGGGACAGCGCCTTCAGGACCGCGGGTTTGAGGAGGCGCGGTCGAATACTGTTCACGACGTGAAATAAAATGTATCACGCCGTGAAAAGATTGCAAACAATATTTTAGTGCGGCACCCGGGCTCCGGGATCGACATCTTGGGGCGACGGGGGGCGCGGCGCGGGGTGGGACGCTGCGTTCCTACGGCAGGAACCGCCGCAGGTGCTCTTTCCAGAAGGGCCAGTCGTGGCCGAACACGCCGGGCCACACCTCGCAGTGCACCGGGATCCCCTTCGACCGCAGCACGTGCGTGAAGTTGCGGGTTTCGTTCACGAGGCTGTCCGTCTCGCCGGTCGCGATCACCCACTCCACCTGCGCGAGCCGGCGGCACCACCCCTCGTCCATGTTCGGGATGAAGCTCATCGGGCAGTGGTAGTAGCAGAGGTCGTCCCAGAAGCCGTCGAGCATCCGCCGGTTGTCGAAGAGCCCCGACAGCGCGATGCAGCGCTTCACCTGCTCCGGATGGCGCGCCGCGAAGTTGACCGCGTGGTAGCCGCCCATCGACGACCCGTACACCGCCGTGTCGCCGCGCCCCGCCCGCGCCGCGACCATCGGGAAGAGCTCCTCCGACAGATAGCGGTCGAAGACGTCGTGGCGCTGCACCCGCTCGGCCGGGTGCAGGCGGCTGTTGTTCCATGTCTCGTCGTTGAACGCATCGATGCAGCAGATCTGGAGGCGCCCCTGGTCCACGTAGTCGGAGAGCGTGCCGACGAGGTTCCGATCCTCGTTCTCGTGGAACCGCCCGCCCGACGTGGGGAACATGACCAGGGGGCGGCCCGCCCGGCCGAACCAGAGGTACTCGATCTTCCTGCCCCCGAGGTTCTTGGATGTGAACGTGTCGTAGTGGCGCTCCATGAGGCCAAGTCTCCTCGACCGGCGGAGGAAAGGGAAGCGGGGGGGGTTGTTTCGGCGGACGATGCCGGGGGCCGTCGGCGCGGGTTCCCCGGAACCCCTCCCCTTCCTCCTTTTGATAGGATCCGCGCCCAACGGAGGGCCTTCATGGCGAAGAGAATCGGCCTCCTGTACGGCATGGAGCGCGAGTTTCCCGGCGCCCTCGCCCAGGAGATCAACCGGAGGAGCAAGGGCGAGGTCCTTTGCGAGCCGCTCGTCGTGGGCGCGCTGCGCATCGACAAGAAGCTGCCGTACGACCTGATCCTCGACCGGATCAGCCACGAGGTCCCCTTCTATCGCACGCTCCTGAAGCAGGCCGCCGGCCAGGGCGCGCACGTGGTCAACAACCCCTACTGGTTCTCCGCCGACGACAAGTACTTCGGGACGATCGTCGCCGAACAGGCGGGCGTCGCGGTGCCGCGCACCGTGCTGCTGCCGCACAAGCGCCACCCCCCGGGCACCGAGGGCACGTCGTTCAGCAACCTCCGCTTCC
Organism: Planctomycetota bacterium; assembly: GCA_036273915.1. Taxonomy (GTDB): domain Bacteria; phylum Planctomycetota; class PLA2; order PLA2; family PLA2; genus PLA2. Next base: position 46,011 of record DASUGR010000223.1, on the reverse strand, counting down.
CGCTCGAGTGGGAGGAGGTCTTCGATTACCTCAAGTTCCCGATCTACCTGAAGCCGGCGAACGGCGGCGGCTGGAAGCACGTCTACCGCTGCGCGGACCCGGACGAGTTCTTCCACGCGTACGAGCAGACGGGCGATCTCTGCATGATGGCGCAGGAGGAGATCGTCTTCGAGGAGTACTACCGCTGCTACGTGCTCGGCCGCGAGCACGTGCACCTGATGCGGTACGACCCGAAGGCGCCCTTCCACGAGCGGTACGTGCGCAACCCGCCGCCGATCGACAAGGCGCTGAAGACGCGCATGGAGCGCGACTGCAGGGCCCTCTGCAAGGCGCTCGGCTACGACTTCAACACGGTCGAGCTCGCCGTGCGCGGCGGGGTCCCGTACGCCATCGACTTCACGAACCCGTGCCCGGACGCCGCGTCCCCGAGCGTCGGCGAGGCGAACTTCAAGTGGATCCTCGACAAGTCGGCCGATTTCCTCATCCGGAGGGTGAAGGAGCCGCGCAAGCTCGAGATGACGGGCAACTGGCCGGAGCGCGCCCCGTGAGGCTGCCGAACTTCACGCTGGGCATCGAGGAGGAGCTCCAGGTCATCGACCCGGAGACGCGGGAGCTCCGCTCGCACATCTCGCAGATGTTCGCGGCGGGCGAGATGCAGCTCCACGAGAAGATCCGCCGCGAGCTGCACCAGAGCGTGGTCGAGATCGGCTCGCAGGTCTGCCGCGACATCGCCGAGGTGCGCCGCGAGGTGACGCACACGCGTGCCCAGATCTGCAACGTCGCGCGCGAGCACGGGCTGCGGATCGGGGCCGCGGGGACGCACCCGTTCACGCACTGGGCCGACGTCGCCACGACCGAGAACGAGCGCTACAACAAGATCCTCGACGACCTCCAGGTCGTCGCGCGCGCCAACCTGATCTTCGGCCTCCACATCCACGTGGGGATCGAGGATCGCGAGACGCTCATCCACATCTTCAACATGGCGCGCTACTTCGTGCCGCACATCCTCGCGCTCTCCGTCAACTCGCCCTTCTGGACCGGCCGCGAGACCGGCTGGAAGTCCTACCGCGTGAAGGTGTTCGAGAAGTTCCCCCGCACCGGGATCCCGGACGCGTTCCACGGCGGCTTCGCGGAGTACGAGGAGCTCGTGAAGGACCTGATCCGCACGAACTCGATCCAGGACGGGAAGATGATCTGGTGGGACCTTCGGCCCCACTGGCGCTTCCCGACGCTCGAGTTCCGGTGCTGCGACATGCCGATGCGCGTGGACGAGACCGTCGCGATCGCCGCGCTCTGCCAGGCGCTCGTCGCGAAGCTCTACTGCCTGCACCAGAGAAACCTCTCCTTCCGGCTCCACCGGCGCTCGCTCATCCAGGAGAACCGCTGGCGCGCGGCGCGGTGGGGGCTCTCCGGCAAGCTCATCGACCTCGGCAAGATGCAGGAGGTCGACACCCCGCAGCTGATCGGCGAGATCCTCGATTTCGTGGACGAGGTCGTGGACGACCTGGGCGTCCGTTCGGAGCTCGGCTACCTCCGCGAGATCATCGCGCGCGGAACCGGCGCGGACCGCCAGGTCCACACCTACAGGGAGAAGGGCGACCTGAAGAGCGTCGTCGACTACATCATCAAGGAGACGGAGCACGGGCTCCCGCCCATGTGAACGCCCTTCTGCCCCGAACTGTGGGGGGCCGGGGGGCCTGAGGGATATAGTTCTCATCGTGAAGAGCGAGCTTCTCGATCTTTCGTACGATCCCCTCCTCGACGAGGGTGCCCGGAATGCCGTACGCGTCTGCCTCGGGGTCCAGCCCGACGAGCGCGCCGTCCTGATCGCCGACCGCGGGTCCCTGGAGATCGCGGCAGCGCTGGCCGCGCAGCTCGCCCGCGCCGCGGGGGAGTTCCGCTCGGTGGTCCTCGAGGACATGGCGGAGCGGCCGCTCCGGCACCTGCCGATGGAGATGGAGAAGGTCCTCGAGTGGGCGGACGTCTCCCTCTTCACCGCCTCCGCCCAGCCGGGCGAACTGGCCATGCGGCGCGCCATGACCTCGATCGTCAACCGGAAGAGGATGCGCCACGGCCACATGGTGGGCATCACCTATCGGATCATGCTCGAGGGGATGCGTGCCGACTTCCGCGAGGTGGAGAAGCTGACCCGGCGCGTGTGGGAGAAGGCGAAGGAGGCGAAGGAGATCACGTGCGAGACCCCCGCGGGCACCGCGATCCGGGCGACCTTCGACAAGAGGCTCAAGTGGATCCCGACGCCCGGCATCATCTCGCCCGAGAAGTGGGGGAACCTGCCCGGCGGCGAGACCTTCACCGCGCCGGCGCGCGTCGACGGCGTGTACGTGGTCGACGGATCGCTCGGGACGTGGCTCGCGCCGAAGCACGGCGACATGCGGCGAAACCCGCTGAAGATCACGATCTCGGACAGCCGGATCGTCGACCTCGAGTGCGACAACGAGGAGGCGCTCGAGGATTTCCGCCGGTACGTGTCCCACGCGGAGAACGGCAACCGCGTCGGCGAGTTCGCGCTCGGCACGAACCTGGCCGTGCGCGACGTGATCGGCAACATGCTCCAGGACGAGAAGATCCCGGGCGTCCACATCGCGTTCGGCCATCCGTACAGCGAGCACACGGGCGCCGACTGGACCTCCGAGACCCACATCGACGTGGTCGGCCGCGACTTCGACGTCTGGTTCGACGGCGTGCCGATCATGAAGCACGGCAAGTACCTGAACGGCGAGGTCTGATGGGGGCAGGCCCCCGGAGCCCCCCCGAATCGCCCCGCGCAGGAGGTGCGTGATGGACCCCGTCCTGCGCGAACGCTTCAACGCCGCCTGGACCGAGGACCTCTACCGCCGGGTGCGCGAGGATCTCGAGCGCCGCCTCTCCTGCCGCGTCCCCTTCCGCGTCGCCGAGACGCCGATCTTCTTCCCCGCGGACTTCCGCGAGCGCTTCTCGCGCGCCGCGACCGAGATCATCGCGCAGCTCTCGAACCCGCTCTGGATCGCCGCGCAGGAGGAGGCCGTCCCGCCCGCCTACCGCGCGCCGCGCCGCGACGCGCTGCCGCAGGTGGCGCAGGTCGACTTCGCGATCGTGCGCGAGGAGGACGGGTCGTTCGGGCCTCGGCTCGTGGAGCTGCAGGGGTTCCCGTCGCTCTACGGCTTCCAGATCCTCCTCTCGGAAGTCTGGGCCGAGCACCTTTCCGCGGTCGGGGGGATGCCCGACAAGTGGCGGATGTTCTTCGGCGGCTTCGAGCGCGTGCGCGCGATGGCGCTCATCCGCGAGACCCTGCTCGCGGAGTACGATCCCGAGGAGGTCATCCTCCTCGACCTCGACCCCGACACGCAGAAGACCTTCCCGGACTTCCGCGCGACGCAGCGCTGGTGGGGGGTCGATCCCGTCTGCCTGAGCGCGATCCGGCGCGAGGGGCGCCAGCTCTATCGCGAGAAGGACGGGAAGAGGATCCCCGTGAAGCGCGTCTTCCAGCGCGTCGTCTTCGACGAGCTCGAGAAGTCGAAGCTCCCGCGAACGTTCGCCTTCCACGAGGACCTCGAGGTCGAGTGGGTGCCGCACCCCGCGTGGTACTACCTCTGGTCGAAGCAGTCAATGCTCTCGCTCGACCACTGGGCGGTGCCGAAGACGCGGCTCCTGAGCTCGGGCGTGCCGGACGATCTCTCGCGGTACGTGCTGAAGCCGCTCTACTCGTTCGCGGGCGCCGGCGTGAACGTCGAGCCGGCGGCCGAGGACGTCGCCGCGATCCCCGCGGCCGACCGCGACAAGTGGATCCTGCAGGAGAAGGTCGAGTACGCGCCCGCGTTCAGGAGCGTCAAGGGCGACGACGTGAAGGCCGAGGTCCGGATGATGTTCGTGCGCCCCGAGGGGGAGCACTCGATGACGCTCCTCATGAGCCTTCTCCGTCTCTCGCGCGGGAAGATGATGGGCGTGAACTTCAACAAGGACCTCGACTGGACCGGCGCCTCGGTCGGCCTCTGGCCGGCGTGACCCGCCTCCGCGGCCGGATTCTGTGGGGCTCCGGGGCCTCCCTCTGGGCCGCGCTGCTCCTCCTCGCGTTCCTCGTCGACCGGCGCGTCTACCTCCTCGTCGGGAAGGGCGTCGAGCGCCCGGAGGCCGTCGAGGCGCTCCTCGGGCTTCTCAAGCGGATGGGGGAGGGGTGGTTCGTCGTCGTGGTCGCGGTCACGATGCTCGTCCTCGCGCCCGCGCGGCGCGGCCAGGCGCTCGCGCTCGGCCTCGCGGTGCTTCTCGCGTTCGCGGCCGGGCAGCTCCTGCTGAAGCCCGCGATCGGGAAGCTGCGCCCGTCCGCGGAGCTGACGCCAAGGGACATGGAGCGGCTCGTCGATCGCGGCGGGGCGATGACGATCGTGGACGGCCTCCCGCGGAACGACGGCTCGGCGCTCTTCCGCCCGCCGTTCTCGGGGAGGCACAAGGACCTCACGCTCCCGTCCGGCCACGCGGCGCTCGCGTTCGCGGCGTTCACGGTGCTCGGCCGCGCCTTGCCGCGCGGGCGCGGGTGGTTCCTCCTGCTCGCGTGCGGCGTGGCGGCCTCGCGCGTGCTCGTGGGCGCGCACTTCCTCTCGGACGTGGTCGCCGGCGCGGGTCTCGGCTACGTCTCCGCGCGCGCGGTCCTGGCCGTGCCGCCGGTCCGCCGCCTGGCGGCCGACGCGATCTGAGGCCCGCCCTCGCGCCGCGCGGCGGGATCTGCCGGAGAGACCGGGCCCTGGCGATTGACGCCACCTACCCCGGCACGATCAGGCGGAACTTGCCGGTCTCCGGATCCGGTGCAAGTTCCGGGACGCGCTCGAGGGTGAAGCGCACGTTCTGCATGCCCTTCTCGTCGAGCAGCGCGCGCAGGCGCGCCGCGATCTCCCCCTCCACCTCCCCCGCGGACACCCCCTCCTCCACCTGCCAGAGGAAGCGGAACGAGTCCTCGCCGGTCAGCCGGAACTGGAACGCTTTCACCCCCCGCACGTAGAACTCCGCGAGCACGATCGGGTGGATCGAGTCCTTCTCGCCCTTCGCGTTCACGAAGACCGGCGCGTGTTCCCGCCGGCCCACCAGCGCCTCGACGATCCGGTAGGGCCCCATGAGCCCCTGCCGCGCCGCCGGGCGCAGCACGTCGTCCATCCGGTAGCGGAAGAGCGGCACCGTGCGGTTGAAGAGGTTCGTCACCAGCGTGCAGTCCTCGCGGAGCTCGAAGATCAGGTCGTCCTCGAGCAGGTACATCCCCTCGCCCCGCCTCTCGGGGAGGTCGATCGCCATGTAGAGATGCTCCGTCGAGGCGTAGAGGTTCCGGACCGGCACGTCGAACGTCTCCTTCAGCAGCGCGCGGTCCGCGGGGAGCAGCACCTCGCCGCTGCTGACGACCACACTCGGCCGGAGCCGCACGTCCCCGTGCCGCTGCGCCTCGGCGAGGATCCGCAGCGCCCCCGCGTACCCCACGAGCACCTTCGGATCGAACGCCTCGATCTCGCGGAGGATCTCCGGCGTCGGGAGGTTCACGTGGAACGCGCGCGTGCGGTAGAGGAGGTCGGCGACGCGCGACACCGGCGCGGTCGCGAGCGCCACGGCCGCGAAGTGGCCGTTCGCGGCGCCGAGGAAGGCGAGGCGGCGCTGGAGGCCGGGCCGTGCCACGCGCGTGAAGTTCGCGGTCGCGTGCATCCACTCGCGCCGGTTGTAGACGACGGCGCACACCTCGCCCGACGTGCCCGACGAGTGGACGACGTGGTACCGGCCGAGGAAGAGGTCCTGCGGGTCGCGGGAACCGCCGAGGAACGCATGCACCCCGGCCTTCCGCACCTCCGGCCGGGTGCAGATCCGGTCGAAGTCCCCGATCAGCTCGCGTTTCGTCAGGACCGGCAGGTCCTCGGGCCGCGCCCCCCGGGGATCGATCCCGCGCTCGCGGCAGACGTCGGCGTAGTGGGGGGACCGCTCCATCGTCCAGAGGAGCCGCTGCCGGAAGCGCGCGAGGTTGTGTGCGACCAGCTGGTCCGGCGTACGGAACCGATTCCGGTACCGCGACTTGATCGATTGCCAGCCGGCCGAGGAGACCATCCGCGCGCATCGTAGCGCACGCGTCTCCCGCCCCCCGGGTCCCCTCGCATCTCCCGGGGTCAGAGGTCCATCGTCGTGATCGGCCGGACCGACGGCTGCTTCGGGAGCACGGTGATGCCGGTGTCGGTGACGGTCCACCCGCGCGCGCGGTCCGCGTCGGCGTCGAGGCCCACGTGGGTCCCCGACGGCAGCCGCACGTCCTTGTCGATGATCGCGCGGTGCACCTTGCAGTTCCGCTCGACGATGACGCCGTCGAAGAGGATCGACTCCCTGACCTCGACGCCGCTGTGGACGCGGATGTTCCTTCCGAGGACGCTGTCCTTGACCAGTCCGCTGCTCACGATGCAGCCCGAGCCGAGGATGCTCTGGTAGGCCTCGCCGCTCGACCCCGTGGAGCCGGTGACGAACTTCGCGGGCGGGGCGCTCGACGCGGCCGTGTTGATCGGCCAGTCGCGGTTGTAGAGGTCGAGCTGCGGGACGACCTGCTTCAGGTCGAGGCAGGAGTCGAAATAGGCCTCGATCGTCCCGACGTCGCGCCAGTAGGTGTTCGGCCGGCCCTCCTGGCCGGGGACGCGGTTCGCCGCGAAGTCGTACGCGAAGACCGCGCGCCCGTCCGCGACCATCCGCGGCAGGATGTCGCGGCCGAAGTCGTGGCTCGAGTTGGGGTCCTTCGCGTCGCGGGCGAGCATCTCCTCGAGGATCTTCCGGCTGAAGACGTAGTTCCCCATGCTGGCGTAGCAACGGGTGGGGTCCGAGGGGAGGGTGGGCGCGTCCTTGATCTTCTCGTGGAAAGCCCTGACCCGACCGTCGGGCGCCGCCTCGATCACGCCGAAGCGGAAGGCCTCCTCGAGCGGCACGGGGATGGCGGCGATCGTCACGTCGGCGGCCCTGCCGATGTGCTCCCGCATCATCTGGGAGATGTCCATGAAGTAGATGTGGTCGCCGCCGAAGATGCAGACGAGGTCGGGCACCGTGTCGTGGATCAGGTTCATGTTCTGCCAGATGGCATCCGCGGTCCCCTCGTACCAGACCTCGCCGGGCGTCTGCATCTGGGCGGGCACGGAGATGATGAAGTTGTCCGCGCGCCGGTTGGTGCCGCCCCACGCGCGCTCCACGTGCTCCGCGAGCGACTGGCTCTTGAACTGGGTCAGCACGTAGATCGACTTGATCCCCGAGTTGACGAAGTTGCTGAGGACGAAGTCGATGATCCGGTAGATCCCGCCGAACGGGACCGCGGGCTTCGACCGGTAGAGGGTCAAGGGCTTGAGTCGCTCCCCCCGGCCTCCCGCGAGGATCATGCCCAGCACCCGCCGCCGCATCGCGGCGGGATCGTAGCATCCTCGCCGGCATCGCCGCCAAGCGCGCTTTGCGCCGTTTTCATCGGTCGATTGGGCCGGTTGATGGGGGGTGGGGAGGCGTAAGCTCCTTCGCGGCAAGGAGATAGATGCCGCATCGAAAGAGGACACCGGCGCCTCGCGGCGCTGGCTTCGGCCCCGCCATGGGCGAGGATAGGCCGCGGTGAAACTCGTCACGGCGGTCCTCGCACCCGAGCGGCTCGATGCGGTCGCGGCGGCGCTCGGCGAAGCCGAGGTATTCCGGATGACGGTCACCGAGTGCCGCGGGGTGTTCCGCGGCCCCGGGGGCCCCGAGCTGGCCCAGAAGGTAAGGCTCGAGATCGCGGTCAACGAGAACTTCGTGAAACCGACCGTCGACGCGATCACGCGCGCAGGCCAACTCTCGGCGGAAGAGGCCTCCGGCTTCGGAAAGATCTTTGTCACGGAACTCCTGGACGTGGTCCGCATTCGCACGGGCGAGCGCGGGCCGGACGCGATTTGAGGTGAAACCAAGATGACTCCGTCGGATGTTTTGGCGCTCGCGCGGGAAAAGAGTGTGGAAGCCGTCGATGTGCGCTTCTGCGATCTGCTCGGGACGTGGCAGCACTTCACCGTGCCGGTCGAGGCGCTCACGATCGACACGTTCGAGGACGGGCTCGGCTTCGACGGCTCGTCGATCCGGGGTTGGAAGACGATCGACCAGAGCGACATGCTCGTCGTGCCCGACCCGGCCACGGCCTGGATCGACCCGTTCTTCGAGCACCCGACCCTCGTGATCAGCTGCAACGTGCTGGATTGCATCACGCGGCAGCCCTACGAACGCGCACCGCGCAACATCGCGCGGAACGCGGAGGCCTACCTGAAGTCGACCGGGATCGCCGACACCGCCTTCTTCGGCCCCGAGGCGGAGTTCTTCCTCTTCGACCACATCAGCTACGAGGGCGGCCTCAACCACGCCTCCTACCGCATCGACAGCCGCGAAGGCCACTGGAACACCGGCCGCTCCGAGGATGGCCGGAACCTCGGCTACAAGATCGGCCCGAAGGCCGGCTACTTCCCGGTCCCGCCGAGCGACCAGCTCCAGGACGTCCGCGCCGCCATGATGCTCGCGATGATGGAGGCGGGGATCGACATCGAGGCGCAGCACCACGAGGTGGCGACCGCCGGGCAGTGCGAGATCGACATGCGCTTCAGTCCGCTCGTCCAGATGGCGGACAAGATGATGAAGTACAAGTACATCGTGAAGAACGTCGCGCGCCAGCGCGGGATGACGGCGACGTTCATGCCGAAGCCGCTCTACGGCGACAACGGTTCGGGCATGCACTGCCACTTCAGCCTGTGGAAGGGGGAGAAGAACCTCTTCTTCGGCGACGGCTACGCGAACCTCTCGCAGGAGGCGCTGTGGGCGATCGGCGGCGTGCTGCGCCACGCCCCGTCGATCCTCGCGATCACGAATCCGACGACGAACTCGTACCGCCGGCTGGTGCCGGGCTACGAGGCGCCGGTCAACCTCGCCTACAGCTCGCGCAACCGGTCGGCCGCGATCCGCATCCCGACCTACAGCCCCTCGCCGAAGGCGAAGCGGTTCGAGTTCCGCTGCCCGGATCCGTCCTGCAACCCCTACCTCGCGTTCGCCGCGATCATGATGGCCGGGCTCGACGGCATCCAGAACAAGATCAACCCCGGCAGCCCGATGGACAAGAACATCTACGACCTGCCGCCGGAGATCCTGAAGGAGATCCCCTCGACGCCGGGCAGCCTCGGCGCCGCGCTCGACGCGCTGGAGCGGGACCACGACTTCCTCCTACGCGGGGACGTGTTCACCACGGACGTCATCGAGGCCTGGATCGCCTACAAGCGGGAGAACGAGGTCGACGCGATCGCGCTGCGGCCCCACCCGCACGAGTTCGCGATGTACTACGACGCGTAGGGACGCTTCGGGGAGACCGCGGGGGCGGGCGACGCCTGCCCCCGCGGCGGCCCTCGGCCCGGGAACCCGCATGCCGGGGCCACCCGCCGGCTGCTCGAACTCCGCCCGCAGCCGCGCCTCGCCACCGCCGCAGACGCGCACCGCGGCGACCCGTTTCCTCCGCCCGCGAAATTCCGCTTCAGGCTCCGCTGCCCGATTGCGTCTGGGGGGGCGCCGGGACGCTTTCGGGGCGGTTGTCCGCAACGCACCGGCGGAGGAACCTGCGATGCGCAGACACAGAAGTCCGCTGTTCACGATCGCCCTGCTCGCGACGGGGCTTCTCTCGGCATGCAACAACAACGAGGGCGGGGAAGGGGCGCTCGATGCGTCCTTCAGCAGGGAAACTGAAGGGGGGTCGGTGCCCCTTGCACAGGACCACCTGCTAAGCGTCTGTTGCGACGCGGAAGGCCCGGTGGTCGCGAGGCTTCTCGTGGGGGAGGTTGCGGTGCTGGACAGGGACGGTGATGTGATCCCCGACATCACGTTCCCGTCGCAGTTCGAGATCCCCCCTCCGGGGCCGGGCGCCCGCTTCCTCGGCTTCAGCCTCAAGGACGTCGATCCTCCGGGCGCGCTCTCCTTCCGCTGGGACGGCCCTTTCGTCGCGGATCTTCACAGGGACGCGAACGAGTCGGGGAGCCTCTTGCCGTTCGACCCCGACGTCGACGTCGGGGAGCCCTTCGGCTACCTCGGGGACGGCGTCCACAACGTCCTGGAGGTGTCCGCTGCGCGGTGCGACTTCGAGCACGCGACCTTCACGATGGTCGTGTTCGAGTTCTCCTATCTCGGCAACCCGACCCAGGGCGCGGGCATCCTCGTCTACCGCACGCAAGAGCAGGTTCTTGAGATCACGAACACCTGCTACACCCCGCTTCCGCCTCCGCCCGGCGCCCCGATCGTCTTCTCCAACAGGCCGGACGGGGGCGGGGACCGGGAGGTGTGGGTCATCGACGCGGACGGCGGGAACCTCGGGCAGCTCACCGACAACACGTTCGAGGACGACGACCCCGCCTGGTCGCCGGACCGCTCGAAGATCGCGTTCATCAGCTTCCGCGACAGCGGGACCCGCTCCGACCTCTTCCTGATGAGCCCCGACGGGACCCAGCAGGAGAAGAAGGCCGACTTCGCGGCGCTGGCCACGTCCGCCCGCGAGCCGGCCTGGTCGCCGGGCGGCGACCGGATCGCGGTGGCCGCCGACAACGGCTTCGTGTCCGACATCTGGATCGTGGACCTGACGACCGACCCTGCGACCCTCCACCAGCTCACGTCCCAGCCGGCGGACCCGCTCCAGCACAACTACGACTCGAGCCCCACATGGTCCGAGAGCGGAACGGAGGTCCTCTTCGTCCGCAACGGGTGGATCTACAGCGTGCCGGCGGCCGGAGGCGCCCCGTCCCTCTCCCTGTCCCCGGCGGATCCCGACGATTCCATCTCGGCCATCGACTCGGGCCCGGCTGGCGTGGTCCTCGCCAACTACTTCTTTGCAGAGACCCACATCCGCCTCGCGTGGTGGGGCGGAGGCCTGGGAATCGCCCAGGTCACCGCCGGCGGCACGCACCTCGCGGACGAGTGGCCGTCGTGGTCCCCGGCGTCCGATCGGGTCGTCTTCGCGCGCCAGGACGGGGAGGCCGGCAGGCGTCTGTACACCGTGCCGGTCGATGGGACCAGCCCGCACGATGCCGCGGAGATCCCGAACCAGCCCGCGGGGTCGAATGAACGCCCGGACTGGGGGTTCGGGCCCCGTCCGTAGGTCAGTCCTCGCGCAGGACGGGCGGCCACGGCGCGCCGCCCGTCCTGCCCCACAGGCTGATCCCGCAGCCCGTGCCGTCCGCCCGACCGCCGCCTGCCGCGAGCACCGTCCCGTCGGGGCTGAACGAGACGCCCAGGAGATCCACGATCCCCGCCCGCAGCGTGAGCAGGCGCGCGCCGGTCGCGGGATCCCAGATCTGGACGGTCCGCCCCGTAGCCACCGCGACGCGCGTGCCGTCCGGCGAGAACGCGACGCGCTCCACGTACGCGGGCACGCAGGACATCGTGCAGCGGCATTGGCCCGTGCGCACGTCCCAGAGCCGCACGCCACCGTCGCGCGCGCCCGTCGCGAGGAGGCTCCCGTCGGGGCTGAACGCGATCGTGATCACGTCCGCCGGGTGCACGAGGTCGCGGACGATGCGCCACGAGCCCGTCTCGCGGAGCCGCACGCGCTCCACCCGCGGCGTGCCGTCCGTTCCGCTCGACGCGAGGAGGCTCCCGTCGGGACTGAACACGGCCGACCAGATCCAGACGGAGCCCGCCTCCCGGAAGACCTCGCGGCCCGTCGAGAGGTCCCAGACGGCCATGGTCGTGTCCTGGCTCGTCGACGCGAGCCAGCGACCCCCGGGATGCGGGGCGAGGGAGAAGACGGAGCCCCCGTGGGCTTTCCAGCTCCCGACGGGTTCGTAGCTCCGCCCATCCAGCACGCGGATGCTCCCGTCCGCCACGCCCGCGTAGATCCGGCTGCCGTCCGGGCTGTAGCGCACGCACCCCGTCGTCGTGTCGATGAGGTGGACGTCCGCGAGGGGTTCCCGCGTCCCGACGTCGTAGACCTTCACGGATCCGTCGAACGAAGCGCAGGCGATGGCCGCGCCGTCGGGCCGGAACACGAGATCCCGGACGAGCTCCCGGTGCGTACCGAGCGCCACCTCGTGCGGGGTCGGGGGGAGATCCCAGAGCTTCCACGTGGTGTCGCCCGACGAGAGGAGCGTCCGGCCGTCCGCCGAGAACACGAGGCGGTAGATGGGGCCGCAGTGCCCGAAGAGCGACGACGTGCGCTTGCCGGTCCGCGCGTCGCGGATGTCGATCGCCGCATCGTCGTGTCCGCAGAAGAGCGTCGTCCCGCCCGGGCCGAAGGCGAGGGCCTTCGATCTCTCGTCGCCGTGCCGCACGGAGAACAGCTCCCCGCCGTCCGCGAGGCTCCAGCACCTCACGGTCCCGTCCTGTCCCGAGGCGGCGACCCGCCCGTAGCCGAGCGCGAGCGCTTCCACCGGCGCGCCGCACGGGAGGGCCCACCGCAGCTCCCTCGTGGGGAAGTCCCAAACGCGCACGGTGCCGTCCTCGGCGCCCGCCGCGAGCACGGGGCCGTCAAGAGCCAGGCGGGTCGCCCTCGAATCCCCGGTCCCGAGCCGGAAACGGGGCGTGCCCTCGGGAACCGCGAAGCCCAGCACCGCCTTGCCCGCGGTGGCGAGGAGCAATGGCTCCGTCGGGTGGAACACGAGATCGAAGGGATCCGTCCCGAAGCGCGCGACGACCGCGAGCTTCTCGTCCGCGAGCGTGATCTCGCGCCAGTTGTGCCAGGCCACCCGGCGGCCGTCGCTGCTCACGGCCGGCATGGGCGGAAACCCCTTCAGGGGCTCCGTCCGGAAGAGCTCGCGCCCGCTCGCCGCGTCCCAGATGCACACGAACCCGCCGGCGAGGTACGGGTAGCCGGACGCGCCGAGCACGCGGTCCTCGCCGGGCAGGAAGAGTACCCCGATCCCGCCGCCCCCGGGCCCCCTGCCGCCTCCCCGGCTCATGTCGGCCATGCTCGCGAGGAGATTCCACTCCCAGCCGCGGAGCCGCGCCGGCGCGCCGAGCAGCGCGCCCTTCGCCGTGCCGACGTCGCCGCCGCGCAGCGCGCCGTCCGCCGCGGCGATCGCCGCGACGTAGCCGCGCTGCTCCGCCCGCGCGAGCGCGCGCTCGGTCGCGGCGGCCTCACGGAGGCTCACGATGGCCGCGGTCACCGATGTGACGACGACGAGCGCGAACGAGAGCGTGAGCGCCCGGTGGCGCCGCACGAACTTCCGCGTGCGGTAGAGGATCGAAGACGGGTGGGCGAGGACCGGCTCGTGCGCGAGGTGCCGGCGGAGGTCGGCGGCAAGCTCCGCGGCGGATGCGTACCGCTCGTCGGGATCCTTGCGCATCGCCTTCGCCGCGATCGATGCGAGGTCTCTTCGCGAGGGGATGACGAGGGGGTCCGGGGGCCGCTCGCGCACGACGCGCATCGCCTCCGTGAGCGGCAGCCCCTCGACCGCGTGCGGCAATCTCCCGGACAGGACCTCGAAGAGGATCACGCCCAGCGCGTAGACATCGCTCCGCACGTCGACCGCCGCGCCGCCGCCGCACTGCTCGGGGCTCATGTACGGCGGCGTGCCCGTGATCTCGCCGCGTTCGCCGTGCGCGCGGGCGATCCCGAAGTCGATGATCTTCGGGAGGCCAGACGCGTCCACGAGGATGTTGGCGGGCTTCAGGTCGCGGTGGACGACGCCGCGCTGATGGCCGTGATGGACGGCATCCGCCACGTCGGCCACGAGCCGCACCCGCTCGGTCATCTCGAGATCCCGGGCGTGCCGCACCAGGTCGCGGGCGCCCTCGACGCGCTCCATCGCAAACCACGGCATCCCCGCGTGCACGCCCGCCTCGTGCACGGTCGCGATCCCGGGATGCCTGAGCCGCGCGAGCGTCTGGGCCTCCGCGAGGAACGGCGTCTCGGCGCCGGGCCGTCGCAGGCGCACGGTCTTCAATGCGACGACGCGGTCCGGGTTCTTCTGCCGCGCCTCGTACACGACGCCGCTGCCGCCGCGCCCGATCACGCCGAGGATCTCGTAGCCGCCGATGCGGTCGCCGGGCGAGAGCTCCGTGTCGTGCACGAGCGCCGCCGCGGCCGGAACCTCCAGATACCGGCCCATGCGCTTGCGCGCATCCAGGAGCGATTCCACCTCCCGGCGCAGATCCGCGTCAGGCCCGCAGGTCTCGTCGAGGAATCCCGGGATCTCGTCGGTGTCGCGCGCGAGCGCCCCCTCCATGACCTCGCGGACGCGGTCGACGTTCACGGGTGGAGCTCCCGGAAGAGCCATGCCCGCGCGTGCTCCCAGAGCGAGAAGAGATGGCGTTCGCTCACCTCCATCGCCTGCGCCGCCTCCGCCGCGGAAAGGCCCGCGAAGAAGCGGAGGTCGATGACCTTGGCAAGGTGCGGGTCGATCCCCTCGAGTTTCTCGAGGGCGTCGTGGACCGCGATCACCTCCTCGGGCGAGGGCGCCCACGCCGCGTGGTCCTCGCGCCAGGTCACCTGCGCGCGCGTGCCGCCCCGCTTGCGCGCGCCCTTCGCGCGCGCCCAGTCGACGAGGATCGAGCGCATCGCCTTCGCCGCCACCGAGAAGAACACGGCGCGGTCCCGGAAGACCTCGTCGCTGCCCCCGAGCAGCCGGAGGCAGGCCTCGTTGACGAGCGCGGTGGGCTGAAGGGTGTGGTCCTTGGGCTGCCCCCGCATCTGGGCGTTCGCGAGGCGCCGCAGTTCCTCGTAGCAGAGGCGAAAGAGCTCCTCGCGGGCACCGGGCGTGCCCCGCTGGACCTCGCGCAGGACCTCCGTGATCGGGCCTTCCATGCCGCGCGGGCCCGGACCTCGCCCGCGCCGGCGATTCTACTGTCTCTGCGGGAAGCCCAGCGGGTTGGCGTGCCGCTCCTTCATCTCCGCGAGGTGCCGTTCGATCTGCACCAGCGAGTAGGCCATGAGGAGGTCGGCCTCGAGCTGCACGGACGCCTGAGGCTCGAGCTCCAGGTGCCCGATCACCTCGAGGAGGTTCTCGATCTGCTGCAGCCGGTCGGCGGGAGTACGCATGGACGCTCCGGGGTGCGGGTCGCGGTCGTCGGCCATGATAGCCTCTGCGCCGTGCGCGCGACGCCCGCGCTCCTCCTCGCGCTCGCCGCGTCATGCGCGACGCCACGCGGCCCGGAGCCCGAGGTCTCCGCCGCGTCCGCGCCCGGAGGCGTCCGCGTGCGCTTCCGCCGGCTCGGCGGCGCGGATCCCGACCGTCCGCCCGAGCTCCGCGCGGACGGCGGCGATCTCTCGGAGATCGTCGTCTCGCCCGACCTCCGGGCGGTTTCCGCATTCTGGAAAGGCCCGGCGGGCAAGCTCGCGTGCCGCTTCCCGTACGACGGCGCCGCGGCGCGCGACGCCTCCGCGCCCGCCGACGCGACGACCGTCGCCTACGTCTTCCTCGACGCCCTCGGCGTGCGGGT
The DNA here is from genome assembly GCA_036273915.1 of Planctomycetota bacterium. GTDB lineage: Bacteria > Planctomycetota > PLA2 > PLA2 > PLA2 > PLA2. The sequence goes on along the minus strand of DASUGR010000223.1, from coordinate 30,612 downwards.
CACCGCGGACCTCCCGCGCGGCTGCCTCCTCCTCCCCGCCCTGCCCCTCCGCCTCCACGTCCCCGACGAGCTTGAGCCCGCGCGGCTCGTCCTCGCGGACGGACGGGCGCTTCCCCGCGACGGCGACGCGGTCCTCCTTCCCCTGACAACGGACGAACGCGGCATCCTGCACCGCGGGGACATCCCGGTTACGGTCGAGACCGCGAACGGACCGATCGAATTCCTTGTGGGGATCGATGACGACGGCACGCCCGCCGCGATCAGCGGCTACGTCGCGTCGGCCCCGGAGGGACCGCCGTGACGCGGCGGCGAAGCTAGGAGCGGCCCCCCCTCCCCCCTAAAATGCACGAAGCCATGTCGGACGGTGAGCGATACGACGACGTCGTATTCCCCGAGTACTACGAGGACATCTTCGCGGAGGAGGATCTCGACTTCCGCTTCCGCCTCGTCCGCACCCACATCCACCCGAAGCTGCGCACGCTGATCAGCGGCTGCCTCCAGGTGGTGTCGGACGTCTACGAGACCGACCCCTTCACGTTCTCGAAGTTCTTCCGCGATCCCAAGCGGAACGAGGGCGACGCCGAGCGGCTGCGCTGCGCCCTCTACGGGCTCCGCCCGAACGAGGTGAAGGGCCCCGGGTTCCCGCACCTCCGCTCGAGCAGCGGCCGCGGCCGCCACGTGGCGGAGTTCGACCTCTCGTTCTTCTGCGACCGCGAGGGGCTCGGCCTCGAGCTCCACGTCGGCCGCCTCGAGGAGCTCGACCTCCTCCAGCAGGTCTACGAGGCCTATAAGGACCAGATCGACGCGATCCTGACCTTCGTGCGCCTCGGCGTGGACGGGCCGACCGAGTCGCGCCTGCTCTCGCTCTCCGGCATGATCGCGAGCTCGCGCGCCTCGGGCGAGGGCTGGCTCGCCGTGTTCGAGCCGCGCTACCCGTTCCCGATCGCCGCGCGCGACTACATGCCGCGGTTCGAGGACTGCTTCCTCGCGCTCTACCTCATCTACGACGCGATGCTCTCGCGCGCGCTGGGCATCGGGGACCACTTCCTCGAGCACTTCAGCAGGCTCGACGAGCACTTCCGCGCGAGCGCGCAGATCGACCGCGAGCCACCGGCCGAGGGCGAGTCGGACGTCGAGTAGTTTTCGGCCCGCCCTCGGAGCCGGAAGCGGGGGGGGGCTGGGGGGCCGCCTTCGGCGGCCAAGGGTCAGTAGTACGCGCGGGCGAGGAACTCCAGCGCGTCGGGCGTCCGGAAGCCCGCGGCGGCGAACGCCTTGGCCCCCGGAGCCCCCTCGATTCCGCCCAGGGAGGCGACCGCGGCGCGCAGGTCGGCCGCGGGCAGGTCGGCGCCCGGCTCGACGACGACGCCGAACACGTAGTCCCCGCCGCGGCTCTCGCGGAGCCGGCGGAGCTCGTCCGCGCCCGCGGTGCGCGAGGACCCGGCCGTGAGCCGCTCCCGCGTCGCCACCGCGAGCGCGTCGGCGCGCGGGCCGAACGCGACCACCGACCAGCCGTCGAACGCCGCGTACGCCACCGGAAGGCCCTTCGCCTCGTCCGAGAGCAGGTCGACCGCGCTCCAGAGGCACTCGGGCAGGTCCTCGAGCGCCGGGGCCGCGTGCGCGACCCACGCGAACCAGCCGTGGCCCGCGGGCGACGCGCGGCGGTCGAGCACGAGCGCGCCGTAGGTGGAGCGCTCCTCGGCGCAGAGCTTTTTGAGGATGGGGGAGGGCGCGCCCTCGGCGTCGCGCGCGATGACGACGACCGACGCCTCGCCGCCGCGCGCCTCGACGCCGATCGCGAGGCCCGTCGCCGGATCCGCGCCGGAGAGCGCCTCGCGCAGCACGCGCACGACGATCGTCCTGTCCTTTGCCTCGGCGGCGCCCAGGTGCCGCGCGAGCCGCCGCGCCATCCCCGCCGCGAGGAACACCGGCTCGAGCGTCGTCTCCACCCGCAGGAACGTGGTCGGCGGGAGGTAGTCGAGGAGCCCGCCTTCCCCGGGCACCGCGCGCGCGAGCAGGTCGCGCGTCGGCGAGTCGGGGCCGGGGACGAGCCGCGCGCGCGCGTCGAACCCGGCGCCGCCGACGTCGATGGCGGCCTCGAGGACGTCACCCGATTCCGCGACCGCCGCGAGCAGCGGGTGGTGACGCACGCGGATCGCGACGTCGCCGCCGGGCAGCGGCGCCTCGACGGCGTTGCCGGGCAGCGTCCCGCGGAAGAGCACGAGGCGGTCGTCGGTCTCCTGCGCGACGACGTCGGCGCCGGGGGCGAGGGACCGCCGGAGCGCCGGCATGTCGGAGGCGGGAAGCACGCGCATCCAGCCGCCGGAGGCCGTGAGCGCCGCATAGGGGGGGGCTTTCCGGGCGAGGCCGTCCGGGCTCGCGATGCCGTAGAGGGCCTCCGCGGGGGCGGTCGCCTCGCGGCCGAGGGCGCGGAGGAGTCCCGCGAAGCCCTCCCCGGCCGCCTGAAGCCTCGCGGCGGAGGGCAGCCGGAGCAGGACGACCGTGTCGGCCGGCCAGCGCGCGAACCCGGCCATCGCGTCCTCCGCGCCACCGGCGGAGGGCGGCGCGGGCCGCGCGTCGCCGCCGCAGGCGGCCAGGAGGCAGGCGAGGAACCACGGCCGCATGGGGAAGCAGGATAGCAACCCCGGGCGTTCCGGCGGCCGCTACTTGGTCTCGAGGTGGGCGCGCAGCCGCGCGATCGCCTCGGCGACGAGCGCCGGCCGGACGTTCAGCGCCACGCGCAGGGCGCCGCCCTCCACCGTCACGGCCCCGGAGGCCGGGATGGGGGAGCGGAGCGCGGCGGTGCGGAGCCCGGACCACTCCTCGCGCCAGTAGGGCGCCGCCTCGACGCACCCGTCGAAGATCGCACCGAGATCGCCGGACACAGCCGCGAGACGCTGCGGGAAGAGCGACGTCACCTCGGTCGCGTGCTCGTTGTCGACCGGCGTGCCGCGTTGCAGGTGCTCGACGAGGAGCTCCATGTCCGCGCGGGATTTGGGCCCGATGGCGACGCAGAGCTTGTCGCCCACGATCGCCGCGTACGCGACGACCGGCCCGCTCGACAGCACCGCGAGCGTGGAGAGCAGGAGGTTGCCGCCGTGGCGCCACGAGAGGAGCCGGCTCCGGCTGAGGTTGCCCTCCACCATGCCGACGGTCACGCCCTTGCACTCGAACGCGTTCGGCTGCCACGCGAGCGATCCGTCCGGGCCCGCGGCGACCGCGAGGAGCGTCTGCAGGTCCGCGGACGCGAGGAACGCGGCGGTCGCCTCCGGGTCGTCGGTCTCGCCGACGAGCAGGACGCTCCCGGCCCCGCGCGGCACGAAGTGGAGGACGAGCGCGACGTCGTGCCCGAGCGCCGCCAGGAGGCGGCGTACGGAAAAGAGCTCCCGCTGCTCGGTGCCGGCGCCCGGCTCGTCGTCCCGGAGGAGCGCGCCGAGGAGCGCCTCCCACTCGAGCGGCGGGCTCACGCACTCGACGTAGGCCGTGCCGCGCGAGGGCAGCCACCGGACGGCGCCCGACGGGCGCGGCCGAAGCCGCTCGAGGTACGCGGCCGCCGGGCTGTCGCGGTCGGGCGCGGCGCGGAGGTCGAACCGCAGCACGCCCTCCTGCAGCCGCACCGCGAGGTCGAGCCGCTCGATGTCGGGGGGGCAGGGAAGCGCGAGGCCCTCGACCGCCGCGTCGTCGACGCCGAGCACGCGCAGCACGGGCGCGAGCGCCGAAGGGAGCGTCCGGAACGCGTCCGGCGTCGCGATCACGCTGACGTCGCCCGGCAGGTAGAAGCCCTTGCGGAACCCGGCGCGATACGACTGCACGACCGCGGGGTCGCCCGACACGCAGTAGACCGCGTCGAGCTGGCGCAGCCGCGCGGGCGCCTTCTCCCGGCTCCGCGTGGGCAGGATCGCGGCCCAGCCGGCCTCCATCCGCACGAACGCGAACGGGCGCACGGGATCGATGAGCACGCTGTCGGGCAGCTTGAGGACGCGGCGCAGCACGTCGGCCGGCGCGCCGAGGGGCATCGCGAAGTCGGGAAGCGCCTTGCGCACCCGGTCGAGCTCCGCGGCCGCCTCGCGCCCGACGGAGTCGATGTCCCTGAACCGCACGACGAGGGCCGGGTCGTCGGGGTAGTACTGGGCGAGCTGGTCGGGCGCGAGCCCGATGACCGACGTCTGGGCGCCGGTGCTCCGCTTGCCGGTCCGCGATCCGCGCCGGACGTAGACGCGCGGGTCGTCCGAGACCTTGCCCATGAGCGACCGGTCGCGGAGGCCCGGGTCGCCGCAGGCGCAGAGCAAAAGGGCGAGAAGGAGCGTGGCCCTCCGCAAAGAATCCTCCGGCTTCCTATCGACCCAAGGGCTCCGGCGGCTTGAATCGGGGGGGGTGCGGGGGGCGGAGCCTCGGCGGGGCAGGCCCGGGAGCGCCCCCGGACCCCCTGAGGATCGGGCTCTACCGAGCCTCGTCGAGGCGCGCGAGCTTGAACGAGGCAAAGGAGGGCGCGGCCCCCCAAGCAAGGATGCCGAACCCGGACGCCGGCAGCCGCGGCACATCCACCCCGTCGAACAGCGGGACGTCGTTCACGAAGAGCCACCACTTGCGGCCGAGCCGGCGCAGGTGGACGCGGTACTCCTCGGCGGGCTTCACCTCCGCGCCCGGCTGCAGGAAGAGCAACTGGTCGTAGCGGTACCAGTGGCAGCGGAGCTTGCCGTCGTCCACGTCGACGACGAACGTGTGCCCCGACTGCGCGTCGTCTTCGTTCTCGCCGTCGACCGTCAGCCCGAACTTCGCCGGCAGGCCCTCCTTGCCCTGCGCCGCGACCACAAGCTCGAGGTCGAACGAGTCGGCGCGCGGCAGGTCCGGATCGACGAGCCACACGATGTTGCTGGGGCCGTCCTTCGGGTGGTCGGGATCGACGCGGAAGCGCTCCCACAGCCCGACCTTCGCCGTGCCGCGCGGGCGCAGCATCCCGTTCTGCGCGTCGAAGCTGCCGACCGTCGTCCGCCAGCGCGTCGGCGCGAGCCCGCGGAAGTCGTCCTGGACGATCGGGACCGCCTTCGTCCTCGGCGCGACGAACGGCGTCACGGAGGACTCCTTGTTCCCGGACGTCACGCGGAGGCCCGGGATCGCCTTGCCGTCGCGGTCGGTGATGCGGGCGAGGAACCCCCACTCGCCGTCGCCGTTGTGCACCTTGAGCAGCAGCCGGTTCCACCCGGCTCGGATCTGCCCGTCGGCGAAGTCGTCGTCGAAGCGGAAGGCACGGCTCGTCGCGCGCTTCTCGAGCAGCTCGCCGTCCAGGTAGAGCGTGTGCCCGTCGTCGCTCCCGGTCCAGACGCGGACGGGCAGCGCGCCGTCCGCGTGGACGTAGGCGAGCGCGAACGCGCACGCGTTCTCCGGGTAGGCGAACCCCTGGTCCCTTAGGTTCACGAACCCGGTCCCCTCGATGCGCGCCACCTTCCACGTGTTCGTCTCGGAGCCGACCGTCACGGGTCTCGACGGGTCGACCCGGATCTCCGGCGGGAAGACCACATGGGCGGTCCGGCCGCGCGCGTGGTAGGGGCCGAGGACGAGGAAGGCGTCGACGATGCCCAGGTCGCGGCGCCGCCGGTCCGCCTCCGCGTGGTCGCCGCGCGCGACCGCGGCGCGGAGGAGCGCGTACCGCGCGCGCGCCGCGACCTCGCCGGTCGCCCCCGCCTCGAGGACCTCCCGAGCCATCGACTCCGCCTCGGCGACGTCCCTCTCGACGAGGAAGTCGGCGCGCTTCGCGTCGGAGAGGAGCCCGTCCGCTTCCGCGGGCACGCGCGCGAAGTCGCCGCGCGCGACCGGCCAGCCCCACTCCTGGAGCAGCTCGAGCGTGCCCTTGCCGTACTCGGTCGAGAGGAGGTAGCCGAAGTACCGCATGAGCTGGTGCTCCTGCTCCGGCCACATCCCGAACTGCGCGTCGCGCATCCGGTGGAAGACGCGGCGGTAGGGCGCCCAGTCGAACGGGGCCTCGCCCGGAGGGAGGAAGCTGAAGAGGAACCCGGCGGAGGGGCGGTAGGGCTGGATGTCGAAGTACCGCACGTCGCGGCCGAGGAAGAAGCGGACGAACTGCTCGCGCGACTCGGTGATGAATCCCTGCGCCTCCCTCGTGTCCCCGAGCATGTCGAGCGAGAAGCCGGCCGCGAAATCGGCGAGCCCCTCCGTGAACCCGTCGTGGAGCCAGCCCCTTCCGAAGATGCAGTGGCCGAGCTCGTGGTAGTGGAGCATCCCGGAGATCGGGTGCCCGATGGCGCGGCAGCCGATCCGGATGTACTTCCCTCCGGCGAGGGCGAGCCCGCCGCCGAAGTCGAACGTCTCCTGGTAGTAGACGCAGATCCGGACGCCGTCGTTCGTGAGCGGCTGGGAGGCGAGGTCCGACTGGAAGATGTACGCGAGGTCGAGCAGCGTGCGCTCGGCCGGGGTGATCGACGTCACGAACTGCTGGGGCCCGAGGAAGAGGAAGTGCCGCGAACGGGCGACGTCGAGGCACTCGAAACGCTCGTCCTCGAGGACCTTCCGGACCGCCTCCTTGTCGGCCGCCAGGAGGTCGGCCGCCGCCTTGTCCTCCGCCTCCTTGCGGAGCGCGACCGCGCGGTTCTGGATCTCCTGGTCGAACTTCCCGAACATCATCTCCTGGCAGAGGCGGACGACGGCGCGGTAGCGCCGTTCCCCGAGGAGCTTCGCCGCCGCCTTGAGCAGGCCCTCCCCGCTCTTGTGCGCGCGCAGGATCTTCTCGACGTCGGCCTGGTCCTCCGCGGTCGGCCCCTCGGTCAGCTTGCGCACGAGCGCACGCGCCTTCTCGATCTCGCCCTTGCCCCGATCGGTGGCCTCGCCCCCGGCGAGGTCGGCGAGCACGTTGCGCATGAGGATCGCCGCCTGGATCCGGTCCTCCTGCTCGAAGCGGTCGGCGGCGAGGCCGAAGACGCGGAGCTTCTCCTCGCGGACGAATCCGGCGAGCGCCTCCTCCTCGCGCGGGCTCGGCGGCCGGGGCTCCGCCCACCCTGCCGCGATGTAGCGGTCGCGAAGGCGGAGTTTTCGGGGCGTGTCGGGGACGAGCCGGATCGCCTCTTCGAACGCGTCGAGCGCGGCCGGGATGTCTCCCGCCGTAAGTGCTTGGGTGGCTTTGGCTTCCGCCTCCTCGGGGGAGGAGGCCTCCGGCATGAGGACCAGGGCGAGAAGGGCCGGAAGCACCGGGGGGATTCTACCGCTGGCGGTTTCAGCCGATAAGGGAAGCGTGGGGTCGTCGAAGGAAACGGAACCGGTCCTCGACCGGCGCGACTATCCGCGTCTCAGCGCCTCCTACAAGGTCCGCTTCGGGATCTGCGGGGGGCAGGGGCGCGAGGTCCCCGGCTTCACGAACGACGTGAGCCTCGGGGGCATCTGCTTCGTGAGCCCCGACACGGCCGCGCAGGTGGGCGACCACCTCGCGGTCGAGATCACCGTGCCCGGCTTCGACGAGCCGCTCTACTTCCTCGGCGAGGTGCTGCGCGTGCGCGAGGATCCCGCCGGCACCGAGATCGCCTGCCGGTTCGACTGGCTCGGGAAGTCGGACCGGTACAAGGACAAGCTCTCGAAGCTGCTCGGCGCCCACCAGGAAGACTGATCCGGCGCGGGAGGCGCGGCCCCCCAGCCCCCCCGGGATTCCCTTCGCCCGAGGGCCCTCGGGCCGCACAATGGCCCCATGCCGCCGGAAATCGCGATCTTCCTCGCCTGCCTTGTCATGAGCGCCTTCTTCTCGGGGTCGGAGACGGCGCTGATCGGGGCGAACCGCCTCCGGCTGCGGCACCTCGCCGGCGAGGGCGACGTCGGCGCCCGCCGCGTCCTCGCCCTCATCGACGACCCGCGGCGCCTCCTCGCCGGGATCCTCGTCGGCAACAACATCGTGAACATCCTCGGCGCCGTCATCATGGGGTCGTATTTCACGGGGGTCTACGGCAGCCAGAGCGCTGGCGCAGCGGTCGCGACGCTCGTGAGCACGCCCGTCCTCGTCCTCTTCGGCGAGTTCCTGCCCAAGGCATTCGCCGCCGCGCGCCCCGTCCGCTTCGCGAAGTTCGCCTCGGCGCCGCTCTCGGCGGTCCTGCGCCTCCTCACGCCCGTCGTGTGGCCGCTCGAGGCCCTCACGCGGCCGCTCAGCACGATCCTCCGCGGGAGGCGGGAGATCGGCCTCGCCGAGGTGCGGGCGGCCGTGGCGGAGGGGGTCCGGACGGGCACGCTCGACCGCACGCTCGCGCGCGTCCTCGAGGGCGGCCTCTCGCTCGAGTGGAAGACGGCGGGCGACGTCCTCGTGCCGCGGGTGGACGTGGTGGGGGTGAGCGCGGGCGCGACCTTCGGGCAGTGCCTCGAGGTGTTCCGCCGCGAGCACTATTCCCGCCTCGTCGTGACCGACGGCTCGCTCGACGCGGAGCTCGGCTACCTCGCGGCGAAGGATCTGCTGCGGCTCTCGGCGACGGAGCAGGAGGGGTGGACGGCGCGCCGCGCCGTGCGCGAGGCGCTCCGCGTCCCGGCGACGCTGCCGCTCTGGAAGCTGCTCGCGCAGATGCGGCGCAGCGGCGTCCACCTGGCGATGGTGAAGGACGAGTACGGCGGCACCGAGGGCATCGTCACGCTCGAGGACGTGCTCGAGGAGCTGGTGGGGGAGATCCGCGACGAGCACGACGTCGAGGAGGTCCCGCCGTTCCGGGAGCTTCCCGGCGGCGCGTGGGCCGTGCGCGGGGACGTGAGCGTGCGGGCAGTGAACGAGCGCCTCCGGCTCGGGCTTCCCGCCGAGGAGGCGCGCACGCTCGGCGGGTTCTTCGCCGAGAGCCTCGGCCGCGTCCCCCGGAAGGGAGACGTGCTCACCGAGGCGCACGTGCGGCTCGTCGCCGCGCTGGTGGAGGACAACCGCGTGTTGGAGGTCCGGGTCGAGCCGCCGCCTGCGGAAGCGTAGGTGCGCTATACGCTATGCACTATGCATAGTATATAGTGCATTTCAGTCCTCGTCGGGCGGCCTCTTCTTCCAGTTCTCGAGGGACTTCGCGACGAGCAGGTTGACCAGCAGCCGCTGCATGGCGGTCAGGTCCTTCTCGTTCCCCTTCGCCAGGTAGGCGTGGGGGAGCGCGTGGAGGATGCGACCCTTCCCCGCCTCGGCCAGCACCACGATGTTCCGGTTGCCGCCGTAGCGGGCCCCGAGCTGCGTGCTGTCGACAAGGACGCGGTGGCGCCCCTCGACCGCGAAGAGGTAGGACTCGGTCTCGAGCCACCAGCGCGCCTTCGGCTCGGGGAACACGCCCTCGAGGAGCGGGTCGCGGCGGCCTGCCAGCGCGGGCTTCACCTCGATCTTCTCCTCGTAGGTCGTGTGCCCGGTCCAGCGGATCGTGCCCGGGAGCGCCTTCTCCCAGACGAGCACGGCCCAGTCGGTCGACATCGCCCACGCGCCGTCGCGGATCGCCGCGCCGAGGCGCGCGAGCCCCTTCTCCGTGTAGTCGCTGCCCGCGAAGTGCCGCACCTCGGCGAAGCGCTCGCGAATCGCCTTGCCGGGCGCCGTGTCGCCCTTGAGCCCCGCCTCGTCGAGAACCCGCTCGAGCTTTCCCTGCGCCTCCTCCTCGGAGGCGCGCGGGCGCGCCGGCTCGGTCGCCGGGAAGTGCCGGTCGATCAGGTGGCAGTTGAGCAGGAAGACCTTCCGCCACGGATCCGTCAGCTCCACGTGCTCGAGCTCCGCGGGCGTGATGACCGTGAACTCGACCCGGTGGGCGACGAGCACCTCCTGCACGAAATCGAAGAGCCCCCCGACGACGATCAGGTCCTCCTTGCGGAGCCCCTTGAGCTGCGTCGGGAGGCTCTTCCCCTCCCGGGCGTAGGTCCGGCGGACCTCCGCAGCAGCCTTCTTGTTCGCCTCGTCGAGGCGGCTGTCTGCGGGCTCGTCGGCGTCCTGGCCGAAGGCGAGCGAGGCGAGGACGAGGAGGGTCGCCCGGCGCATGGAGACCCCATTCTCCCCCGCCGCGCGCACTTTTTCCGGACCGGCGCGGGGCCGCTATACTCTGGGGCTTCACGGCGGGCCTGTAGCTCAATTGGTAGAGCGCTTCGTTCGCAATGAAGAGGTCAGGAGTTCGAATCTCCTCAGGTCCACCAGCGCGCGCCCCGGGAGGCCGACTTGGCTCCGGGGCGCGCCGCCCGCGTATAGGTAGGGAGTGCGGGAGGCTCCATGATCGAGGTATCGGGATTAACGAAGTTCTACGGCGATTTCCCGGCGCTCAGGGACGTCACCTTCTCCGTGCCCAAGGGCGAGATCCTCGCCTTTCTCGGGCCGAACGGCGCCGGCAAGTCGACCACGATGAAGATCCTGACCGGCTACATCTCGCCGTCGGCGGGGAGGGCGACGGTCGCCGGGACCGACGTGATCGAGCACCCGCTCGACGTCCGCCGCCGGATCGGCTACCTGCCGGAGACGACGCCGCTCTACTACGACATGCAGGTGGACGAGTTCCTCGGCTTCACCGCGCGGCTCCGCGGCATCCCGGCGCACGCTCGGCGCGGGCGGCTCGCCTGGGTCGCGGAGATGTGCCACCTGGATGCGTTCTGGAAGCGCCCGATCGGCGTGCTCTCGCGCGGCCAGAAGCAGCGCGTCGGCTTCGCGCAGGCGATCCTGCACGACCCCGAGGTCCTGATCCTCGACGAGCCGACCGCGGGCCTCGACCCGAACCAGATCCTCGACGTGCGGGCGCTCATCCGGCGCTTCTCGCAGGTGAAGACGATCATCCTCTCGACGCACATCCTGCAGGAGGTCGACGCGCTCTCGGACCACGTGGTGATCGTGAACGAGGGCAAGATCGTCGCGGATACGCACGCGGGCGAGCTGCGCCGCCAGCATGGAAGCCTCGAGCAGGCCTTCCACGCGTTGACGAGGGGGGGCGCGGGGGGGAGCGGCGAGCCGCTCACGCCGGCCGCGCCCGCGGAGGGGGGGACCGATGCGTAGCGTGGTCGTCCTCTCCTGGAAGGAGATCAGGCAGATCTTCCTCTCGCCTATCGCCTACACCTTCCTCTCCGTCTTCGTCGTCTTCGTCACCTACCTCTTCTTCAGCAGCTTCTTCCTCTACGGCCAGGCGACGACGGACGGCCTCTTCGCCTACTTCCCGATCATGTTCGCGATCGTGATCCCCGGACTCACGATGCGCATGTGGGCGGAGGAGCGCAAGCAGGGGACCATCGAGTTCCTGCTCACGTCGCCCATCGAGACGTGGCACATCGTGGTCGCGAAATTCCTCGCCGGCCTCGTGCTCGTCGTTCTGTGCGCGCTGACCACGATCTACGTCCCGGTGACCGCGAACCAGTTCGGCCCGCTCGACTGGGGCCCGACGATCGGCGGCTACCTGGGCTCGATCTTCCTCGGCGCGACGTTCATCGCGGTCGCGATGTTCCTCTCCGCCTTCACGCAGGACCAGATCGTCTCGCTCCTGCTCGGCGTGATCTTCCTGATGACGCTCGTCCTCATCGGCCACCCGATCGTCACCGACCAGCTCTCTCCCGGGGGATGGCTGGTGCACATCTTCCGCACGATCAGCCCCATGACGCGATACGAATCGATCGGCCGCGGCGTGATCGACATACGGGACCTCTTCTACTTCTTCGCGATGACGGTGTTCTTCCTCTACCTGAACGTCCGCGCGATCGACCTGCGGAGGTGGAGGTAAAGATGGCGCGCGAAAAGCAGTTCTACGAGTACCTGATCTCGAAGGTCGTCATCCGGACGGCCCTGCTCCTGCTCGTGATCGTGTTCGGCCTCCTCGCCGTCCAGAACTGGATCGTGCGCCTGGACCTGACCGAGGACAACCGCTTCTCGATCTCCCCCGTGAGCCACGAGATCGCCTCGTCGCTTCCCGACCCGCTCACGATCCGCGCCTACTTCAGCGGGCGGATCCCCGAGCGCGTCGTCCCGATGCAGCGCCAGGTCTTCGACATCCTGGCGGAGTACGAGGCGCACAGCAACGGCAAGATCAAGGTGGAGCGCTACGACCCGCTCGAGAGCGTCTCCGCGCGCGACGAGGCCAAGACCTACGGCGTGCAGGAGACCCAGATCGCCGTGAGCGAGGCCACCGGCGCGTCGTGGCAGCAGGTCTACGGCTCGATCGTCCTGATTTACGGCGACCGTGCGCCCTACGTGATCAACATCGCCGAGCGCTACCCGCAGGGCTACGAGGGCCTCTCGGTCCTCGAGAACGAGATCTCCGGCAAGCTCCTCGAGTTCGCGCACGGCAAGACGCATGTGGGCATCACTGGCTACCTCGAGCGGGAGGGCGGCGGCAACCCGATGATGGGGATGCAGCAGCCGCGGCCGGAGTTCAACGAGATCCGCAGCAAGCTCGGCGAGGGCTACGAGCTCGAGGACGTCGACCTCGACCGCGAGGACCTCGACCTCGACCGCGAGGACCTCGACCCCAAGAAGGTCCCGCTCCTCGTCCTCATCCGTCCGAAGGAGATGAGCGACGTCGCGGTCTTCCGCCTCGACCAGTACCTGATGAAGGGCGGCCGCGTGCTCTGCTTCATCACCGAGGGCACGCTCAACCCGCCGCAGCAGTGGAACCCCAACTGGAGCTACGAGCCCTTCAACACCGGCCTCGACGGCTGGCTCGAGCACAACGGCGTCCGCGTCCCCAACGAATTCGTCCTCCAGCTCGTGAACACGAACGAGGTCCCCGTGGAGGTCACGGTGAAGACCGACATCGGCGAGATCCCGATGCGGCGCATGGCGCCGAACTGGTTTTGGCCGGTGATCGGCCTCGAGGACGCGATCAACGCCGACAACCCCGCGGTTCAGCAGCTCAAAGCGATCGACCTCTTCTGGCCGCACCCGGTCGAGGTCCTCGAGAACCGCCTCGACGGCAGGCACGCGACCGTGCTCGTCCAGTCGCACGCCGACGAGTCCTGGCGGTGGAAGGACCTCCGCCGGATCGACATGCGGAACATCCGGAAGGAGGACGGCCCGTCGCGGGGCGACCTCATGGCGAGCCCCTTGGCGGTCGCCGTCGACGGCACGTTCACGTCCTACTTCGCGGATCGGCCGGTCCCGCCCTCGCTCGCCGCCAAGGCGTCGGAGGGGAAGGGGCCCGGGGAAGGGGAGGAGAAAGAGCCCGCCGAGGGCGAGGAGAAGCCCTCGGGCGAAGGGAACAAGCCGGCGGACGGCGAGAAGCCGGCGGACAAGCCCGGCGCCGACAACCCGGCGGACAAGCCCGGCGAGGACAAGGACAAGCCAGCGGACGACGCGGCGGCGAAGGGGCCCGAGGTCGTGAAGACGAGCGTCCCGACGCAGCTCGTCGTGGTCGGGAACGCGGTCTTCATCTCGGACCTCGCGCTCGGGGGCGGCAACGACCGTTCCGAGGTGACCGCGTCGCTCGCGCTCAACCTCGTCAACTGGCTCTCCGGGTCGCCGGAGCTGATCGCGCTGCGCGCGAAGCGCTACACGAACCGCGCGCTCAAGGACAAGAAGCTCCAGGAGGACGTGAAGGCCTGGCGCCAGGAGGTCGAGAAGGGAGACATGGACGAGGCGGCCTTCCGGACGCGCATCGACGAGGCGCGCGAGCACCAGAAGGACCGCGAGAACCGCGCCCGCTGGATGAACGTCGTCGGCCCCGTCCTCGTGATCTGGCTCGTCGGGGCCGTCATCTGGGTCCTCCGCGCGGCCAACCGGAGCGCGAAGCCCATGCTTCCGCCCCCGGAACCCCCTCAGAGCCTCTCGGAAGGAGGGACCGACTCGTGAGCCGCGGCAACATTGCCCTCCTGGGCGCCCTGGTCGTCGCGGTGGGCCTTTGGCTCATCGGGCAGAACTGGGCGACCGACCGGCTGTCGGGCCCCGTCCCGCGCCTCTTCCCCGAGTTCAACCGCGAGGGCGCGGACACGATCGAGATCTCGGGCGGCGTCAACGGCACCAAGTGGGTGATCGCGCGCCCCGAGGGCGCCCCGTGGTCGTTCGTCTCGGTCGGCGGCTACCCGGTGAAGCGCGAGGAGGTCGACCACTTCCTCGACGCGGTGAAGAGCCTCCGCAAGGACAACCCGGTCGGCGGAAGCGCCGAGATGCGCGCGAGCACGCAGACCGACGAGAAGAACGGCCGCCTCGTGCGCATCCTCCGCGCGGACCAGCCGCTCGCCGAGTTCTATGTCGGCAAGCAGCCGAAGCAGGGGTACCACGAGTTCTTCATCCGCAAGGCGGACGAGGACGCGATCTATCGCACGACGACGCTGCTCGATCGCGACCGCGGCGCGCCGTCCGACGCGGGCTCGCGCGCGGCCGGCTTCGAGTGGGACGCCTACACGCAGGAGATGTCCCGTCGGTGGATCGACTCCGAGATCTGGGACCTCGGCGGCGCCGAGGCGCAGGCGGTCCGCATCGACCGCCGCGATCACTACGACGCGACCGTGGAGAAGGAGGCGTCGGACAAGTGGAACCTGATCGAAGCGGGCAAGGAGCCCGTCCCCGCCGACGCCGACGTCGCGGACGGCATGCTCTCGGTCGTCCGACGGCTCTCCCTCTACGAGGTCGCGGGCAAGTACGACGACGTGCGGGACGAATACGGCCTCGACAAACCCGAGATCACGCTCCTGATGACGCTCCGCAAGAAGGCGGGAAAGCCCGCGCCCGAGGAGGGCGAGAAGAAGGAGGGGGAGACGAAGGAAGGCGAGGAGAAGAAGGACGAGGCGCCGAAGGAGGAGTGGGTCACGTTCACGCGGACCCTCGAGGTCGGCAAGAAGGTCACCCGGCAGCGCTACGACAGCTACTCCGACGCGATGAAGTCGGAGGACTACTACGCGGTCCGCGTCGATCCCAAATACATCGACGACCCCAAGGAGAAGGCGCGCGCGGAGTACGTGTTCCTCGTCCGGGACTACACGGCGAGCTCGCTCAGGAAGGAGCTCTCGGAGCTGAAGGCCAAGGCCAAGGAGGAGGAGAAGGGGGCCGGGGAAGGGGGGGAGGGAAGGCCCGCCGAGGGGCAGAAGCCCTCCGACGAGAAGAAGCCGGCGGAGGACAAGCCCGCGGACGCGCAGAAGCCCGCCGACGCCAAGGAACCCGCGGACGGGAAGAAGGCGGGCGACGAGGAGAAACCGGCCGACGAGAAACCGGCCGACGAGAAACCCGCGGACGAAGAACCGAAGGACTCGACCGAGAGCCCAAAGGACGCGTGCGGCTGCGGGGGCTAGAACGCGAGGTCTCACCAGGGGCGGATGAAGAGCGGATCTCCCCGCCCAGCGCCGGGAATCCCGGAAGTTCAGTTAGATCCCGTCGAGGAGCGGGTCCAGGAGATCCGCGTCCATCGTGTCCTCGAGCACCCGCGCGTAGCGGCGCAACTGCTCCAGCTCCTTCGCATCCGCGTCCGTCGCTGCCGGCGGCAGCGCGAGGCCGCCCGGGAACTTCCGCGTGGCCGTGCGCTTGCGCCACGCGGCGCGCAGCTCCTCGAACTCCGGCAGCGCGAGCAGCGCCCGCCACCGCCGCGCCGTCGCGCGGTACTCCGCGAGGCTCATCTTCCTCGCGACGAGCTCGCCGCGCATCCGGTGGAGCAGCTCGTTCACCGTCTCGCGCGTGTGGAAGTCGCCGGACGACGGCTCCGCCACGTGCGCCGCCACGTCGCGCGCCATCTCGCCCCGGACCTCCAGCCACGTCGGGAACCGCACGGGGTCGAGGCGGGGGGCCGCCGCGTACGGGAAGAGATCGTTCGTCTCGAGGAGTGCTTTGGATGCCGCGTCGAGGGCCTTGTCGAGATCCCCCGCGCGCTGCGCCGCATCGCCGAGGACGCGCAGGGCGTAGATCCCGAGGCCGCCGACCAGCACGAGGGCGATCACGCTCGCGACGAGGAGCCGTTTCACGGCCGCCGATCATAGCCCCGGAAGGCCGCCGGTTGGCACCGGGGATAGGATCAAGGGCATGGAACGCGTCGCCGTCGTCCGCGCCCTCCGGACCCCGATCGGGAAGTACCTCGGGGGCCTCTCCCCGCTCTCCGTCGCCGAGCTCGGGGCGGCCGTCGTGAAGCCGCTGGTCGACGGCGTCCGGATCCCGATCGACGAGGTGATCCTCGGCTGCGCGCGCCAGGCGGGCCAGGGCCCGAACCCCGCCCGCCAGGTCGCCATGCGCGCGGGGATCCCGGACACCGTGCCCGCGCACACGGTGAACATGGCGTGCGGCTCGGGGATGAAGTCGATCGCGATGGGGGCCGACCTCATCCGCCTCGGGCGCGCGAACGCGATCGTCGCGGGCGGCGTCGAGTCGATGAGCCAGGTCCCGTTCCTGCTCAAGAAGATGCGCCTCGGCTACCGGCTCGGCCACGGGAAGCTCGTCGACGGCATGTACGAGGACGGGTTCCACTGCCGCCTCGCGGATCAGCTGATGGGCGCTACCGCCGAGACCCTGGCCGAGCAGTACGGGATCCCGCGGGACGTCCAGGACGCCTTCGCGCTCGAGTCGCAGGCAAAGGCCGGGAAGGCGATCGCGTCGGGCGCGTTCAAGGCGGAGATCGTCCCGGTCAAGGTGAACGAGAAGACGCTCGTTTACGCCGACGAACACCCGCGACCCGACACCACGATGGAACAGCTCGCGAAGCTCCCGCCGGTCTTCAAGCAGGGCGGAACCGTGCACGCCGGCAACAGCTCGGGGATCACCGACGGCGCGGCGGCGACGCTGCTCGTCGCGGAGTCGTTCGCGAAGCAGCAGGGGCTCGAGCCGCTCGCGTTCCTCGAGGACTACGATAGCGCGGGCGTCGATCCGAGGATCATGGGCATCGGGCCCGTGCCCGCGACCAACAAGCTCCTCGCGCGCACGAACACGAGGCTCGATGACTACGACCTCGTCGAGCTGAACGAGGCCTTCGCGGCGCAGGTGCTCGCGTGCTTGAAGGACCTTCCGATCGACCCGAAGCGTCTCAACGTGAACGGGGGCGCGATCGCGCTCGGCCACCCGATCGGCTGCACGGGCGCCCGGATCGTCGTCACGCTCCTCCACGCCATGCGGAGCCGGGGCGCCCGGCGGGGCCTCGCCACGCTGTGCGTCTCGGGCGGGCTCGGCCTCGCCGCCTCCTTCACGGCGCCGTAGCGCGGCGGCAGCGCCCCCCGGCCCCCCCTCTTTCCGGCGCGGAGGTCCTCCGCGAACGGCCCAAGGGCTAGAATCTCTGGATGGTCCCCCGCTTTCTCGCCCTTTTCCTGGTCGTGCTGCCGGCGGCCGCCGACGGCAGGGCCACCTGGGTCGAGGCGCGCGACGCGCTCACCTCCGCCTACTTCGACCAGCTCGACCCTGACCAGCGCGACACGTGGTTCACGGCGCTCGCGAGCTGGGACCACCCCGAGATCGTCTCCGCGTTCGGCGAGATCGCGTCGCGCTACGGCGCGTACCTGGACCAGGTCGAGAGCAAGATCGCGGAGCGGCAGGGCAAGCTCGATCCCTTGAAGCGCCGCCGCGCACTCAGCGAGCAGGAGATCGCGCTCCGCGACCACCACACGAAGGCGCTCGAGAAGCTCGAGGCGGAGTTCCGCCGCGCGCGCGCCTCCGAGACGCTGCTCCTCAAGTCGTTGACGGGCTGCCAGGAGCCGAAGACGGTCCAGGCCGCGCTCTCGGCGCTCGACCATCACCCCTCGTCCTACGTGCGCCAGCTCCTCGCGCGCGCTTGCGCGCAGTGGCACGCCGCGCTCGCCGACGAGAAGGTCTCCTCGAAGGCGCTCGCGTCGCTGAAGAAGCTCCAGAAGGACGCGGATCCCGCGGTGCGCGTCGCCACGGCGCGCGCGCTGGGCGCCTTCCGCAGGGCGGAGGCGTTCGCGCTCCTCGCGGCGTCCGCGAAGGACGAGGATTGGCGCGTGCGGGCGGCCGTCGTGCAGGTGCTCACCGAGACGCGCTCGTCCGAGGGGGTCTCTCTCCTCATCGAGATGATGGCGAAGGCGGAGGGGCGCCTCAAGGACGACATCAACACCGCACTGATGTCCCTCACCGGCCAGAACATGGGGTTCGCCGACACGTGGGCGAGGTGGTGGGCCTCGGTCGGCAGGCAGCTGCCGCGGGAGCCGGCGAAGGGCTCCGAGATGGACCCCTCGGAGAGGGCCAAGGGCACCCCGCAGTTCTACGGCATCCCGACCCAGTCGGAGCGCCTCTGCTTCATCATCGACATCTCGGGCAGCATGAACGCGGAGGTGGAGCAGCTGGTCAAGGGGCCCATCACCGGCAAGAAGGAGTCCGAGATGCCGGTCGAGGGCAAGACCCGCATGGAGGTCGCCAAGAACGAGCTCAAGCGCTGCGTCGGCAACCTGACGCAGGAGAAGATCTTCAGCGTGATCTTCTTCAATCAGGCCGTGCGGACGTGGCACCCCGACCCGGAGAAGGCGACCCCGACCGTGAAGGATGAGCTCCGGAGCGACGTCGACTCCGTCCTCGCGAGCGGCACGACCTACACGCTCGGCGCGCTGCGCGAGGCGTTCATGCTTGCGGGCGTGCCCGAGGCGGGCGCAACCGAGAAGCCGAAGGACGGCCTCCGGATCGACACGATCTACCTGCTCTCCGACGGCGGTCCGACCGACAACCGCATGGACGACGCGCAGCCGATGGACCCGGAGATCATCCTCGAGGCCGTCCGCCAGTGGAATCGCGACGCCGGGATCGTCATCCACACGATCGCCGTCGACACAGAGCCCGTGGGCACCTACTTCCTGAAGACGCTTGCCGCCCAGAACGGCGGGAAGTTCGTGGAGCGCCGGAAGTAGCCCATGCGGCGCGGGCCGGTCCCGAGTTCCGCGCCGCGCCCCCGCAGGCGTCCGCTCCGGCGCGCGCTCGTCGCCCTCCTGCTCGTCGCCGGAGCCGGCGCCGCCGACGGGACGGAGGCGCAGGACCGCTTCCGCGAGGCCTACCGGGACGACGCGCCCCTCGCGCAGCGCCGGGCCGCGATCCTCGAACTGGCGCGCGCGGACGTGCCCGAGGCGGCCGACCTCCTCTTCTCCACATGGGAGCGGCTCGAGGAAGAGACCCTCGGCCTGCGGAAGGATCTCCACGAGGTCCGCCGGAAGGCGCGCGCGATGCGCATTCGCGTCCGCTCCGAGCCGGCGAAGGTCGATCCGGAGGCGCTCCGCGCGCTCGAGACGCGCGAGACGGACCTCGACGCGCGGCTCGGGGAGCTGGAGCTCGAGCGGGCCGCGATCCTGCAGGGGGTCGCGTCGCTCAAGGCCGGCGCGACGCTCGGCTGGCTCGCCGAGCACGGCCTCTCCCGCGCGCGGTCCCCGGCGCTGCTGCGGGGCTCCGCGGAGCGGGTCATGGCGTGGCCGGAGGGCGGCGTGGCGGCAGTGCTCGACGCGCTCGAGAAGACGCGGGACGCCGGGCAGGCGGTCGCGTTGCTCGACGCCCTCGCGTCGCGGGGCGACAAGGTCGGCGCGCCGGGGCTGCCGACGATCCTCAAGCGCCTCTCCGACCGCGACGGCGCGGTGCGGGCCGCCGCGGCGCAGGCGACGGCACGCGCGGCGCTGCCGGAGGGCGTCGCCGCGCTCGTCCGCCAGGTGCAGCGCGAGAGCGACCGCTCGCGGACCCAGCGCGAGATGTTCGACGCGCTCCGCATCCTCACCGGCGCGAACCCCGGCGACGACCCGAAGATCTGGCAGAAGTGGTGGCGCGACCACGAGGCCGAGGTGATGGCCGGGAAGACGGCGCTCGGCGCCGGCAAGCCGGCGCCCGTCACCTCGGACCAGGGGAACTTCTACGGCATCCCGCAGCTCGAGGACCGGATCATCTACGTCCTCGACCGCTCGGGCTCGATGATCATGTCGATGGAGAACCCGCGCTTCGTCAACGGCGGCCCGGTCGCCGCGCGCGACGACGAGGACTCGCGCTTCGACGCGGCCACGCGCGAGCTCCTGCGCGCCGCGAAATCGCTGCGCCGCGACGCGCGCTACACGGTCGTCGCCTACTCCGACCACGCGGAGGCGATCCTCGGCGACACGCTCGAGCCGGCGAAGCCGGAGCGCCACGCCGCGCTCGCCGCGGCGCTCGCGCAGATGGGCGCCGAGGGGCAGACGAACATCTACGAGGCGCTCGACCTCGCGCTGCGGCTCGCGGGCGTCCACCCCGAGGAGCCGCCCGGCCCCGCCCGCGCGGACGCGATCTATCTCCTCACGGACGGGGCGCCGACCGACGCCAGGGGCCAGACCGAGGATCCCGAGCGGACGCTCGAGGCCGCCCGGGAGTGGAACGCGTTGCGCCGGGTCGCCATCCACACGATCGGCATCGGCGCCGACCACAACTCCGCATTCCTGCGCCAGCTTGCCGCCGAGAACGGCGGAACCTACTGGGCCGTGAAGCCCAGGAAGAAGGAGGCGAACGCCCCGGGGAAGTAGGGAGCCGTGCCGGGACGGATGCAGGGGGGGGCCGGGGGGGAGCGACGGGAGCGAAGAACCCTTGCCAGGAGCGGGTATCCTCTTCTCCGGTACCGGTCCCCAAAGGAACCCCTCCATGCGAATCCTGTCCGCCACGATCCTCCTTGCCCTCTTCCTGCCCATGGCCCGGGCGCAGGAAGGGGATCCCGCGACGGCCCAGCTGCCGAAGGGCACCCCGATCTCCTTCCGCGTCGCGTCCTTCGACCGCATCGACGCGATCGTCAAGGAGTGGGTCCCGATGCTCAAGGCCATCGGCCTCGGCGCGCAGGTCGCGCCGCTCGAGCAGATGCCCGCCTCCACCTTCCTGTTCATGGTCTCCGGGCTCAACGCGGACATCGTGGACCGCACGAAGCCGATCTACGCGGGCCTCACGGAGCAGGGGGAGCCCATCGTGGTCCTCCACCCGGCGGGGGGCGCGACGTGGGAGGGCAAGAAGGAGCTTCGCGAGGGCGCGTTCGCGATCTCCCGCGGCGGTGCCGTCGTGGTCGCGGAGCCGGACCTCCTCGAGACGGAGCCGCGCGGGACGCCGACGGCCTTCCGCGTCGAGGGCGACGCGGTGCTCCACGTCTACCTCGGCGACATCGTGGCCGAGCACAAGGAGGAGATCGAGCAGTGGGCGACGGAGGCCACGATGGCCGTCGCCGCGCAGGGCGACGTGCCGGAGCAGGCGCGCGCGCTGATCCTCCCGATCATGACCTCGCTCAAGGGCGCGGTCCTGAGCGTGGAGTCGCTCGACTACGGCGCGACCTGGACGGGGGATCGCCTCGAGACCGAGGGCTTCCTGGCGATCCAGGCGGGCTCAGGACTCCGCAACCTGCTGAAGCGCGCGGGCGAGCCGGGGACGGTGGACCTTGCGGCCTACCTGCCCAAGGAAGCCTACATGACGATGACGGCGTGCATGAACCCCGACTGGCCGACGAAGGAGATGAGGGAGCTTCTCCAGGCGGCGGGCGGGGAGGAGGTCGCCCAGGCGATCATGCAGCTCCTCTCCGTCGGGAGCGCGTTCGAGGCGTCGCGCACGGGCCGCTCGGCGATGTCGATGAACATCAACATGATGATGAGCGCCAACATGCTCGGCCTCATCGAGCTGAAGCCCGGGAGCGACGGCACGGCGCTCATGGCGTCGTTCGACGCGGACAAGGTCAACGCCGCGCTCAAGAAGATCGGGATCCCGATCTCCTACGTCCTCGAGAAGAACGTGGCGAAGCACGGCGAGATCAGCCTCCACCGGTTCGGGATGACGTCGGAGGACCCGCAGATGGCGATGGTGTTCTCCAGCATGCAGGGCTACATGGCGATCCACAAGGACCTGTGCTTCATGGCGATGTCGCCGACGGCGGAGGACGACCTGAAGGCGCTGATCGACAAGGTGGGCCGCGGCGAGAAGGACGCGGAGAACCCGCACCTCGCGGCGATGTCGCGCCTGGGTCGCGGCCACAACATCGGGTTCACGATCAACCTCGGTGCGCTGAAGCCCATGGTGATGATGCTCGGGATGATGGGGGTGCCGCCCGAGGTGATGCAGGTCGCGCAGAACGTGCCCGACGTCTTCACGCTCTCGACGGCCGTGACCTTCCCGGACGGCAACCTCCGCTGGTGCGGGGACTGGCCGGTGAAGGAGGCGATGAAGATCGCCCAGGCGGCGATGCCGGCGGGCGGAGCGGAGGGCGCGGGAGAGTCCCCGCCGCCGCCGCCGGACCAGCCGAAGCCCGAGGACGAGGAGCCCGAAGGCGAGAAATTCGACTAATCCAGGCCAACGGTTGACCTGCAGCGCGCCCGCAAGTCCGCGGGCGCGCTGTGTTTGCGGCGGCCGGGTGCGCCAGCGCTGGCGCACTCGGGCCCCTCCCCCGCGCCCCCTCCCCTCCCTTCGCGGGAAGGCCTACTCGAGCGACCGGCAGAGGACGTAGAGCAGGCGCCCGCTCGGCTCGTCGATCGTCCGCTCGCACGCGTCCTCGGTCTCGGCGAGCCAGAAGACGCCCACCCGCTCGCGGGCGAGCGCGACCAGGGCGTCGAGGCCGCGCGCCTCCCCGCACGAGGCGTCGTGCACGTCGCCTCGCCGCACCTCCACGCGCGCGTGGCCCGACGGCAGCGCCACGTGCAGCGTGCCGGCATGGCCCGCCCGCAGGAGCCCCTGGAGGATGTCCACGAGGCCGAAGGCGTCGAGCTGGCCGGCGAGGCCGCCGTGCGCCTGCTCGTCGCGCAGCGAGCGGAGGACGCCCTCGTCGATGCCGGGGCCGAGCGTCATCTGCTCGAGCGCGACCGTGCCCGTGTCGGCGACGGCGGCCGGTCCCGCGGCCGTGCTGAGCAGGTAGACGCACGCGCCGACCCGGATCCGGCTCCCGTGGGCGAGGCACGTCTCCTCCTCGATGCGCGCCTCGTCCACGAAGGTTCCGTTGCGGCTCTTGAGATCCGTGATCGCGATGTCCCCGGCGACGGAGAGGCGCGCGTGGTGACGCGAGCTGAGGAGATCGTCGATCACGATGTCGCAGTCGCGGCCGCGCCCGAGAACGTAGTCGCGGCCCCGGGAGAGCTCGATCTGCGCGCCGGAGGCGGCGAGCAGGCGGGGACGGATCTCCCTCGCGCGTTTGTTTCGGGAGCGCCGCCGGCCCATCCTAGTCCCCGAGCGGGTCGTCGAGGATCTCGCGCACGGCGCGCGGCGCCCGGTTCCGCAGCTCCTCGACGATCAGCCGCGCGTCGGGCGCCCGCATGCGCCGCAGCGCGCGCGCCGAGAGCTGCTGCACGGGCGTGAGCGGCAGGAACCCGAGGCGGAAGCCGCGCGGCATGCAGTGGTCGGCGAGGAGGCGCGCCACGGAGCCGTCGCCCGCCCGCGAGAGCATCTCGAAGAAGTCCTCCATCTCCGCGCGATATCGCGTCTCGAGCACGCCCCTGTCGAGAAGATCCTTCGCCACGGCCGCGAGCCGCGGCGCATCCTGGCGCTTGATCGCCCCGATCGCCGCGCGCCGCACTCCCTCGGAGGGGTCGTCGAGCGCGTCGAGGAGCACGCGCCGGAGCCCCGCGTCGCGGCTGCGCCCGGCATGCTGGAGGAGGCGAAGCCGCGTCTCCTCCGTGAGCTCCCGGAAGCCGCCCGCGAGCGTCGTCAAGGCGGCGTCCGTGCCGAGCTCGAGCAGCGCGCCGCCCGCCCGCTCGCGCGTCGATCCGCCGCTCGCGTAGAGGGGGACGAGCGCCTCCGCCGCCGCCTCGCGGTAGACGCGCATCGCGTCCTGCACGGCGGCGGGAAACTTCGTCTCGAGGAGCCACGCGGCGACGGTGGGGGCCGAGGGGCGGCCGAGCTCCACCAGCAGGCCGCCGAGCGCGCGCGCGTCGACCTGCTGGTGGTCGTCGAGCGTGCGGAGGAACGCCCGGAGGTTGGCGGGGGCGACGAGGATCGAGAGCGTCAGCTCGCCCGCGCGCATCTCGAGCGGCGTGGACGAGCCCGCCAGCGCGCGCGCGCGCGCCGCGGCCTCGGTGGCCGCGGGCAGGTCGCCCGAGGCGAGAACCGCGCCGAGGAGGTCGCCGAGGATCTTCTCGATCTGGCCCGCCTCGTCGGGGGCGGCAGGCTCGGAAGCCATGGCATGCACGACCCGGAGCGCGTGCCGGACCGTCTCGACGTAGCGCTCGCTGGGGGCGAGCTCCTGAAGCCTCGCCTGCTCCTCGGCATCGAGGGGGAGATGCGCAGGGGGTACGGGGGCCGCGGGGGCCGCGCGCGCGTCCGTGTAGTCGCTGCCCGGGAGCACGTCGGTGCCGTCGGCGAGCTTCGTCACCTGCTGCGCGAAGTCGGCGGGCGTCGTGATCGGATCCTCGTCGGCGTCATCCACGTCCACGAGGACCTGGACGTGGGGGAGGTCGGCCTCCCACAGGAGCGACGGGTAGTCGGCGGTCCCGCCCGGGTCCGCGGAGAGCGCGGCGACGAGGCGGCGCGTCTCCTCCGGCTCGAGCCCGGGCTGGAGCACGAAGCCGACGACCCCGTGCTCGTAGAGTGCGGACGGGATCACCTCGTGCGTGTTGCCGGGGGCCTGGTGGACCGGCTCCTCGTCGAGGAGGACCTTCCGCTCGGTGAAGCGGAGCGCGATGGGGCCCGCGGCGGTGGCCTCCTCCCAGCGCCGGCGCAGCGTGTCCGCCATCTCCTTGAGCGCAGGGTGGTCCTGCGCGTAGAGCCGGCAGGCGCGGACGACGCGGATGAGCTCCTTGACGAGGTCCTTCGCCTCCTTGACCTCGCGCTCGCTGTAGATGCCGAGTTGCGGCAATTCTCCCCCGGTTCCTTATCGGAGATCCGGCGAGGAAGAGGAGTGGGAGGGGCCGGGGGAGGGAGACACCTGCGGACCCAAACTCCGCATGTCACGGCCGTAACCATATGTCAGAACATAAGTTACGGCGATGGACGTGCGTACTTGGACGTGCGTACTCGGTACGTACGCTTACCGGAAGGCGTCGAGGCCGGTGATCGCGTGGCCGAGGATCAGCGTGTGGATGTCGTGCGTGCCCTCGTACGTGATCACCGACTCCAGGTTGCACATGTGGCGCATCACCTGGTACTCGGCCGTGATCCCGTTCGCGCCGAGGATCGAGCGGCACGTCCGCGCGATCTCGAGCGCAAAGTGGCAGCCGTTCCGCTTCGCCATCGACACCTGCTGCGGCGTGACCTTGCCCGTCTCCTTGATGCGGCCCATCCGGAGGTTCAGGAGCTGCATCTTCGTGATCTCGGCCAGCGCCTCGACGAGCTTGCCCTGCACGATCTGAAAGTGGCCGATCGGCTTGCCGAACTGCACGCGCTGCAGCGCGTAGCGGCGCGCCTCGTCGTAGCAGGCCATCGCGGCCCCGCACACGCCCCAGGCGATCCCGGAACGCGCCTGCGTCAGGCAGTTGAGCGGTCCCCGGAGCCCCTCCACACCCGGCATGAGATTGTCGAGCGGAATCGCGACGTCCTGCAGCACGAGCTCCGACGTGTCGGACGCGCGGAGCGAGAATTTCTTCCCCATCGACCTCTGGAGGAAACCCGGCGTCCCCTTCTCGACGAGGAACCCGCGCACCACGCCGTCGAGTTTCGCCCAGACGATCGCCACGTCGGCCATCGAGCCGTTCGTGATCCACATCTTCGCGCCGTTCAGCACGTAGCGGTCGGCCTCCTTCACCGCGCGCGTCTCCATGCCGCCCGGGTCGGAGCCGTGGTCGGGCTCCGTGAGGCCGAAGCAGCCGATCGCCTCGCCCTTGTGCAGCGCCGGGAGCCACCGCTTCCGCTGCTCCTCGGACCCGTACTGGCGGATCGGCCACATCACGAGCGACCCCTGGACCGAGGCGAAGGACCGGATCCCGCTGTCGCCGCGCTCGAGCTCCTGGAGGATGAGGCCGTAGGCGACCGCGCCGAGGCCGGGGCAGCCGTACCCGTCGATCCCCGCGCCCAGGAGCCCGAGCTCGGCCATCTCCGGGATCAGCTCCGTCGGGAAGGTCCCCGCCATGTAGTGCTCCGAGATGATCGGGAGCACGCGGTCCTCGACCCACCCGCGGACGGCATCCCGGATCATCCGCTCGTCCTCGGTCAGGAGCTCGTCGATCCCGTAGAAGTCGGGCGGCTCGTACGGCATGGCCGCAAGCTACCAGCCCCCGCGCCGCCCCGCCAGCGACGGGGGAAACCGGCGCACCGTGCGGATTCCGCACACCGTTGGCGCCGGAGGGCGCCCCTTGATCGCGACTTTTCCCGGCACGGGATGTGTGATGGGAGACTTGGTCGCGGAGGTTCCAGAACGATGAAGCGATTGCTACCCGCCCTTGCGCTCTTCTGCCTTGCCCTGCCCGCGCTGGCGCAGGACGTCCCGAAGGAGGCGCCCAAGGAGTCCCCGAAGGAGCACGACGGCAAGGAGAAGGAGCAGGCCCCGAAGGAGCAGAAGGCCTGGATCGAGGAGGTGAAGGTCCGGCTCGAGGAGAGCGAGGACCCCTTCCCGCAGATGCCCTTCGGCGCCCCGCGGCTCAACCAGTCCGCGTTCCTCGGCTACCTGCGTGAGATCGCCGCCGATCCCGACGTGGATGCCGTGCTGCTCAAGCTCGGGGACTACGGCATCGGCTGGGCCCGGCTCCTCGAGATCCGCGACGCGCTGAAGGCCGTCCGCCAGGCGGGCAAGAAGGTCTTCGTCTACAAGGAGGACCTGGGCACGCCCGACATGGTGCTCGCGTCCGTCGCGGACCGCATCTCGGTGCCCGAGTCGGGCAGCATCGCGATCCCCGGGGTGGCGATCGAGAACCTCTACATGAAGGAGCTTCTGAGCAAGCTCCACCTGAGCTTCGACGTGATCCACATCGGCGAGTACAAGTCCGCCGGCGAGAGCCTCGTCCGCGACTCGATGTCGAAGGAGCTGCGCGAGACGCTCGACCCGCTGCTCGACGAGATCTACGGGAGCATGGTCAAGGCGATCGCGGAGGGGCGCGGCCTCTCCGAGGACGCGGTGCGCGCGGCCGTCGACGAGGGGATCCTCACGGCGACGCGCGCCAAGTCGCTCGGGCTCATCGACCGCGTCGAATACGAGGACCAGTTCAAGGACGGCCTCAAGTCGTTCTTCCCGGGCAAGACGCTGATGCGGAGGAAGAGCCGGCTGGAGAAGAAGGAGCTCAAACTCGACGGGAACCCCTTCACGCTCTTCTCCAACATGATGACCTCGCTCTTCGCGAAGGCGAGCGAGCCCGCGGGCCCGAAGCTCGCGGTCATCTACTGCTCGGGGGCGATCGTCTCGGGCAAGAGCCAGTACGACTGGTCGGGCAACATCGCGGCGATGGGGTCCGAGACGATCGTCGGCGCCATCGAGACGGCGCGCAAGAACGCCGACGTGAAGGCGATCGTGCTCCGCGTCAACAGCCCCGGCGGCTCGGCGCTCGCGTCGGACATGATCTGGCGCGCGATCGAGCGCGCGAAGGCCGAGAAGCCGGTCATCGCCTCGATGGGCGACGTCGCCGCGAGCGGCGGCTACTACATCTCCTGCAACAGCCAGACGATCTTCGCCGAGCCGCAGACGATCACGGGCTCCATCGGCGTCGTCGGCATGGTCATGAACGGCGACGCGTTCTGGCCGTGGGTCGGCATCCGGCCGGAGCGGCTCACGCGCGGCAAGCGCGCGGCGGCGCTGCTCACCTCGAAGGCGCTCGACGACGACGCCAAGGCGATGATCCGCGCGCACATGAGCGAGATCTACGACCAGTTCGTCGGCAAGGTCGCGGCGGGGCGCGGCAAGGCGGCGAGCGACATCGAGCCCATCGCGCGCGGACGCGTCTGGACGGGCCGCGACGCGCTGGCCAAGGGGCTCGTCGACCGGCTCGGCGGCCTCGAGGACGCGGTGGCGCTCGCCTGCGAGAAGGGCGGCCTCAAGGGCGCCCGTGGCACGGACTACCACGTGGTCGAGTACCCGAAGCGCAAGGGGCCGCTCGAGTTCCTCGAGGAGATGTTCGACGGCGAGACCGCGGCCTCGACCGACCTGGTCGCGGCGTTCGGCCGCATCCCGGAGCTCCGGCGCGTCCTCGCCGAGATCCGCGCGATCCGCGCCGTCGCGCACGACCGCGTGTGCGCCGCGTACCCCGAGCTTTCCGGCTTCGCGAACCCGTTCGCGGGCCGCTGATCGAAATCACAGCAGGCCACGGAGCTATGTCGGGACCGGCTCCTGGCCGAGAGGGGGCAGGGTGTGCCTGCCCCCTTCTTGCCTCAACGCGGGGGGGCTCCGGGGGCCGTGCGCACGTACCGCGCGTCGAGATAGGCCTGCCACGCCTTCCCGTCGCGCGAGTGCTCGATCCGGAACGTGAACTCGCCGTCGCGCACGAACGCGTACGTGTAGCGCGCGCGGCCGACCGGGCTCTCCCGCTCGAGCACGAGCCCCTCCCCTCGGACCCCTCCCTTCGCCGGCCCGGGGGGCCCGAGCGCGTCGAACCACCAGAGCATCACCTCGGCCCCGCGCGGGTCGGAGCGCATCACGCCGATGCCCTCGTAGTCGCCGCGCCGGTACTCCATGAGCAGCGCGCCGCCGCCGAGCGCGAGGCGCGCGACGAGCGTCGCCTCCGCGGGCCCGCCCTCGGCGTTCCAGGGCGACGGGTGGAGCGTCTCCCTCGCGCGCCACGTGCCCGCGAAACGCTCGAGCATCACTTCTCCGCCGCCAGGTAGGCCACCCAGCCCTCGCAGGCCTCGCCCTTTTCCGTCCGCGAGAAGACGCCGTTCCCCTCGCCGTTCCGGTCCGTGCCCTCCCAGTAGACCGTGACCTTCCGGAACCCGGCCTCGTGGAGCACCTCCGTGAGCTCCGGGAGCGTCCACAGGCGCCAGTCGTAGGTGAACGCGCGCCTGAGCCTCGACCCGTCGGGGAACCGGAAGTGGATGTGGTTGACGACGTGGGCCGTGACCGGGTTCACGTGGTGCTGCTCCCAGATGTAGGTGTACCCCTTCTCCTTCCGGGGCTCGCGGATCTCGCGCCAGGCGTCGCTGCCGCCGTACGCGTCGAGGAGCAGCATCCCGCCCCGCGCGACCGCCCGGTGGCACGCGCGGAAGTAGCGGCGGAGCAGCGGGCGCGTCTTGAACGTGAAGTAGCTGAAGTTGCTCGCGACGACCGTGTCGACCGGGGCCGTCCTCGCCCTCAGCACGTCGCCGCGGACGAGCCGGATCCGGCGGCGCGCGGCCGGCTTCAGCCGCTTCCGGACCCGCTGCTCCGCGACCGCCAGCACGTCCGGCGACAGGTCGATCGCCACGGCGCGGTTCCGCGGGCGGCGCCGGACCCACGCGATGGCGGTGATCGCGGTGCCGCAGAAGTCCTCGCGCAGCGTGCGGGGCCTTCTCCCCTTGAGCTCATCCCACACCTGCTCGACGAGATCGCACTCGGCGTCGGGCTCCTGGACCGTCCGCTCGTAGAGGTCGTACCGGTCGGCGGTCGCGGCCATGAGGGGCTTCCTTCGCATGGGACGGGGAGCCTAACACGCCGCGCTCGCTCCCCGAGCGGCCCCCGGAACCTCCTCGCCTCTACAGCGCCGACACGTGCTCGAGGACGCTGCCGAAGAACGCACCCGCCGGAAGCGCGCGGGCGACCCGCGGGCCGTCGCCGCCGAGCTCCACGAGCGCGTCGGGCTCGAGCGCGCCCGCGCCGCGCTTCACGACCTTCACGCGCGGGCGGTCGAACGCCTCGGGGGTGGGCGGGCTCGCGACGATCGCGGTCTCGCCCGTCGTGAGCTCGACGACCGAGCCGACCGGGTAGATGCCGATCGCGTTCACGAACACCTTCACGAGCAGCGGGTCGAGGTCCTTCCTCGCGAGCATCCTCGCGAGCGCGTCGGGGGGGGCCAGGGGGGCCGGCGGCGCGGTCAGGGAGTCGTAGGCGTCCGCGACCGCCACGATCCGCGAGACGAGGTGGGGATCGTGGGGGATCGTGGGGAACCCGCTCCGGTCCGCGCCCGCGTGGTGCTCGTACGCGGCGATCGCCGCCTTGAGCATCCCCTCGTGGGTCGTGCCCTCCTCGAGGAGCATGCGCGCGCCGCGGGCGGTGTGGGCGCGCTCCTCCTCCGCGGCGGTGCCGTTTCCCGGCGTCGTCTTGCCGACGTCGTGGAAGAGCGCCGCGAGGCCGAGGTCGGCGAGCTGACGGCGGGGGAGGTGCAGCCGCTGGCCGATCAGGACCGCCAGGACGCACGTGTTCAGGCTGTGGTGGAAGAGCTTCAGGTCGAAGCTGCGGATCTGCGCCAGCGCGAGCACCGCCGACTCGTCCTCGAGGAAGCTGTCCACGACCCCCTGCACCGCGCGTCGGGCCCTGCGGATCTTGGCGCGGTCGCGCAGCCCGTCGCAACGGAGCACCTCCTTGAAGGCGCGAAGCCCTCGCAGGTAGGCGCGCATGACGCTCTCGCGGCGCTCCTCGAGAAGCACCGGCTCGCGCTCGTCCGCGGCGAGCTTCTCCACGATGACCCCGCCGACGCTCTCGTTCACGAGCGCCGCGGCGAGCCGGTCGGCCGGCTCGGGACGCGTCACGTCCACGTCGAGGAAGGCGGCGACGAAGGCCTCGAGCTCCTCGGTCGTCGCCTCCTTCTGGAAGCGGACCTGGTCGATGCCCCGCTTGCTCCACTCCGCCGCGAGGTAGCCGAGCGCGAGCGCGCCGCACTCGCGGCCCCGCATCGTCTCGCCGTTCACCTGCAGGCGCCGGCCGCGCGCCGCGATGCGCGCCTCCCCGTCCTCGGCGGCGGCCTGCCGGATCGCCTCCTGCAGGTTGCAGACCGCGCCCGCCGTGGCGACGTGGCGCCGCCCGTAGAGCTGCA
>DASUGR010000222.1:0-14504 GCA_036273915.1 Planctomycetota bacterium | reverse complement strand
CATCCTCTGCTCGGGCGGCGCGGGCGGCGGCGGCGGCGCCGGCGACGACGATGGCGGCGGGACGTCGAACCAGTTCGAGGACGGCTTCGCGGACGACTACGACGACGGTGGTGGCGGCGGCGGTGGCGGCGGCGGCTTCTTGGGCTTCGCCTGCCGGGGCGACGTCACGCTCGGCAACATCGACACCGGGGATCCGATGGACCCGAACGACACGGTGGTCTGGGCGGCGGTCATCCGCTGCGTCGGCGGCCGTGGGGGCTCCACCTACGACGAGAACTTCATCAGCGGCAACCCGCCCTCTCCGACCTCGCTGGACGGCAATATCGGCCAAGGCGAGGCTGGCGGCGGCGGCGGCGGCGGCGGCATCGCGCTCATCTGCGGCGGCGACATGACGGTCCGGGCGATGGAGTGCTACGCCTTCGGCAAGCGGGGCGGCAACTCCCTGTTCATCGAGGGCGGCGACCGCTTCGCGGTCGACGAGGCCGGCGCGGGGGGCGGCGGCAAGATCTACATGGCCGATCAGGACGGCTTCGGGTCGGGCGAGGTGCTCAACAACCCGTTCGTGTTCCTGACACCCGATCCGAACCGGCCCGGCCTCACGTTCGACGAGGCGAAGGATTTCGCGGAGATGGCCGGTACGGTGACGATCTCCTTCGGCGTCTGGGGCGACGAGCTTCGCGAGTCGATGTTCGGTCCGACCCAGATCGTCTCGGAGTGCTTCGACACGCTGTCCGACTCGACGTCCTACGACAGCGCGCTGGTCCTCTGGAACGCTCCGCGCTTCCCGTACTCGTCGGGCACCCCGGCGCTGCGGACCATGCGCATCTTCATCGACACCGTCAAGGCCGGCCTGGGCGGGCTTCCGGACATCCCGACGGTCGAGGCTCCGGACGGGAGCTTCACGCTCAACCCGGCCGTCGGCTTCACGCAGGAGGTCCCTGCGGCGGATGCGGCGGTCCCGGTCGCCTACCAGATGACCACGGTCCTCCCGGCAGGTGCCGGCTCGTTGGGCAAGCGGTTCGTACGGGTGAGGATCGTCTTCGATCCGACGCTCATCTCGACAAACCCGGACGAGCTGCTCGGACCGGCACCCCTCGGCTTCGCCCCGGCTGGCGGCCCGGTGCTGCCGATCGCGGACGACCCCGCCACGCCGGGGCTCGAGAACAACCGCGGCAACCTGGACACGGCGCCGCAGGGCGTCCCGGCCATCGCGGAGCTGCGCGTCACGTTCACGCCGTAGCATGGAATCGACTTCCCGGGAGGCCGCCGGCGCGTCCGGCGGCCTCCGGGACGTGCGCCCCGCGAGCCGCCCGGGAAGCGGCCTCGGGGCGCATGGAATCGCAGCCGCCGCGGGGAGGCTCGGTTTGAGGAGAATCGCAGGTCTCCTGACGGCGCCGCGCCCGACGGGGGGCGGCCCCGGCGCGTGGCTCGCCCCCTTGGCGGCGAGGCTCTACCTGCGCCGACCCGAGCTCGCGTCGCTCATCGCGGCGAAGTACGGCACCTGGCGCGCGGCGCGGCTCGCGGTCTGGAACGAGCTCCTCTTCCGGCTGCGCCGGGAGAGCGGCTACCGGCTCGTGAGCGCGAACTTCGAGGTCACCAACGCGTGCAACCTGTCGTGCACGATCTGCCCGGTGAACAACGGCATGCGGCGCCCGCGCGCGCGCATGGACCTCGCGACCTTCGTCCGCTTCCTCGACAACAACCCGGGCCTCGAGTTCGTCCTCCCGTTCCAGTGGGGCGAGCCCCTCCTCGTGCGGGAGCTGCCGGACATGATCGCGGCCGCGACCGAGCGCGGCGTGCGCACCATGATCACGACCAACGGCACGCTGCTCACCGAGGAGCGCGGCCGGCGCCTGCTGGACGCGGGCTTGACGAGGCTCACGCTCTCCGTCGACGGCGACGCGGAGACGCACCGGCGCATCCGCGGGGTCGACCTGGCGCCGCTCCGGGAGAACCTGCTGCGGCTCCGCCGGCTCCGCGACGAGCGCGGGAGCCCGCTCGCGCTCGACGTGTCGATGGTCGTGAACGGGCTCACCGAGGCGAAGTGGAACGAGCTCCGGGCCGCGTGGAGGGGCGTGGCCGACCGGATTCAGGCGATCCCGCAGTTCATGGACAAGGCGCGGCGCCACCCCTGCCGGGAGCCGAGCCGCGGCAGCCTCGTCGTGCTCGCGGACGGGCGCGTCACCGTCTGCTGCGCCGACCCCGAGGGCGACGCGGTCGTGGGCCACGTCGACGAGGCGCCGCTCGAGGAGATCCTCAACAACGCGAGGATGCGCGCGTTCCGCCGCGCCCACTTCCGGCGCTCGTTCCCGGAGATCTGCCGCGAGTGCGGCGAGTACGAGACAAGGGTCGCGGGGCCGAGGTTCGAGCGGTGAGACGCCTCTACGGCGACCTCCTGCTGCGCCGCCTGCGCGCGGGCGACCTCGCCTGGCCGCTGCGCGCGCTGCGCTCGGGCGTCGGCGCGCTCCTCGGCGAGGCGAGGCCGCTCCTGGGCACGCTGATCGTCACCTACCGCTGCGACCTCGACTGCGCGATGTGCGATCTCCCGTCGCGCGGGGACCGCGGGCGGGAGATGGATGGGGAGGGGCTCCGGGGAACCCTCGATGCGTTCCGGGACCTCGGGGTCCTGGGCGTCGGCGTGACCGGGGGCGAGCCGCTCCTCCGCCCGGACACGGTCGACGTGATCCGGCACGGCGTGAAACGCGGCCTCCTGATGCACCTGAACACGAACGGCACGCTCGTCACGGAGGAGACCGCCCGCGCGCTCGCCGACGCGGGCCTCGCGTCCGTGAACCTCTCCCTCGACGGCCCCGACGCGGAGACGCACGACCGGCTGCGCGGCCGTCCCGGGTCGTTCGCGCGCGTACTGCGAGCGGCCGCCCGCCTCCTTTCCGTTCCCCGCCGCCCCTACCGCGTCGCGCTCACCTGCGCGCTCGGCCCCGGCAACGCCGACGGCGTGGACGCGCTGCTCGCCCGCGCCCGCGACATGGGCGTCGACCGCGTCGGCTTCCTGCCCGTCCACACGCCCGCGGGCGGCGTGGCGCGGCCGGAGCCCGCGGCTGCCGAGGCGGCGGCGCGCCTCGCGGCCCGCGCGCGGAAGGACCCGCTGCTCGACAACTCGCCCGCGTACCTCGGGCTCTTCGCGCGCGCGTTCGCGGGGGCGCCGAACCCGGTGCCCTGCCACGCGCCGAGGACCTCGGTCGTCGTCGACTGCTACGGCACGGTCTACCCCTGCGTGCCCCTCAACGCCGCGCGGAAGCCGGTGGGGAAGGGCGACGTGCGGGCGCTCTGGAGGTCCGAGGTGTACCGGAAGGCGCGGGAGGCGCTCCAAGGGTGCCGCGCGTGCTACTGGAACTGCCACACCGAGATGAACCTCGCGCTGGGGGGGCGGGGCGCCTCCGGCAAGGCTGTCGCCCCCGCCAAGGCCACGGCGGGCGAGCCGGCGGGCGAGCCCGGAGGCGCGGCGTGAGCGTCTCCAGGAGCAAGCTCCTGGACCGCATGCTCGGCGGCGCGCTCTTGGGCGCGCTCCGGCCCCTGAAGGCGCTCCACGACCTCGCCGGGAACTACCCGAGGCTCCGCGCGGTGCGCGAGATCGTGGCGGTGAAGTTCTGGGGGATCGGGAACGCCGCGCTCCTGCTGCCGGTGCTCGGGGCGCTCAAGGGGCGGCACCCCGGCGCGCGGCTCACGGTCGTGACGCTCCGCGGCAACGAGCCGCTCTTCGAGGGCGTCGCGGACCGCACCCTCTCCGTGCGGATGACGCCGGTCCACGGCGCCTGCCTCGACCTCCTGCGCGCCGGCGCGACGCTCCGCGCCTCGCCGCCCGACGTCGGGATCGACTTCGAGCACTACGTCCGGGCGTCGCAGGCGCTCCTCTTCCTCGCGGGCGCGCGGCAGGTCGTCGCGTTCGACACGAAGGGGCTCCGCCGCGCCGCGCTCGCGGACGTCCGGGTGCCCTACGACGACGCGCGCCACACCGGCGAGAGCTACCTCGACCTCGCGCGGGCGGCGGGCGTGCGCGAGCCCGCCTACCGTCCCGGCGGGCTCGCGGTCGACCCCGACGCCGCGGCGCGGGTCCTCGGCTGGTGCCGGCTCCGGGCCGTGCCCCCGAACCCCCTGGTCGTCCTGCACCCGGGATCGGGCGACAACTTCCACGGCCGCCGCTGGCCCACACGGCGTTTCGGCCTCGTCGCGCGCCGTCTCGTCGACGAGGCGGGCGCGGTCGTCGCGGTCACCGGCGGCCGCGCCGAGACGGCGCTCGCGCGGGAGGTCGTCGAGGCCTCGGAGCGCGACCTCTGGGACGTCTCCGGCAAGCTCGACTTGAAGGATCTCGTCGCGCTGCTCGCGCGGGCGCAGGTGCTCGTGTCGAACGACTCGGGGCCCGTGCACCTCGCGTCCGCGCTCGGCGTGCCCGTGCTCGGGCTTTTCGGCCCCAACTCGCCCGCGCTCTACGGGCCGCTCTCCCGCGGGAGCGTCGCGTTCTACGACGCGCCGCCGTGCAGCCCGTGCATCACGAACTTCAACTACAAGACGAGCCGCTGCAAGAACCCGGTCTGCATCGTCGCGATCGAGGCGGACCCGGTCGCCCGCGCGGCGCTCTCGCTCCTCGCCGCGCGGCGTGCCGAGGCGGGGGCCTAGGCCCGCCGTGAAACCGGGCTGGCTCGCGCTTCTCGTCGGCTTCCTCGCGCTGGTCGTGCACGTGCGCGCGGTGGAGGGCGACTACGTCTTCCACGACGACTACCGCTACATCGTCAACAACACGGCCATAAACGAGATCGGGAACCCGCTGCGGTTCTTCACCGACCTCTCGACGCTGCCGACGACCGACATCTACCGCCCGGTCCGCTCGCTCTCGTACGCCGTGATCACCGCCCTCTTCGGGAAGGAGAGCGCGGCCCCGTTCCACAAGCTGGCCGTCGTGCTCCACGCGGGCACGGCCGCGCTCCTCGTGCTGCTGCTGCTCCGCGCGGGCCTCGGCGCGGTCCCGGCGGCGGCGGGCGCGCTGCTCTTCGCCTTCTCGCCGGTGACCGTCGAGGTGACCTCCTGGGTGTGCTCGCTCGGCGACGGGTGGTGCGGGCTCCTTTCGGTCGCGTCCGTCCTCGCGTACGCGGCCGATCGCCGCGCGCTCGCGCTGCTGGCGCTCGCGGGTGCGCTCTTCAGCAAGGAGCACGCGGTCGTCGTGCCGGGCCTCTGGTTCGCGTGGGACCTCTGCCTCAGGCCGGAACGGCTGCGCGGCGGCGCGTGGAAGAGGACGCTCCTCCTCGGCGCCGCGCCCGCGGCGGCGGTGGTCCTCGGGTTCCTCTACTACCGCGGCGAGGTCGTCGGCGCCAGGGCGAGCCAGGTGGACGAGCCGATGGGGGGCTCCCTCATGACCGCCACCTGGACCATGATCTCGGGCGCGGGCTGGTACGCGGCCACGATCCTCTTCCCGTACGGTCCCACGTTCGACGCGGTCGTCCCGCTGAGGCCGACACCGTTCCACCCCGCCGTGGCCTTGGGACTCCTCGTCCTCGCGTCGCTCGCGTTCGCGGTGGCCCGCGGCTCGCCGCGCGTGCGACTCGGCGCCCTCTGGTTCCTGCTCGCCCTCGTTCCCGTCCACAACGTGTTCGTGCACCTGAAGATCCCGACCGCGGACCGGTTCCTCTACCTGCCGCTCATGGGGCTCACGTTCCTGTTCGGCGAGCTCGCGGAGCGCACGCGCCCGCTCGCCATCCGGTGGATGCCGGTCGCGCTCGTGCTGCTCGCGATCCTCACGGTGGCGCGGATCGGGGACTGGAGGAGCAGCGAGACCCTCGAGGCCGCGGGGACGCGGGTCGCGCCGAAGAGCCACCGCCTCATCTGGGAGGAAGGCTCGATCGCCGCCCAGAAGGCGCAGGAGTACCTCCTCAAGGGCGATGCGGAGTCCGCGCGGCGCATCGCGGCCATCGCCGCGTCGCGGTACGAGCTCTACCTCAGGAACTCGCTGCCGCCCGAGCAGACGCAGGTGTTCGTCGAGCTGGGCGACTTGCTGTTCCTGATCCGGGGTGCGGGGGACCCGGACAAGGAGATCGCGCGGAATGCGCTGCGCGCGTACGGGGCGGCCTTCGCGCTCCAGAAGAACGGGGTCGGGCGGATCACGGAGGAGGAGCAGCGCCACGTCGCGGAGCGGATCGTCCTGCTCACGGTCGACCTGGTCCCGGGCGACCCCGCGCCCGGCCCGCTGATCGAGGCGGGGCTCGAGGCCGCGGAGTTCCTGAGGAGCCGGTACGGCTTCGACGACACGGGCGTCCGCATCGTCTTCCGCCTCGCGGACGCCATCCAGGTGCGCGGCCGGCAGCCGGCCGAGGCGCGGAAGAGCCTCGACTGGGTGCTCGACGCGGTGGCGAGGCTCGAGGCGGGCGGGAAGCGTTTCCCGTACATCCGCGCGCAGGCCCGCTTCTACCGGGCGGTCCTGCGCGACCAGGACTTCAACCGCCCGGAGCTGGAGCGCGCGTTCGAGGAGTATGTCGAGGCGGCGAACGACCAGGTCCAGCGGCTGCGGGCGCTCGTCTACGCCGGCCGCTGCGCCTGCACCATCGGCAACCTCTTCAGGGACGCCAAGTGGACGCAGAGGGGCAAGGACATCCTCGACGCCGTCCCGGCGGTCGCGCAGCAGGAGGGTCTCCTCCTCGACGACCAGCTCAAGAACGAGATCCTCACCATCGAGAGCGCATGCGGCGGCTAGGACGGTACCTCTCGCTCGCCGCGGCGGCGCGACGCGGGACGGCGAAGGACGGCTTGCCGTACAAGCTCACGCTCATCCTCTCGAGCCGCTGCCCGACGCGCTGCACGTTCTGCTCGATCTGGAGAAACCCGCAGGAGGGCGAGCTCACGCCCGAGGAATGGGGGAGGTTCTTCTCGTCCTCGCGTCACGCGGCGTGGACCAACCTGAGCGGCGGCGAGATCTTCCAGCGGGCCGACCTCCCCGCGATCCTCGACGAGCTCGCGAAGGGGCTGCCGCGGCTCTGCCTCGTCACGTTCCCGACGACCGGCTACTTCCCGGACCGCCTGGTGGAAGGCTGCGAGCGCCTCGTCCGCGCGGGCGTCCCGAAGGTCCTCGTGACGATCAGCCTCGACGGCCCCCCCGCGACCCACGACCGGCGGCGCGGCCGCGAGGGCGCGCACGCCCGCGCCTGCGAGGCGATGCGCGCGCTCCGCACGGCGAGGCTCCCGCGCGTCGAGGCCTACTTCGGGATGACGCTCCTGCCCGAGAACCACCACGAGGCCGACGCGGCCGTGCGTGCCGCGGCCGAGGTCGTGCCCGGCATCGGGCCCGGGGACTTCCACTTCAACCTCGGGATGGAGAGCGGGCACTACTACCGGAACCTCGGGAGCGGCGTGCGCGCGCCCGCCGAGGCGCTCGCGGCCATGCAGCGGCACCGCCGCCGGGGATGGAGCCCGGTCTCGCTGCTCGAGCGCGCGTACCAGCGGCGCGTCGGCCGCTACCTCGCGACCGGCCGCTCGCCGGTCCCCTGCTCGGCGCTGCGGGCGTCCGTGTTCGTCGACTCGAAGGGCGTCGTCTACCCGTGCTCGATCTATGACCGCCCGCTCGGCTCCCTGCGCGAGAACGGGTTCGACCTCGGCCGCGTGCTGCGCGGCGCCGAGGCGCGGGCGGCGCGGGCGGACGTGGTGGCGGACCGGTGCCCGGGCTGCTGGACGCCGTGCGACGCGTACCCGAGCCTCCTCACCTCCCTCGTCTCCCGCCCGGATCGATGACCGCTCTCAGAACGGGAAGAAGACCGGGATCAAGAGCGTCGCGAAGGTCGCGAGCAGGAGATCGAGCGGCAGCCCCACGCGCAGGAAGTCCGAGAACCGGTAGCCCCCCGGCCCGAAGATGAACGCGTGCGTCTGGTAGCCGATCGGCGTCGCGAAGCCGGCCGACGCCGCGTACGCGACCGCGAACACGAAGGGCTTCGGCGACACCCCCGCCTGCGCCGCCGTCGCGAACGCGACCGGCACCATCAGCGCGGCCGCGGCCGAGTTCGACAGGAACTCGGTGAAGACCATCGTCGCGAAGTAGGTCGCGGCGAGCATCCACCAGGGCCCGAAGCCGCGGAGCGGCGCGAACACGAGGTCGACGAACCGCGCCGCGAGCCCGCTCCGCTCCAGCGCCGTGCCGAGGCACACCGCGCCCGCGAGCAGCCCCAAGACGTTCCAGTCCACGTCGCGCACCGCGCGGCGCACGCGGATGCAGCCGGTCAGGAGGCACGCGGCCGCCGCCGCGATCGCGAGGAGCGTGATGTCCACGATCTCGGACGCGGCCAGCGCGACGAACGAGACGAGGATCGCGATCGCGACGGGCGCCCGCCCGCGCAGCGCCACCACTTCCTCGATCCCCGTCAGCAGCAGGAAGCCGGGCTGGCCCTGCAGGCGCTCGACGTTTCCCGGCGTGCCCTCGACGAGGATCGTGTCGCCGACCTGGAGCGGCATCCGCACGATCCCCCGGCGCAGGTGCGACCCGCGGCGCTGGAGCGCGAGCGCAGTCACGCCGAAGACGCGCCGGAGCCCCACGTCCGCGAGTGTGCGACCGAGCAGCTCCGACGCGGGCGTGATCACGACCTCCGCGAACGTGGTCCCCCGGGGCCCCGCCGGAGTCCCCTCGAGCGGCGCCAGCCGGTAGTCCCGCTGCATGGCGACGATCGCCTCGGGCGGACCGCGCAGGATCAACGTGTCCCCGGCCATGAGCCGCGCCCTCTCCGGGTCGAGCACCTCCTCGCCGCGCACCAGCTGGAGGATCCGCACCCTCTCGTGCACCTGCCGCCCGAGCTCCATGGGCGCGAGGCCCACCGCCGGCCCGTCGATGCGGACGTGCAGCTCGGTCACGTACTCGACGGCCCGGCCGCCGGTCACGGCGGACACCGTCGGCCGCGCCGGGAGCAGCCGCGGGGCCGCGAACCAGAGGTACAGCAGGCCCAGCGCGGTCATCCCGGCGCCGACGGGCAGGAAGTCGAGGAACCCGATCTCGAAGGAGGGCGAGGCGAGCCCCGCGACCAGCACGTTCGTCGACGTCCCGATCAGCGTCGTCATGCCGCCGCAGGTCGCTGCGAAGCATACGGGCATAAGGTACCGGCTGGGCGCCGTGCCGAGCCGCCGCGCCGCGCCGAGGAGCACGGGCATCATCAGCACCACGACCGACGTGTTGTTGATGACGCTCGAGACCGCCGCCGCGCCCGCGGTCGCCCAGAGGAGCAGCGACCCGCCCGACGCCGCGCGCCGGAGGAAGAACCGCTCGACCACGCCGACCACGCCGGTGCGGATGAGGCTCGCGGAGACGACGTAGAGCGACCCGACGAGCACGAACGCCTGGTTCGAGAACGAGCCGAGCGCGTCGCGCGCGGGCACGACGCCCGAGATGCCGAGCACGGCGATCACGAGGAGCCCGGTGATGCCGAGCGGGACCTTCTCGGTGACGAAAAGGTACAGCGCGCCGGCGAGGACGAGGAGGACCACGCCCTGCTCGTACGTCATCGCGCGCCCGGGAGTCTACTCGCGCGGCCCGGTTTTTCCGAGCATGCGGTTCCCGAGGACGAGGACGTCGATCCCGGACGCGTCGAAGCACCGGACCGCGTCCAGGGGCGTCCGCACGATCGGCTCGCCGCGCACGTTGAACGACGTGTTGAGGACGAGCGGCACGCCGGTGCGCGCGCCAAACGCCTCGATCAGCCTGCGGAACGGGAGGATCTCCGGCTGCCGGCCGACGGTCTGCACGCGAGCGCTCCCGTCCACGTGGACGACGCCGGGGATTTCCGCGCGGCGCTCGGGCCGCACGGGGAACGTGAGGAGCATGAAGGGAGAGGGGCACGGGGAGAGGAACCAGTCGGCGGCCTTCTCCTCGAGCACCGAGGGAGCGAAGGGGCGGAATCCTTCGCGGAATTTCACCTCCCGGTTCAGGCGGTCCTTGATGAGAGGGTCGCGCGGGTCGGCGAGGATCGAGCGGCCGCCGAGCGCGCGCGGGCCGAACTCCATGCGCCCCTGGAACCAGCCGACGACCTTCCCTCGCGCGAGCGCCTCGGCCGCGGCGGCGGCGGGATCGGCGACCGTGCGCGCGCCCCTTCCCTCGAGCGCGGCGCCGATCGCCGTGGCGTCGAACGCGTCGCCGAGGAACGCGTGGGTGAG
Organism: Planctomycetota bacterium; assembly: GCA_036273915.1. Taxonomy (GTDB): domain Bacteria; phylum Planctomycetota; class PLA2; order PLA2; family PLA2; genus PLA2. The sequence continues at coordinate 4,373 of DASUGR010000222.1, read as the reverse complement.
CTCGCTCCGCGCCATGCCGGCGACGTGCGCCGCCGCGCCCGCAGCCGCGCCCGCGTCGCCCGCGGCGGGGAAGACGAACAGCGATCCGAATCCCGCCTCGCGCGCGATCCGCCCGTTCGCCGCGCAGTTGAGGAAGAGGCCGCCGGCGAGGCCCAGGTGCGGCGCCCCCGGCCCCCCCCCGAGTCCTTTCGCGATGTCCACGAGCACCTCCTCGAGCGCCGCCTGCGCGGCGAACGCGAGGTCCTCGTGCGCGGGCTCGATCGGCGCCTCCGGCCCTCGCGCCGGGCCGAAGCGCCGCGCGAACGGCGCGCCCGCCATCCGCGTGTGGCCGAGCGGGTACGCGAACGCGCCGAGGTCGATGTCGTAGAGGCGCCCGGGGTCGCTTCGCAGCACCTTCCGGAACCCGGGAACGAGCCGCGGCCGGCCGTAGGGCGCGAGCCCCATCGTCTTGCCCTCGTCGGCGTCCGGGCGGAACCCGAGGTGCTGGGTGACCGCGGCGTAGACCTTCCCGAGACTCTGCGGGTAGCACCGCTCGTTCCGCCGGACGAGGCCGTCGCCGCCGGCCCGCCATGTCGCGGTCGCCGTCCACTCGCCCATGCCGTCCGCGGTCACGAGCACCGCCTCGTCGGCGGGGCCGAAGCGCCACGCCTGGACCGCGTGCGCGAGATGGTGGTCGACGTGGGCGACGGGGGCCGTGATCCCGATGGCCGCGAGGTCCGGGCCGAGGCCGCGGATGCTCCGGAGGTAGGCGAGGCGCGGCGGCAGGCCTTCCGGGCGCTCCCGGAGGAAGGGGAGGGACCTTGGCAGGCGGCGGAGGACGTAGAGGGCCTTTCGGACCCGCGCCATGTCCCGCTTCCAGCAGAAGGCGACCCGGTCGACGTCGCCCGGCCCGAGGCCTGCGTGGGCGAGCGCGGCCGCGATCGCCAGTCTCGGGAACGCGGCGCTGTGCTTTCTCCGGTCGAACCGCTCCTCCTCCGCCGCGAACACGAGGCGGCCGTCCACGACGAGGGCCGCCGCCGCGTCGTGGCTGTAGGCGTTGAGCCCGAGGACCACCCGGTTCTTGGGGGGAGTCACGGGTGGGTTGTATCCTCCGCCGGATCGCGCAAGGAGAAAACGTCTTCTCCCGTGGGGAGAGGCTCTTCGACCGCTTCCGCGTGGACGAGATCTTCGCGGGCGGGATGGGTGTGGTCTACGCGGTCACCGATGCCCACACGGGGCGGCGGTACGCGCTGAAGACCCCGAAACGGCCGGCGGGCGCGGACGTGGTCGCGCGGTTCCGCGAGGAGGCGCGCACGTGGATCAGCCTCGGCGAGCACCCGCACATCGTGCAGGCGTTCTGGCTCATCGAGGCGCCCGATCCCTACCTCGTGCTCGAGTACGTGCCGGGCGAGAGCCTCGCCGCGATCCTCGAGCGCGGCCCCGTGGGCGTCTGCCGCGCGCTCGACCTCGCGATGCAGTGCGCGGCGGGACTCCTCTACGCGCACAGCAAGCCCCTGGCCGGCGGCATCGGGGTCGTCCACCGCGACGTGAAACCGGCGAACCTCCTGGTCACGCGCGACGACCAGCTGAAGATCTCCGACTTCGGTCTCGCTCGCGTCTGGACGGGGAGGGAAGGGGGCGCGGGGGAAGGGGGGGCCGGCACGCTCGGGTACATGGCGCCCGAGCAGCTCCGCGGGGAGGGGGCGGACGGCCGCTCCGACGTCTACGCGTTGGGCCTCGTGCTCCACGAGATGATCACGGGCAAGAACCCGCTCGCCGCGGCCGACGTGCGCGACCAGATCCGCCTCGTGCTCGACACCGTGCCGCGGCCGCTCGAGGACGTGCCGCCCGCGCTGGCGGCGCTCGTGGCGAGCGCGGTCGCGAAGGATCCTGCCGACCGGCCGCGCGACGCGATGGAGTTCCTCGCGCACCTGGCGCAGCAGGCGCGCGCGCTCGACCACCGGTGGCACCTCGATCCCAGGTTCGTGCCGCCGCCCGGCCGTCCGGCGGGGATCGTCGTCGCCACGCCGTTCCTGCGCCCCCGGAGCCCCCGCGCGGCCGAGCCGTGGACCGCCGAGGTCGAGGTGCGCGGCGACGTCGGGCCGGGCCCGGTCGAGGTGCAGTGGGCGATCGAGCCGGTCGAGGGGCTCGAGGTCCTCACGCCGGGCGCCCGGTCGCTCACGCGGATCGAGGCCGGCGGCACGGTGCAGCTCGCCGCGCGCTTGAGCCTCGTCGCGCAGCAGGAGGGGAGCTACCGGATCCCGGAGAGCCGCCTCCTGGTCACGGGGCCCGCGGGCGAGACGGGCTATCGCGTGCCCGCGTTCGACGTCGAGGTCGCGCCGTCGTTCCTCCTGCCGCTCGTCGGGCGCGCGAAGGAGGTCTCGCGCCTCCGCTCGCTGCTCCGCGCCGCGATGGGCGGCGAGGGCGGTGCGGTGCTCCTCCACGGCGAGACCGGGGCGGGCAAGTCGCGGCTTCTGCTCGAGGTCGCGCGTCTCGCGGCGCGCGAGGGCGTGCGGACGATCGAGGGGCGTGCGCAGGCGAGCGGCCAGCGGCCGATGCGCATCCTGAACGACCTCGCGCGCGTGCTCGTCGGCACGCGCGAGAACGTCCGCTCCGCCGTGAACGACCTCCTGGGCGACGACCCGCCGAACGCGCGCTACTTCGCCGACCTGCTGCTCGGCGGGGTCGCGTGGGAGGACGCTCCGCTGCTCCACCGCTGGCACGCGCTCCTGCGCGCGGCGGCGCGCAGGAGCCCGCTCGTCCTGCTCCTCGACGACCTTCACCTGGCCGACGAGGCGGCGGTGCGGATCGTTCTCGATCTCGCGGGGCGCGCGCGGGAGGAGAGGCTTCCCGTGCTCGTGGTCGGCGCGGTTGGCGACGCGGACCGGAGCGACGTGCGCGCGCGCAAGGAGGCGATCAAGGACGCGCGGGCGGAGTGGGCGCGCCGGGGCGTGAAGTTCCCGGAGATCCGGCTGAAGCCGCTCGCGATGGGCGACGTCGAGGGACTCGTGGACGCGGTGTTCCCCGGCCACGGCTTCGGGGAGGAGGCGCCCTGGTTCGCCGCCGCGCTCGCCAAGGCCACGCGCGGGAACCCGTTCCACGTGACCGAGATCCTGCGCGGCCTCCGCAAGGACGAGGCGGCCGTGGTCCAGGTGCGCGGCGAATGGCGCCTCGCCCCCGACTTCACCGAGGAGCGGCTCCTGCAGCTCGTGCCCGAGGGGCTCGAGGCGCTGGTCCGCGCACGCCTCGCGGCGCTCTCGGGCGAGGCGAGGGAGGTCGCGGAGCTCGAGGAGCAGGGCATCCTCCGCCTCGTGGACCAGGCGCGGGACCGCTACCGCTTCTGGAGCGCGATCGCGCCCACCGCGGCGCAGCGCCTCATCGCGGACGGCGGGGCGGACCGGCCGCGGCGCCTCCACCTCGCGGTGGCCGAGGCGATGCTCTTCACCTACAAGGGGGAGGAGCGCGTGCGACGCGCCCTCTCGATCGCGCACCACCTGCGCGCCGGGGGGGAGACGGAGCGGGCGCTCCCCTACACGCTCGCGGGCTGCGCGCGCTTGATGACGCTGCAGCTGCCGGACCGGGCGCGGCGGCTCCTCGCCAACGCGAAGCCGCTGGTCAATCGCCCCGAGGTCTCCGCGGCGCAGCGGGCGCAGTTCGACTACCTCTACGGGCTCGCGTGCGAGGCCTCCGGCGACTACGGGGAGGCGTTCGAGTCGCTCACGCGGTACGTCGAGTCCGCGACCGAGCTGCCCCAGGACCCCGGCAGCCTCCCCCGCGCCCACCTCCGGCTCGGCCGGATCCACCAGGCGCGCGGCGAGTATGACCGGGCGCACTACTCGTACGGGGTCGCGCGGGAGCTCTTCGCGGAGCTCGGCGACATGCGGAAGCTCGCGTTCGTCGACAACGGGCTCGCGGCGCTCGAGATCGAGCGCGGCGAGCTCCTCGCCGCGATCGGGTACCGCGACGAGGCGGCGCGGCTGGCCGAGGAGAGCGGGAACGAGGGCGCGGCCGTCCAGGCCCTCAACCTGCGGGGCCAGATCGAGCTCCTGCTCGGCAACCTCGCCCCGGCGCGCGAGGCCTTCGGCGAGGCCGAGACGCGCGCCGCCTCGCTGGGCGACCGGCGGCGGCACGCGGTAGCGCTCGACGGGCTCGGCCGCGTCGCGCTCGCGAACGGGTACCTCGAGGAGGCGCGGGCGTTCATCGAGCGCGGCATGCAGATCCACGCCGAGATCGGGGACCGCCGCGGCCTCGGCGTGTCGCTCGTCCACCTCGCGGACGTGACGCGTGCGCTCCGGCGCCCGGAGCACGCGCTCCGGCTCTACCGTCGCGCGCGCCGCGTGTTCGAGGAGATGGGCTACACGGACGGCGTCGGGTCCGCCCGCCACCGCGGGGGC
>DASUGR010000221.1:0-8498 GCA_036273915.1 Planctomycetota bacterium | reverse complement strand
TTCTGGAGCGCCTGCTCCATGCCCATGCGGGCCTTGAACAGGCGCTTCGCGTACGCCGCGATGCGCACGGGCTCGGGCACGCGGCCCAGCAAGCGCTTCATGAACCAGTAGACGGCGCGCTGGTAGAGACCGCGCGCCTTGCTTCCCTGGATGCGGGCCATAATCGCCTCCTTCACCCAGGTGACGAACGGCCCCGGGGGATCCGTGACAGGCGAACCGGATTTTCTCGCCCGCGCCGACAGGGGCTTCGCGGGCCTGCGACGTGAGGGGGCTCCGGGGGCCTGCCTCAGCCAAGGCCACGGCGGCCAACGCGGCGAGGCCGCCTCAGCTCAGTCGGGCTTCGCGACGAAGTGGTCCACGAGCGGGCACCAGACGTACGTGCCGCCCGACCAGAGGAGCTCCGTGCGTACGCGGTTGGACCGCGGCTCCGCGATGCCGTGGTTCGGGCGGTCGTAGAGCCACGACATCCCGAGCTTCTCCACGAAGATGTCCTCGAGGCCCCCCGCGACCCGGCAGCAGTTGCTGTCGAGCTCAAGGGTCCAGTGCGGGAGCGTGGAGAAGTCCCAGTCGAGCGTGAAGACCCGCTCGTCGAAGAACTCGTAGAGCAGCCGGTGCCGGCCGCACCGGACCATCGACCAGAGCTCGTCTTTCGCCTCACGGTCGCCCGCGAGGACGAGCGCGCCGAGCGTGCAGGGCAGGTCGAACCTGCGAGTCCGTCGCTCCTGCTCGAGCCACGCCCGGACCCGCGGGTCGTCGATGAGACCGAGCTCCGGACAGAACTCGTGCTCGTCCTCGCGATCGAGCGCGGCGAGCGTTCGGGCGACGGGGTCGTCCTTCAGGGTCGCGACGATCGCCTCCCCCGACTCCTCCTTGCCCTCCTCGATTGCGGGACCGACGTAGCGAAAGCCGTGGTAGGCGAAAAGCCCCGAGGACGCGCCCTCCACGCCTGCCAGCGTCTGCTCCGTCAGGAACCGTTCGACCTCGGGCGCGCGCGTGCGCGCCAGGAGCTCGTAGTCCTGCCAGTCGGCGACGGCGCCGATGAGTTGCCTCGCGCTCTTCGGGTCGCCGACCCGTAGAAGCATCCGGAGCGCGAGCGCGCGCACGCGTTCGTTCGCGTCCGCTGACCATGCCCGCAGGATCTCGACGAAACGCTCCGGATTCGAGGAGTAGAGGAACCCGGCCGCATCGAGGTCGGGTTCGACCTCTTCTTCGTCTTCCCGGAGCCAGTCCCTCGGGTCGATCCGCGCGAACGCGGCCTCGGCAAGGGCCTTCCGGCGGCAGCCGGGCACGACCGCCGCGATCCGTGCGAGCGCGTGGCTCTTGAGCTTGCCCGCGATCGCGGCCTCCGCCGCGCCCGCGAAGAGCGTCTCCTCGAGGTGGACGCCCTGCGGCGACAGCTCCCGCAGCGCCTGGTCGAGCGTGTCGCAGGCTTCTTCCGTCGCGTCCGCATCGAGAAGCCGCCGCCGGAGCTCGGCGGTCGCGAATCCCGGCACCGCCTCGAGCAGGAGCCCGAGGGCCTCCCACGGCTCGGGCGTGTCGTGCGCCAGCGCGACCAACGCGTCCGGGTGCCCGCGGCGCGCCAACGCCGCGAGCGCGAGGAAGGGAAGGCCCTCTCCAGTTGCATAGTTGTAGCCCTTGGGCCAGCTGCGGGCGGCGACCTCGCGCAGGAACCGCTCGGACTCTGCGTCGTGGACCTTGCCGAGCGCACGCACGGCCGCGGCGCGCGAGCTCTCGTCCCCTTCAGGTCCGATGGACCAGCGCGCGAACTCGAGGAGGTCTCCCGCATCGGACTCCAGGGGCGTCACGTCGTTCATCCACCAGAGGCCGCACGGGATCCACCCGCCCTCCCCCTTGAGCCACGCGCGGAGCGCCGGGGGAATTCCCGGTCCCCGGAGCCCCTTCCCATTCCGCACGAAGAGCTTGGGGTCGTTCGTGTCGTAGACCGGCATGTAGACGCCGCTCACTCCGTTCAACGCGTCGGCGTCCTCCGTCCGCTCGAACCACAGCAACGCGGGGATGTTCTCGCTGCGCGCGATCCGGTGGTTCTCGCCGAAGACGTGCTCCTTGCCGCCGTCCGTGCGACGCGCGCGGACGAGGTACTGCATCTGCGCCGGCAGCTCCGCGCTGCCGAGGACGTCCCTGTACTTGTCGAAGTCGCCCGGCGCGCCCGGCCGGCAGCCGCCGCACAGGAGCAGCTCCATCACGCGCTCGCACTCCCACGCGTCGAGCTCCTCCGCGTCGCGCGCGGCGGCGCACGGGATCGCGACCTCCGGGTCCTTCGAGCGCAGCGCGGGGAACCTCCCGGGCGGCGCCTCGCCGCAGTCGAGGACTGGCAGCCGCACCTCGAAGGGGACCTGGTCGAGGCCGCGCGCGGCGCCGCACGCCCAGCCGTACGCGAAGGCCGCGTAGGCGCGGACCCGCGCGCGCGGGTCCTCGAGCGCGTGCTCGAGCTCCGCCGTGATGCCGATCGCGCCGAGCGCGAGCGCGGCGTTGCTGACGACACAGAGGCGCGGATCATGGAGCGCGTCCACGAGCGCCTTGCTCGCGTCGCGGGCGCCGGGGCCGATCCCCATGAGGCACCGCGCGGCGCACTCGCGGACGCTCGCGTCCGGATCCGTGAGCATGAGGACGAGCACGGGCACAGCCGCGGCGCCGTCCGTGCCGATCGCCTTGCAGATCCGCGGCGCGTGGTGCTGGACCGCGCGATTGCCGGGGAGCGTGCCCGCGAGCGGCAGCGCGGCGTCGGCTGCCATCCGGGACAGTGCGGCCGCGGCGACCTCGCTGAGCAGCGGGTTCAGGTCGCCGAGGAAGGCCGCCGCCGCCTCTGCCGCCCGCTTCGACGGGCCGAGCCGCTGGAGCGCCGCTCGGCGGATGCGCCAGTCCTCGTCCGAGAGCGCGCGGACGAGCTCCTCCTCGTGCTGCGCCGGGAGCCCGAGCACGGCCTCCATGCGCACGGCGCGGCTCATGTCACGGAGCGCCGGCGAGAACGGCCTCCCGCAGCGCGACAGCGCGCGCGTCGCGAGGATTCTCACGTCGAGGTCCTCCGACCGCGCGGCCCCGAGGAGCTCGGCGACGTAGATGCCCTCCTCGGCGCAGCGGTTCGCGGCGAGCCGCCGGATCGCCACGTCGTCGCCGAGGAGCGCCGCCGACAGCTCGTGTGGGCCGAGCGTCCGGACGGCCATCTCCCGGACGACCGGATCCTCGTCGCGCAGCGCCTTCGGCACCGGGATGCCCGCGCGGCCGTGGCTCCAGACCGCGGCGGCGCGCGCGCGCGGGTTCATGCCGACGAGCGCGTCGGCGGCGAGACCCCGCTGGCCCATCGCGACCGCGGCCCACTCGCCGCAGCCGTTCCAGAGCCACCGCTCCGGGGGCGGCGTCGGGCCCGGCCCGAGGATCGCGAACACGCGGGCGGCAGCCTCGTCGTCGCGCTCCGCGAGCGGCGGCCGCGGGTCGATGCCGAGCTTCTCGAGCCCGATCGCGCCGTCGAGGATGTCCTCGACAGTCTCGCTCGCGAGCATCTCGCGCGCCTCCGCCTCGGTGAGCGCGGGCGCGGCGGCCGGCTTCGCGGGACGGATGGCCGCGAGCGCCGCGCGGAACGCGTCCCAGTGCGACCGGTCCTTGTCGCCGGGCTGCGCCCGGAGCAGCCGCTCCGCCTCGATGGCCGGCGGCCCGATCGACCGCACGATCCACGCGGCCCTGCAGAGGAGGTCCGCGTCGTCCTCCTCCCTGAGGGCAGCGAGAACGACCGGGAGGAGGGCCTCGTTCTCCTCCGGCCCGAGGAGCACGAGGCAGCGCGCCGCCTCGAGACGCTCCTCGGCGTCGGCCGCCGAGAGCCCCTTGCGGAGCAGGTCGTGCGCGGCGCGGATGGCGTCCGGCCCGAGCTTTCGGAGCGCGGTCCACGACTCGAGCCGCACATCGCGGTCCGGGTCGCGCGCGGCCTCGAGCACGAGGGGAAGCGCCCGCGGCCCGACGCGCGCCAACGCGACCGCGGCCTCCGCGCGCACGCACCACTCCGGATCCCGCAGCGCCTCCGCGAGCGCTTTCTCCCCGACGCTCGCCTTGCCGAGCGCCATGACGGCGGCGTATCGCACGCCGCGGTCGCTTTCCTTGAGCAGCGGGACGAGACGTTCCTCCGCGGTCTGCGCCCAAAGGACAGACGCGAAAAAGGGCAGGGCGAACGCGAGCCGCATGTGACTGAGAACGTATCCCAGACGCGATCCCCCCGATCCTGTCGGTCCTGTACGGTACATACATATGGAAGATGCACGAGCCTCAGACGCTCGACGGAATCCGGCACCCCGGGGCCGCTGGCTCGGAGCGGTCCGCCTCACGGCGGAGCGGCAGATGTTCGCACACGCGTCCTCGGGGGGAGGCCTGCCGGATCACCGCCGTTCACACTCAGCCCGCGCCGCCCGGCCCCGGCGTAGGCGGGCAACGTGCCCGGGCGGAAGATGTTCGGACGCGGGGCCTGCGCGCCCGGGTCCACGGCGCCTCCCCGCCCCCCGGCCTCGGGACGAGCGGAAGATGTTCGCACTCGGACCCCCGCCCCCCCGGCATCCCTTGAGAGGAGGCGCATGAGGCCAGACCGCCACGCATGACCGACATCGGCCCCTCAATCAGCCCCGAGGGGTCATCTGGTACCCTCCCGCCCATGCGGTGGGGATTCGTTCTCGACCAGGACGCGTGCATCGGCTGCCACGCCTGCACCGTCGGCTGCAAACAGGAGAACGACGTCCCCCTCGGCGCCTTCCGCACCTGGGTCAAGTGGATCGAGCACGGGCAGTTCCCCGACACCCGGCGCGCGGCGGCGGTCCTCCGCTGCAACCACTGCGAGGACGCCCCCTGCGTCGAGATCTGCCCGACCGTCGCGCTCCACAAGCGGGACGACGGCATCGTCGACCTCGACCGCGACCGCTGCATCGGCTGCGCGTCCTGCATGCAGGCCTGCCCCTACGACGCCATCCACATCGATCCGCGCGAGGGCACCGCCGCCAAGTGCCACTTCTGCGCCCACCGCCTCGAGGTCGACCTCGCGCCGGCCTGCGTCGCCGTCTGCCCCGAGCAGGCGATCAAGGTCGTCGACCTCGACGACCCCGCGATCCGGGCGGAATTGCGCGACCGGAAGGCGACCGTCCGGAAGCCCGAGCGCGGCACGAAGCCGCAGACCTTCTACCTGGGCGCCGACCCGGCCGCGCTCGACCCGCTCGCCGTCGACGGCGCGCGCACGCTCTCCCACGCCGAGGTCCCCGATCCCCTCCCCGCCTTCGGCACCAAGGAGGCCCGCGCCGTCTACGACACGCCGAAGCCGCGCCTGTGGGGCGGCCACATCTCCGCCTACATGGTGACGAAGGCGATCGCCGCCGGCGCGCTCCTCTGCGCCGCCGGCAGCGCGTGGAGCGAACGGCTCGGCGCGCGCGCCTGCGGCCTCCTGAGCCTCGTCTTCACGGCCGTCACGCTCCTCCTCCTCGTCGGCGACCTCGGACAGCCGCGGCGGTTCTTCTACCTCCTCACGAAGCCGAACACCCGCTCGTGGCTCGTCCGCGGCGGCTGGATCCTCACCGCGCACGCGCTCCTGAGCCTCCCGTGGCTCTTCGCGCGGAGCACGTTCCTCGCCGTCGTCTGCATCCCGGTCGCGCTCGCGACCGCGGTCTACACCGCGTTCCTCTTCCGGCAGGCGCGCGGCCGCGAGCTCTGGTGCGAGGACCGGCTCCTCCCCGCGCACCTCGCTGCGCAGGCGCTCGCCGCCGCGTCCGCGATCGGCTGGTTCTTCGGCGAGTGGAGCATCCTCTGGCTCGCGCTCCACGCCGCGGTCGTCGTCGCCGGCGCGCTCTGGCCGCAGCCCACGCCGGGCGCGCGGCAGGGGCACCACCGGATGCTCAAGGACCCGCTCTACGCGCTCGGCGTCGCGTTCGCGTTCGGTGCGATCGCGCTCCCGCCGCTCGCGATCCTCTCCTTCGCGTGCCTCGACCACGCGTACGTGAAGGCGGGGCAGGAGGTGCCGCTGTCGTGAAATACCTGCCGGATCGCCTGACCGCCGCGCCGCCGCCGTCCAAGTGGGACCGCTTCGTCGAGTACGACGCGAAGGCGTGGCCGCGCCGCGTGAAGCGCGAGATGCGCCTCGTCCCGACGATCTGCTTCAATTGCGAGTCCGCGTGCGGGCTCCTCGCCTACGTCGACAGGGAGACCGGCAAGGTGCGGCGGTTCGAGGGCAACCCGGTCCACCCCGGAAGCCGCGGCCGCGTGTGCGCGAAGGGTCCGGCGACCTTGAACCAGGTGGAGGATCCGCACCGGATCCTCTATCCGTTGAAGCGGGTGGGGCCCCGGGGAGGGGGGAAGTTCGAGCGCGTCTCGTGGGAGGAGGTGCTCGGAACACTCGGCGCCCGCATCGGCAAGGCGCTCCGCGAGGAGCGGAAGACCGAGGTCATGTACCACGTCGGCCGCCCCGGCCACGACGGCGTGATGGACCGGATCCTCCGCGCGTGGGGCGTCGACGGCCACAACAGCCATACAAATGTATGCTCCTCGGCCGCGCGCGTGGGCTACGCGCTCACGTGGGGCGCCGACCGCCCCTCGCCCGACTTCGCGAACGCGAAGGTGATCCTCCTCATGAGCTCGCACCTCGAGTCGGGCCACTACTTCAACCCGCACGCGCAGCGGATCATCGAAGGGAAGACGAAGGGCGCAAGGCTCGTCGTCATGGACCCGCGGCTCTCGAACACCGCGGCGAAGGCGGACCTCTGGCTCCCGACGTGGCCCGGATCCGAGACCTCGATCTGCCTCGCGATCGCGCGCTACCTCCTCGAGCAGGGGAAGTTCGACGCGGCGTTCGTGAAGGCGCACACGAACTGGGAGGAGACGCTCGGGCAGCTGCGCGGCGGCGCGCCGGCCGGGCGGCCCCCGGAGCCCCCTCACTTCGACGCCTTCGTCGACGCGCTGAAAACGCACCTCTCGCCCTACACCTTCGAGCGCGCGGAGAAGGAGAGCGGCGTCCCCCGGCTGAAGCTCCTCCACGCGGCCGAGGTGGTCGCCGAGGCGCAGGGCGGCCTCGCCGCGCACGTCTGGCGCGGCCCCGCGACCGGCAACCTCGGCGGCTGGCAGACCGCGCGCGCGCTCGACCTCCTCGTCGTGCTCACCGGGTCGGTCGGCACCACCGGCGGCACCTCGCCGAACAGCTGGCACAAGTTCGTGCCGAAGGCGTTCATGAACCCGCCGCCGCAGGACGTGTGGAGCGAGCTCCTCTACCCGCGCGACTACCCGCTCGCGTACCACGAGATGAGCTTCCTCCTCCCGTACCTCGCGACGCGCGAGCGCCGGATCGACACCTACTTCACCCGCGTCTTCAACCCGGTCTGGACCTACCCCGACGGCAGCGCGTGGATCGAGTTTCTCGGCGACGAGGAGCGGCTCGGCTGCCACGCCGCGCTCACGCCGACGTGGAACGAGACCGCGCGCTACGCCGATTTCGTCCTCCCGATGGGGCTCGCGCCGGAGCGGCACGACCTGATGAGCCAGGAGACGCACGCGGGCGCGTGGATCGGCTTTCGGCAGCCGGTCGCGCGCGCGCTCGCCGAGCGCGACGGCCGGAAGGTGCAGTTCACCTACGAGACGAACCCCGGCGAGGTGTGGGAGGAGGAGGAGTTCTGGATCGAGCTCTCGTGGCGCATCGACCCGGACGGCTCGCTCGGCGTGCGGAGGCACTTCGAGTCGCCCTACCGGCCGGGCGAGAAGCTCACGATCGACGAGAACTACCGCTGGATCTTCGAGAACTCGGTGCCCGGGCTCCCCGAGGCGGCGGCGAAGGAGGGGACCACCCCGCTCGCGTACATGCGCCGCTACGGCTGCTTCGAGGTGAAGCGCGACCAGTACCGCCTCCACGAGAAGGAGGGCTTCAAGACGCCGAGCGGCAAGATCGAGATCTACTCGAGGACGCTTTCGGAATGGGGCTGGCCCGAGTACGCGCTGCCGGGCTCGATCGAGAGCCACGTCGCGAGGGCGCGCCTCGCCGAGGGCGAGATGTGCCTCGTGCCCACGTTCCGGCTGCCGACGCTCATTCATTCAAGGTCCGCGAACTCCCCGTGGCTCTACGAGATCAGCCACAAGAACCCGCTCTGGATCCACCCGAGCGACGCGGAGCGGATCGGCGCCACGGAGAAGGACCTCGTGCGCGTGGAGACGGAGATCGGCTGGTTCGTGCTGCGGCCGTTCGTGACCGAGGGCATGGCGCCGGGCGTGGTCGCGTGCAGCCACCACCTCGGCCGCTGGCACCTTCGGCACGACGCGGACAAGAGCGCGCCGATCGCGAGCGCCGCCGTCGAGCTGACGGTCGGCGACGGGATCTGGCGCTGGCGCCGCGTGGAGGGGGGTGAGCCGTCGGGTACGCCGGCTGGGCGCGCCGCCACGAGCGCGAGCTCCTGATGCTCGAGGTGATCGGGTCCGTCGGGACGCACCTGGAGCTCGCGATCGGGGCCGAGATCCTCGACGGCTGGGTCGCAGAGGGC
>DASUGR010000220.1:0-9422 GCA_036273915.1 Planctomycetota bacterium | reverse complement strand
CGCAGTTTCGTCGCGGTGCCCGAACGCGCGCTGCCCGGCGCAGGTGGAGCAGGGGATCCGCCACTTCGCGTCGCGGCGCGCGATGGACATCGAGGGGCTCGGCGAGAAGCTCGTGGCGCAGCTCGTCGCGAAGGGGATGGTCAAGGACCCGGCGGACCTCTACCGACTGAAGGCGGAGGATCTCGCGGAACTGGAGCGGATGGCCGAGAAGTCCGCGAAGAACCTGATCGGGCAGATCGAGCGGAGCAAGCGGCCGCCGCTCCACCGCTTCGTGAACGCGCTCGGGATCCGGAACGTCGGCGAGCGGATCGCGGAGATCCTCGCGGAGCGCTTCCACACGCTGGACGCGCTGATGGAGGCGACCGAGGAGGACCTGCTGTCGGTCGAGGAGATCGGGCCCGAGGTGGCGAAGAGCATCCGCGAGTACTTCGGGAGCGCGGACGCGCGCGACATGATCGGGCGCCTGCGCGCGGCGGGCGTGGAGCCACGGGCGTTCGAGCGCCGGACGGAGGGGCCGCTGGCGGGCGAGGTGGTGGTGTTCACGGGGACGCTGCAGCAGCTGACGCGCGATGCGGCGAAGGCGCGGGCGGTGGGCGCGGGGGCGGTGGTGGGCTCGTCGATCACGAAGAAGACGACGCTCGTGGTAGCGGGCGAGAAGGCGGGCAGCAAGCTGAAGAAGGCGGCGGAGCTCGGCATCGCGGTCGTGACCGAAGAAGAATTCCTCCGACGTTGTACCGAGTACGCGGGTCGAGCGCCGTAACGTACGTTGGGGCAATTATTTATGGCGATCGACCCCGGACCATTGGGTCCGGGTCCTTCGGGGCCGCCGATCCGCGGGCTACGCCATCACGGGCGCGGCGGAGGCAGCCGACGTGAGGACGGTGACGCCGCCCTTGGTCACGTAGCCGAGCGCGCGGTCCTCCTCCGGGTCAAATCCGATCCTCGCTCCCGCGGGCACCCTCACTCCTTCATCCACGATCGTGCGGCGGAGGCACGCGCGCTCTCCCACCTCCGCGCCGTCGAGGAGGATCGAGTCTTCGACCCTCGCGTCGGGCGCGACCTTCGCGCGCGGCCAGACGTAGCAGCCGTTGGTCCGGTAGGCAGCGTGCGCCTCGAAGTAGTCGTCGATGTCCGTGATGCCCCGGCGCGGGCCAGGGAACGGGCGCACTGCGATCCGCGCGCCGCCCTCGACCATGCGCGGCAGGAGGTCGCGCTCGAGGTCCATCGCGTCCTCGTTCTCGGCGAGCGCGGCCTCGAGCGCGCGGCGTTCGAAGAGGCAGATGCCGACGCTCGCGAGCGGCGCGACCGGCGGCGCGGCCGGCCGCTGCAGGTGCCGGCGGACAAGGCCCGACGGCCCCGCCTCGAACACGTCGAGCCCGGGCGCCTCGTCGACGGTGACGCGCGCGACGGGCATGGTGGCGTCGGCGTCCGCCATCACGTGCGTCGCGACCAGCCAGCGGTAGTCGGTGATGCCGATGTGATGGCACGGCAGCACGAGGACGCGGTCGCCGTCGCCGACGTGGCGGAGTGCGATGCGCACCGCGTCGGCCGTCCCGCCGTAGCGCTGCCCGGCCGCGTGCGAGGAGAGGATGTCGGCGCGGCCCTCCCAGCGGGTGCGCACGTGCTCCCCGACCGTCGAGGCGAGGTGCTGCGTCAGCACGAGGACGCGGCCGAGCGACGAACGCGCGGCGTTCTCGAGCGTGAAGTCGATGAGGCGCCGGCCCGCGAAGGGCACGGCCGGTTTGGCGAGCCGGCGGGTGAGCGGCCGCAGCCGCATGCCCCGGCCGCCGGCGAGGAGGAGAGTGATCAGGCCTTCCACGAGGAGAGCATCGGGCCTCCCGGCCAAGGGCGGCTCAAGGGCTCGTGAAGCCTCCGTAGGCGGAGGCACGGGGGGGCTGGGGGGCGGCCCTAGAACGTCCGGCCGGTCGTCGGCGTGGTCTCGCGGACGGCGCAGACGGCCGCGAGCGTGCGCGCGCACTCGCGCTGGCGGCGCGCCGCCGCCGCCGCGCGCGTCGAGAAGGCCTCGCGCACGAGGTCCGTGAGCGACACCAGCCCCGCGAGGCGGCCCTCCTCGTCCACCACCGGCACGCGGCGCACCTGGCGCTCGCGCATCGTGTCGTGCGCCTCGCGGAGGTCGTCCTCCTCGCGGCACGTGAAGAGCCTCGTCGTCATCGCGTCGCCCACCCGGATCGCGTCGGCCGGGCGGTTCGAGAGGAGCGTCGCCATCGCGAGGTCGCGGTCGGTCACGACGCCCAGGAGGCGCATCGACCCCGCCTCGACGACCGGCACGATCCCGCAGTCCTTGTTCCACATGATCTCGGCGGCGGCGCCGAGGCTGTCGGTGGGCAGGCAGGTGGCCACCTGCTTCATCATCACGCTCTTGACCTTCATCTCTTCGCTCCGTGGGGTTGCAGCAAACCCTAGTTTCCGGTCCCCGCAAGTTTTGCCTTCGCGCGGAAGCGCAACACGAACACGGCGGCCGCCGCGAAGAGGATCGCGAGCGCGCCGTGCAGCAGGCCGCGCCCCTTCTCGCTGGCGTCGAAACGGACGCCGCCCGCGCCGCCGAGCTGCGCGAAGCGGTACACGTCCCCGTCGGTCGGCAGCGCGATCCGGAGCGAGATCCGGCCCTTCGCGGCCGACGCGATCTCCACGTGGGCGAGGGCGTCACGCCACGTGCCGCGCAAGTCCCCTGCCCTCTCGCTGTCCGCGACAAGACCGCCCTCGAACGCGTTCTCCCGGCGACCGCGGAAGTCGCCGTCCGCGCCGTCGTTGAAACGGATGCCGTAGCTCTTCGCCACGCTCTTCCCCGCGGCAGCATCCTGAGGGGGTTCCGGGGGCGGCTCGGCATCCGACGGACTCCGCAGGCCCGGCGGCACGCCGCCGTTCGGGCCGCGGTACTGCCCGCCCTTGTAGATCGTGCCCTCGAGCGACCGGTCCTCCTGCGCGACACCCCGCTGCGCCCGCTGCTGCGTCGCCTTGAACTCGTCCACCTGCTTTCGCTGCTCCGCGCGCGCGCGGCCGAGGAATGCCTCGTTCACGTCCCACGACTGGAAGCCGCGCGCCTCGCCGGCCTCCTCCGCCGCCTGCTGCGGCTGCGGCTTCCCCTCCGCCTGCGCGCGGTTCGCCTTGTTGAGCGTCTCGAGCGCCCGCTCCTGCGACTCCACCTGCTGGAGCTTGCCCGCGTCGCGCGTCGTCTCGCGCACCCTCTCGAGCAGCTGGCGCGCCTCCTGATCGAGCTGCTGGACGTTCGACAGCGCGCGGCCCGCCTGCAGGCTGCTCCCGCGCTGCGCCACGTCCGACATCTCCTTGATCTCCTGGTACCGGTCGTTCGCCTCCGCCGCGAGGATGTCGGCCTCCGCCGCCTCCTCCATCTCCGTGTCGAAGTCGTACGAGAACCCCTTCGGCACGTGCAGGATGAGCGCGGTGCGGCGCACGTCGAGCCCCTTCACGGCCGGCAGCTTCACGCTCGACACCTTCCCGCCCACCGCCGCGCCGGGGTACGAGTACGCGACGTCGACGTCGAACGACGGCGACCCGAGCGCGAGCTTCCGCAGAGGCACGAGCAGGTCGGCGCCCTCGGCCAGCGGCCGCACGCCCTCGCCCGCGACGACCACGCTCAGGAGCAGCGCGTCCTCCGGCAGCGCGAGCTTCAGGAACTGCTCCGACCTGTTGTAGACGCGGTACGACATCGCCACGCGCGTCCAGCCCGACCGGTCCACGACCGCCTCCGCGAGCGCGCTGTAGACGACCGCCTTCGCGACGGTCTCGAACGCGTGGCGGCGCACGTCGAGCGAGAGCGTGAACGCGGCACCCGCGCCCACGAACACCCGCGCGACCGTCTGCGCCGTCGTCTCCGGCGCGCGCAGCGGGAGGTCGGCGAAGTCCGCCGTGTCGAGGTTCGTCGAGCCCGCGATCCGCACCTCGCCGTCCGGCGCCTTCTCGACCGCGACGTACCGCGTCACGGTCGCGGCGCCGAGCGGCTCCACGCCGCGGATCTCGGTGCCGTAGGGCACGTCGTACGAGACCGTCACGGCCGCGCTGCCCCGGGTGGGGGTGCGCAAGGTCACGATGAACTTCCGGCCCCCCGGAGCCCCCTCCGATCGCACCTCGCGGCGGTCGTGCGCGACCACGAGGGCCTCGCGCTCCTCCGCCACGGGGACGACGAACGCGTAGCCGTCTACAAGCCCGCGCCGCACGTGGAAGTCGACGAGCGCCTCCACGCGCACGCGGTCGGCGAGCGGGACCACGCGGGACACGACGATCGCGTCCACCTCGCGCGGCTCCTCGCGCGCGAACACGTCAAAACGCCACGGCCCCTTGTAGTAGCGGAACGCGCGCACGAGCTTGCCCCACGGGACCGCGCCCGCGGCGGCGACGTCCTCGGGCAGGAGCGTCGGCGACACGTCGCGCACCTCGGCCTCGAGGCCGTCGGCGACCGCGAGCCGGACGAGGCCCGACTCGCCGGTCGCGCCCGCGAGCGAGAGCGCCGGCGCCGTGAACGCCTCCGTCGTCGCGCCCACGCGGCGCAGCACGATCCGGTACTCCTGCGTCCCCGCGAGCCGCGTCGCGCGGTCGAGGAACAGCGTGCCGTCGCGCACCCACCAGTCGCGCAGGTCGCCGGCGACGGCGGTGACCTCGTAGCCCGAAGGCACCGGCAGCGAAAGCGTGAACGGCCCCGGCCCGCGCTCGAGCGTCACGCGCAGCCGCGCCTCCGCGAGCGCGACGTCGCGGTCGACGAAGAGGTCGATATTCGTCTCGGCGCCGAGCCGCGTCTCCTCGAGGTACACGCGCCAAGAGAGCTCGAACGGGCGCACCGCGTAGCGCTCCACGCGCAGCACGACGCCCGGGTCGGCGGTCGCGCGCAGGTCGTTCGGCGCGTCCTCGAGCCTCGCGCGCATGAGCCCGCGGCTCCCCGTGACCTCGACCTTCAGGTCCGGGAGCGTGTCGATCGCGACCACGCCCGCGTCGCGCAGGACGTCGAGCGGCGCCACGTCGGGCACCGCCTCGGCCCGCTCGCGCTCCGCCTTCCGCTCCGCGCGCACCTCGACGGTGAGCGCGCGGTCGGCGGCCTTCGCGAGCGCGACCACGAGGTTCTTGTCGCCGTCGATCTCCCAGCCGGCGAGGTCCGGGCACGCGACGGAAAGCACGGTGAGGTCCTTCCCGACGCGCACGCGCACGCGCGACACGCTGCCGCCGCTGATGCCGTAGCGGATGCGCGAGGCGACGGCCGTGAACCCGTCACGCACGGAGACGACGGTCGCCGTCTCCGCGCGGAGCTCCGCCTCCTTCGCGCGGAAGGGCTCCACGCGCGGCGCGAACGTCACGGCGACGACCCCGACCGGGCCGAGGCGGTGGAGCGCCTCCTCGGCCGCGCCGAGCTCGACGACCTTGGCGTCGTAGCCCGGGATGTCGTGCTTCAGCACGAGCCGCGCGGTCGCGACGGGCCGCACGGGCACCGAGAATGCCCGCAGGTCCCCGGACCCCAAGAGCCTCGGCCTCAACTCGAGCTCGAGCACGCGGTTGCCCTTCCCCTCGAGCACGAGCACGTAGCCCTCGGACTCGACCGCGAGCTGCGCGGGCTTGCCGTCGATCGTCGCGCTGGTCATCGCGACGTCCTTCAGCGCGAGCGGAAGCCGCTCGGCGTCGTCGGTCTCCTTCGCGATCTCGTAGCGCGCGCGCAGCGTGAGCTGCTCCTCGAGGAGCACGGCCTCGTACTCCGCGTCGGTGACCGCGGTCGCGCCGCCCGCGGTCTCGGGGTACGCGAGATTCCGGAGCCGGTGGTACTCGTCCGCCGGCAGGAACACGCGGTCGGTCTTCGTCGGGTCGGTTCCGTACGGCACGAGCACGGTGTCGCCGGCGCGCGCGGCGGCGGCGAGGAGCAGGAGCGCCGCGGCGCCCTTCCGCCACGGCCGGTGCACGAGGCGGGCGAGTGCGAGCGCGAGCCGCCAGCCGAGGGTGATCGCGGTGACCGCCACGAGCGCGGTCGCGGCGCCCATGGCGAACTCGGACGGGAGGAACGAGAGCCCCGCGAAGTGCAGGGAGAGGAGAAGCAGAAGGGCCCCCGGGAGGAGGAGGAGGAGACGGCGGCGCTTGCCGAGGAGGAACACGGCGCACACCGCGAGGCCGAGGACCGCGCCCATGTAGCCCTGCCGCGCGTACGCGTCGCTGCGCGCGTAGGAGAGCGTGACCGCGCCGGTCGGCGCGAGCGACTTCAGCCGGCAGAGGTTGTCGGACTTCAGGAACTCGATGTCGAGGCTCAAGAGCGCGCGCTCGGGGCGGGCGCGCTTGCCCTCGCCGGGGCCGCCGGGCGGCTTCGTCTGCCCGGGCCCCTTGCCGCCGTGCGCGACGAAGCGGCGGCCGCCCACGCGCCCGCCCGCCCCGCCGCCGGCGCCGATCGCGCCGTTCGTGGACGAGCCCTCCGGCTTCGCGGCCGGCTCTGCCTCCGCCCGCCCCGTGAACGGCGCATCGCTCGTGACCTCGTCGCTGTCCGCAAGCTCCTCCTCGGGGAGCTCTTCGCCGGCCGCCACCCCATCCTCGAGCTTCTTCGCCGCCTCGACGTCCTCGTCCGCCGTGCGGGTCTTCGCTTTGAACTCACGCCGGAGGGTCCCGCGCAGGGCCACGCTCTTCTCCGCCTCGGCTGCGGACGGCGCCGCGCCCGCGTCGGCCGCCGGCGTCGCGGGCCCCAGCGTCCCCTCGTCGACGAGGAACGTCTGGACCGGGTACCCCAGCTGCGCCGCCTTGTCGAGCGCGGCGCCGAAGAGCACGCGATTCGTGTCCTGTTGCTGCTGGACGAGGGACACGTCGCCGGCCTTCCACAACGACGCCTCCCGCTCCACGCCCTGCTGGATCTCGCCGAGCTTCGTCTGCAGCGCCATGTACGCGGGCTCGAAGTGACGGATGTCGACGCCGGTGTCGCCAGGCGGCTCGGCGATCACCGCGCGCAGGCGATCCACGTCGGCCTGCGTGACGGGCGCCGGTTCGCGGGCGGCCGCAGCCTCCACGCCGCCCGACCACGGCGGCAGCGCCGCGAGAAACTCGTCCAGCACGCCCTCCCGCTCGCGCATCGTGAGCGGCACGAGGTCGCCGTCGAAGCCCGTCACCGAGTAGCCGTCCGGCAGGTGCAGGTCGTACTTCGTCTCGAGCACCTCGATGTCGAGCGCCGGGCGCTCTATCGTCAGCTCGCCCGCGGCGCCGAGGCGCTCCGCGCGCATCTCGTAGACCACGGCGACGATGAACGCGCTGTCCCGGTCCTTGCTCCGCGGCAGCGGCAGCTTCAGCGCCCCCGCCTCGCGCAGCGGCTTCATCGGCTCGCCCGCCGCCAGCGCGCCGAGCAGCTCCGCGCCCTCCGGCAGCGTCATCCTGAGGAACGGCAGGTCGTTGTTCCGGATCCGGTACTCCGCGCGGCAGCGCACGCGCCCGTCCGGGCTCACGACGCCGTAGATGCGCGCCGACTCCGCGTACGCCTGGACGACCGGCTCCGGGTCGTGGCGCCGCGACGAGATCTCCACCTTGTACGGGTGCTGCGCGTACGCGAGCACCTCGAGCGGCGGGCGCTCCGGCTGCTGCGGCAGCTCGCCGACGTCGGCCTCCCGCACGCCCTCCCGCTTCACCGCGATCTCCGTCATCCCCGACGAGTGGATCACGAGGAACCCGCGCTCCTGCGCGTCGGGCACGAGGATCTCCGGCACGACCGCGCTCCACGCGTCCGCGTCGAACTTCCGGTCGAACGCGAGGTCCAGGCGGTACTCGCCGCGGATCCGCTTCTGGAAGACGATCGTCCAGGTCTCCGGGTCCGCGCCCGCCTCGGGCGCCCGCTTCTCCTTGATCATCGGGCCCCGGAGATCCACGAGCGGCCCCGTCCCCTTCGGCAGCGTCACCTTGATCTCGCGCACGCCGGTCCGCTTGATGTCGAGGAGCACCGAGGCCCCGACCGCGAGCAGCCGCTCGCTCGGCAGGAGGTGCATGACGACCGTCGCCGCGATCTGCGGCTCGTGCCGCTCCAGCGCGAAGCGCGCGGAGTAGCCGGGCTCCTCGAAGCGCCACGCGAAGAGCATGCGGTCGGTCGCGCCGCCGAACGCGCGGCCCGCGTCCGCCATGCCGACCTCCGTGAGCCCCTGCGCCGCCCCGAGGCTGACGCGGAACGCGGGATCCGACGCGACGACGAGGAACCCCTTCTCGTACGGGAGCCCCGCGCGCACGCCAGCGAGGTCGAAGCCGACCGTGCCCGCGTTCGGGACCCAGTCGACCTCGTCGGTATCCAGCGCCACGAAGAGCGCGTGGCGGCCGGGCTTCAGCCCCTCGGGGAACTCGAGGACGAGCCGGCCGTCCTCCTCGTAGGTGTACGGCGCGTCGCGACCGTCGAGCACGACGTGGCGCAGGAGCCAGCCGCGGGGCAGCGCGGGCTCGAGCCGGAACAGCGGGTCGCCGGTGATCTCGATCCCGAAGTAGGCCTGAAGGCTCTTCCCGCCCTCGCGGAACGCGAGCAACGCCCGCGTCGTGGCCTCGGCGCGCGCCTCGACGCGCTCGAGCGTCGCCGTGACCCGCGCCTCCTCCGACCAGACCTCGAAGTGCGCGAGCCCCTGCCCGCCCTCGAGCCGGCGCACGCCGGTCGCCGCGATCCCCTCGATCCGCACCTCGGGCCGCGCGACGATGCCGAGCGCACCGCGGTAGCGCACCGCGTTCTTCACGCGCACGACCGGGACCTGCGCCGTCTCGACCTTGTCCCGCGGGAGGTCGGTCTCGAGCGTGAGCGTGACCGTGTCCTGGATCGGCTCCGTGAACCGCACCTCGATCGTGTCCTCGCCCGCGCCGCGGACGAGCCGCCACGTCTTCACGTTCTTGCCGTCGAGCGCCTGCACGGTCTGGCCGGGCGCGAGCAGGAGGTCGATCCCGTCGACCGGCGCGCGCAGGATCGAGACCTGGAGCGACGTCTTGAGCCCCGTGCGGGCCTCGCTGACCTCGGCGACCGTCTCGAACGACGCGCCGAGGAGCGCGTCGAGCCGCCGCGCGGGCGAGCGCGGCTTCATCCAGACCTGGAAGAGGCCGGTCTCGTCCGGGTAGCCGACGACGTGGCCGCCGTCCGCGCCCGAGCGGAACGCGCGCACGATCGGTCCCACCTCGCCCTCGACCTCGGGCGGCAGCGCCAGATCGACGGTGTAGCCGGCGGCGGGCGGAAGCCGGAACGCGCCGCGCAGCATCTCGCCCTCGCGCGCGAGCTTCACGGTGATCTGCGCCTCGACCTCGTGCGTGCCCGGCGTGTCGAACACGAGCGCGTCGCCGCGCAGCGCCGCCATCGGCTCGAGCGCCGCGCCCTCGACGCGGAACGGGATCTCGACCGCGCCGTCGCCCTGGACGACCGCGGTGTACTTCGCGGCGATCAGGAGGACGTCGCCGGCAATCCGCGCCTCGCACGTGCCGCGCAC
>DASUGR010000219.1:0-16788 GCA_036273915.1 Planctomycetota bacterium | reverse complement strand
GAAGAAATCCCGGCGTCGGCCCGAGGCCGAGCGAGGTGGCGTCAGGCGAGGAAGGCCGACGAGCCGTATCAGCGGAGCGATACGGTGAGGAGGCCTGACGAAGCATCACGCCGCCGCAGCCGGCCGAAGCCAGCGGGGATTCGTTCACAAGCTCTGAGGTGCTCCGGTCCCTTCCCGGGGCCCATCCCATGTACTGGCTCAGGAGGATCCCCGCCGAGACGCGCATCGTCGTCCTCGTCGTCTTCCTGGCGCTCTTCCAGGCGGTCCTTCTCTCGGTCTTCGGCCTCGGCGCGATCCGCCGCGAGCGCCGGAACGCGGAGGAAGCGCTGTTCGACCAGGCCCAGGCGTTCCTCCAGCGCGACGTCGTCGTCCCCGCGCAGAACGCGCTCCACGAGCGGGCCGGCGCCGCGCTCCGCGTCGCCTTCGTGCAGCACGGTCCCGACTGGCGCACGCGTCTCGCGACGGCCGGCGAGGGCCTCTTCACGGACGCGTTCCTCGTCCGGGGGGACGGGCGCATCGAGGAGCCTGGCGGTCTGCCGCTCTGGCTGCCGGAGGGCCAGGCCGCCCGCGCCGACGAGGACGCGGGGTCGGGCGCGAGGAAGCTCGTGGAGCTCGTGCGCGGACACGGGTTCGAGGAGGCCCAGAAGGCGGAGCGGAACCTGCGCTTCGCCGAGCAGTACCCGCTCGCGCTCGACAACCTCGGGCGCTCGCGCGCGCTCCTGCACGCTTCGGCGGCGCTCCTGGCGCCGACCACCCCGGAGATCCTCCTGCGCGTACGCCGGGTCGGCGTCCTGAACCGCGTGGCCGGCCGCGTCGGCGCGGAGGAGATCGGCCTCCTTCTCGCACAGGTCGACGCCGCGGCGTCCGGGGACCCCGCCTACGTTGCCGGCTGCGCGGCGCAGGACGAGCAGGCGCGCGTGCTCGGCGAGCTGCGGAAGGAGTGGCCGCACTTCCCGGCGTCCGGGGCGCCCGTCCTGCATCACAACGTGCGCGCGGACGCGGGCACGGTCTTCTACGTGTGGCAATTGGGGGGCGTGGGGGACGCCGAGGTGCTCGCGGTCGACCCGCAGGCGCTCGCGCGATTCCTCGCGGGGATCGCCGCCGCGGCGGCGGCCTGGGCGCCGGAGGGCGTGCGGCCGGAGATCGTCGTCGACGTGCCGCCGGGCCGGCCTGCGGTGAAGATCCCCGCGCTCCCCGGCTATCACGCCGCGGCCGCGATCTCCGACGCGGCGGTGCTCGGGCGCGCCCGGGATCGCGAGCGCCCGTACTGGTACATCATCCTCTTCTCCGTGGCGGGGATCCTCGCGGGCGGGCTCCTCACCGCGCGCGCCGTGATGCGGGAGGTGAAGCTCGCGAAGCTCAAGTCGGGCTTCGTGAGCAACGTCTCGCACGCGCTCAAGACCCCGCTCACCTCGCTCAAGATGTTCTCGGACATGCTCCGCAGCGGGCAGGTGCAGGACGAGGCCGAGCGTCGCGAGTGCCTGGACATCATCGCGCAGGAGACCGAACGGCTCGGGCGCCTCATCCAGCAGGTCCTCGACTTCGGCCGCCTGGAGGCCCGGCGTCGGCCTTTCCACTGGGTGACGGGGCCGCTCGAGCCGGTCGTCCGGGCGGAGACGGAGCGTTTCCGCCGCGCGACCGGGCTCTCCGCGGACGCCTTCGTCGTCCGCATCGCAGTCAACACACCGACGGTCGCCCACGACCCGGACGCCTTCGCGGAGGTCGTGAGCAACCTCCTGTCGAACGCCTTCAAGTACTCCCGCCGGGAGGACCGCCACATCGAGCTGACCCTGGGGCCGGAGCGGCGGCACGTGGTCCTCGCCGTGGAGGACAACGGCCCGGGCGTCCAGCAGCGCGAGCGGAAGCGGATCTTCGAGCAGTTCTACCGCGCCGACGACCTGCTCACGCGCGAGGTCGAGGGGACAGGGCTCGGCCTCGCGATCGCCCGGCACATCGTGCGCGCGCACGGAGGGCGTATCTTCGTGGAGGGCCGGCCCGAGGGGGGCAGCCGCTTCGTGGTCACGCTTCCCCCCGCGCCCGGCAGCCGTGCCGCCGCCGCCGGCGCATCCATGGAGAACGGACGATGAGCGAAGGCAGCCTGATCCTCGTGATCGAGGACGATTCCGCGATCCGCCTCGGGCTCAAGAAGAGCCTCGGCTTCGAGGGCTACGAAGTGCGCGAGGCGCCGGACGGCGAGCGCGGTCTCGAGCTGGTCTTCGAGCGGCGGCCGGACCTCGTGGTCCTCGACCTCATGCTGCCCCGCGTCAACGGCTTCGAGGTCTGCCGCACGATCCGGAAGCACGATCCGACGATCCCGATCCTGATCCTCTCGGCGAAGGACCAGGAGAGCGACAAGCTGATGGGCTTCGACCTCGGCGCGGACGACTACGTGACGAAGCCCTTCTCGACGCGCGAGCTCGTCGCGCGCGTCAAGGCGGCGCTGCGGCGGTCGACGCCCGGCGGCGAGGGGAGCTCGTTCGAGTTCCGCCAGATGCAGGTGGACTTCCCGGGCCAGCGCGTGCTGGTGGACGGGAAGGAGGTCGAGGTGTCGGACCGCGAGTTCCGCCTCCTCCGGTTCCTCATCGAGAACCGCGGGCGTGTCGTGAGCCGCGACCAGATCCTCAACAAGGTCTGGGGCTACGACTACGAGGGCACCGCCCGTACGATCGACAACTTCATCAATAAGCTGCGCAGCAAGATCGAGCGCGACCCGCAGGAGCCCGAGATCATCCTCACGGTGCGCGGGGTGGGCTACAAGTTCGCGGACTGATGGCTTGGAAGGAAACCCCGGCGGCGGCCCGAGGACCGGCGGCGGGGGCGGGTTGCGGGGTCGCCCGCCGGCGGTAGAATCGCTTTGACGCTCCCGCCTGTCGGAAGGTGCACCCAACATGGCCCCCCACCTCCCGGTTGAAGATCCCTACGATCGCGGTCTCATGGACCGCTCCCTGAGCTACGTCCGCTCGAGCCCCGCGCTCCGCATCGCCCTCTGGGTCACGGCGCTGGATCACGTCGCGGTCATCGCCCTCGTCGTCGGCAGGCGCATCGAGCATCCCGAGACCGCCGGCGTCTTCGCGCTCTTCAGCGTGCTCGCCTGGTTCTTCGCCGTCTGCATGCCGGTGATGAACCGGACGCTCCGCGCACGCCTCGGCGCCCCGGAGACAGGCTACTGGAGCGAGGTCGTGGAGATGTTCGGCTGCGTCGTTCTCTGCGTACAGACGGCGCTCTACACCGGCGTCGTCGCCTACGCGACCGCGGTCGGCTTCTGAGCGCGCGCGGCGGGAGCCAGCCGCCGCCGCCCCGACCCGCGCTGGCCCCGGGCGGCCGGAACCCCCTACCCGCGGGACTCCAGTCCTCGCGGTTCGCGACCGAATCATTCGATAGGCCGGACCTCTCCGCGAAGTCCCCGCGTGGCCGCGCCGCGGACTCCCCCGAGGATGGATCGAAGGCCGGAATGTCGTGTCGCCGGTATTGGGCTCGTGTAAGCTTTAACCCACAATAGGTATGGTGCCGCCGCTCCGAGGAGGGTTCCGCATGCGCGCAGGGATTGCGCTCACCTTGATCGTCGTCTTCGCCGGCTGCCAGTCGAGCCGTGTCCCGCAGGTCCGGGAGACCTCGGCCGAGCTGCCGAGCCGCACCTACGTGAGCGTCCATCGCCTCGCGGACAAGCTCGAGCTCGACTACCTCGGGGAGGCCGACGGCTTCATCGAGATGTCCACCGCCCCGGACTACATCATGCTCGCACGGGACAGCCGGAACGCGGTCGTCAACGGCGAGAGCGTGGCGATGGGCCATCCCTGCCTGCGCCGCGGGGACGAGTACGTCGTGTCGGCGGGGGACGCGGAGCTGGTCACGTCGAAGCTCGCCACGCTGCGCGCGGGCCGCAAGCCCGTCGAGCAGGTCCCGCTCGTCATCGCACCCAAGGCGGCGCCGTCCTCCAGCGGCCTGCCCGTGGAGTGGCAGCCGCTGCCGGGCGCGAGGACCCGGGACTGGCAGGCGATCGTGATCCACCACGCGGCCATGACGAGCGGCAGCGCCGCGGTCATCAACAAGGTCCACCTCGCGAACCCGGGCTGGGACGGCCTCGGCTACCACTTCGTCATCGGGAACGGCACCCAGTCCGGCGACGGAGAGGTCGAGGTCGGCTTCCGGTGGAAGGAGCAGCGCGAGGGTGCCCACGCGCGGGCGCGCAAGGGCGACGACAACCGCTGGAACCTCCACAGCATCGGCATCTGCCTCGTGGGCGACTTCACGACCGTCGCGCCCTCCCAGAGGCAGATGGACGCTCTCGTCCGCCTCGTCCGGGCGCTCATGGCGGAGTACGGGATCCCCGCGGAGGCGGTGGTGCCCCACCACTTCGTCCACGCGACGGAGTGCCCGGGGGCCCGGTTCCCGTGGGGCCAGTTCATGGCCCGCCTCCAGCGCTGAGTGAGAGGCTCTGAAAATCCCGGCGTCGGCCCGAGGCCGGCCGAAGCCAGCGGGGATCTGTTCACAAGCGCGGAGCTTCCGCGCTCGGTCCCGCCGCAGCCGGGCGCCGCGCCGCCGTGACGCGCCGGTGACCCGGGCTCGTGTATCCCTAGCCCCGCCACGAGAAAGTCGGCCGGCAGGGTGAGGGCATTCCCTGAAGGAACGGACGTCGTGGGCCACGGTCCGGGCTTCGGCCCGGACCGATTCTTTTCGGGAAGGCGCCGGAAGCCGGGTGCTAACCTGCGCCGATGCCTACCGCCAAGCTCAAGAACGGCCTCGAGATCCACTACGAGGAGCAGGGCAGGGGCGACCCCCTGCTGCTCATCATGGGAACGGGCGCCGACCACCGGTTCTGGGCCGCGCAGGTGCCCGCGTACGCGGAGCGGTACCGGACGATCGTCTTCGACTCCCGCGGCGTCGGCAACTCCACCGTGCCCCCGGACCCCCTGACCTGCTCCATGGCCGTGATGGCCGACGACGCGGCGCAGCTGCTCGACTTCCTCGACATCGGGTCCGCGCACGTCTCGGGCTTGAGCCTCGGCTCGACGGTCGCGCAGGAGCTCGCCATCCGCCACCCCGACAAGGTGCGCACCGCGCAGCTCCACGGCACGTGGGGGAAGTCCGACGAGTGGTTCATCCGCATGATCGAGACGCTTGAGGAGCCGGTGAAGCACGGCGACATGAAGGCGTTCATCCGATACGCGCTCATGTGGATCACGAGCCCGACGTTCCTCCAGGAGAGCGGGGATGCGGTGCGCGGGATGGAGGAGGCGTTCCTCGCGGCGCCGCCGGCGGCCAAGGGCGTCCTCGGCCACATCCACGCCGACAAGACGCACGACGCGATGGGCAGGCTCGGCGAGATCCGCTGCCCGGTCCTCGTCACGGCGGGCGAGATGGACGTGCAGGTGCCGCCGCGGTACGGCCGCGCGGTCGCCGAGCGGATCAAGGGCGCGCGCTACCACCAGTTCCAGGGACCGCACGCGTCGCATCTCGCCTGCGTCGAGATGGCGGACGAGTTCAACCGGGCGACGCTCGACTGGCTGAGGGATTCCGGGGGGGCTGGGGGGCGGTAGGCCGGCCCCCGGAGCCCCCTCGGATCTACGGCGCGGAGATCCCCTCGAGTCCGAGGAGGAACCGCTTCCACGGGAGCCCGCCGCCGAAGCCGCCGATCCGCCCCTCCGCCGCGAGCACGCGGTGGCACGGGATGAGGAGCGGGAGCGGGTTGCTGCCGACGGCCTGCCCGACCGCCCGCGCGGCCTTCGGCGAGCCGACCGCCGCCGCGATCTCGCCGTAGGAGCGCGTCTCCCCGAACGGGATCCGCGCGACCGCCGCGAGCACGGCCCCCGTGAAGCGCGGGAGCTCCGGCGCCGCGGGGAGGTCGAACTCGCGGCGCCGGCCCGCGAAGTAGTCCGCGATCTGCCGCCGCACCTCGCGGTCGAGCGGCGTGGGCCTCGTTCCGTCCCGCCGCGCCTCGCCCAGGTGGATGCGCGCGACCCGCGCGCCGTCGGTCGCGAAAGAGACCGGCCCCGCCGCGGTATCTACCGAGTCCCAGCGGACCGGATAGGATTCGGGCGGCATGGATCGCAAGGTCTTCATGGCCATCCTCCTGAGCGTGGTCGTCGTCGCGCTCGTCTACCTGGCGTTCCGTCTCTTCGAGCCGTTCCTGCTCTCCATTCTATGGGCCGCGGTCCTCGCCGCGGTGACCTACGGGGGCCAGACGCGCCTCGCCGCGCGGCTGGGCGGGAGGCGGGGGCTCGCCGCGCTGCTCATGACCTTCCTCGTCGCCATCCTCGTCGTCGCGCCCTTCGTGCTCCTGATCGTCGTCCTCGTGGGCGACGCGGTCGCGTGGGTCGACTCGGGGCGGTTGAGCGACACGCTGAAGCACGTGATGGAGTCCTCGGTCGCCGTCGATGCGCGCGCCTGGGTCGAGGCGAAGCTGCACGAGCCGCTCGCGGTCGAGAAGATCGCCGCGTTCGCGCGCGAGAAGGTCCTGTCGGTCGCGGCGGGCGCGTTCGGCGCCGTGCAGTTCCTGTTCGGGCTCCTGTCGGGCGTCGTGATGATGCTCCTCTGCCTCTTCTTCTTCTACCGCGACGGTCCGGCGATCATCAGCAGCTTCCGCGGGCTCATCCCGCTCACGGACGAGGACCGGAACGAGGTCCTCGACGACGTCAACGGCGCCATCCAGGCGTCGGTGCGCGGCGGCCTTCTCGTGGCGCTCGTGCAGGGCGTCCTGGGCTTCGTGATCCTGCTCATCCTCGGCGTGGGGAAGCCCGTGATGGGGGCCGCGGCGATGGCGCTCGCGAGCTTCATCCCGCTCGTCGGCACGACCACGATCTGGCTGCCGATCGCCCTCTACCTGATCCTCATCGCGGGCGACACGGTCCGCGGGTTCGTGCTCGCCGGCTACGGCGCGATCGTGATCGGCGGCGCGGACAACCTCGTCCGGCCGCTCTTCCTCGGGCGCCACATGGAAGCGCACCCGCTGATGCTCTTCCTCGGCGTGCTCGGCGGGCTCGCGCTCTTCGGCTTCGCGGGGATCGTGCTCGGCCCGATCGTCGTCGCCTTCCTGAACGTGGCGACGCGGCTGCTCCGCCGCCGCTTCACGGCGGCCGAGGCGTGACCGCGCCCGGGGCCCCCGGAGCCCCCTGCGATTCCCCCGCTGCACGCGCGGGTCAGCTCTTCTTGAGCTTATCCTGCGCGAGCCGGAGCGAGGCTTCGGCGCGCGCCTTCAGTCCCGGCGACTCGTTGGGCATGGCCTTGGCCGGGCCGCCGCCCGCGGGCGCGATCGCGTTGTTTCCGCGCTCCATCGAACCGACCACGCGCTCGGCGTAGTCCGCAAGCGTCGCCCAGTCGCCGGTCCGCTTGCAGAGCCGGTCGAGGCCGTCGAAGGCGTCGCGGTAGGCGTAGTCCGACTCCTGGAGCGCCTTCGTGAAGTAGCGCTTGGCCTTCTCCGCGTCGAAGTTGCAGGGGTAGTACTCGAAGAGCAGCCCCGTGTCGCTCTGGATCTGCGGGTCGTTCGAGAGGCTCGCGGCGATCTCGTAGACCTCGCCGGACCGCTTGATCCGCCGCTTCACCTCGGCCGGCGGGTCCTTGTCGGTGGCCCGCCGCGTGGCCTCGGCCCAGTCGCGCAGCACGAGCGCGTAGTTGTTGTGCACGTCCACGTTCTCGGGGGCGAGCTTGATCAGCTCGTCCCAGAGCTTCTCGGCGCGGTCGATGTCCTGCGCCTCCGCGAGGATGATCCCCTGGAACCGGAGGGCCACCTCGGGGTAGCTGGGCGCCATCTTCAGGGCCTCGCGGTAGGCGTCGAGCGCCTTCTCGCCGTCGCCCTTCCGCTCGTGCATGTAGCCGACCTGGTAGACGTAGGTCGCGTTCTTCGGGTCGAGGTCCCGCGCCTTCTTGTAGGAGTCGAGCGCTGCGTCCCAGTCGCTCTCCAGCGTCTGGCAGTAGGCGAGGTAGAACCACGCGAGCGGCGACTGGGGAACCTCCTTGGCAGCCTCCTGGAGGAGCGGCTTCAGGTTCGGGTTCGCCCAGGAGGGCGTCTTCGCGCGGCGGTTCGCGACGTGGTAGAGGCCGCTCTCGATCGGGGTCTTGCTCATCGGCCCGGCCTTGAGCGCCTCGAGGTAGGCCGCCTTCGCCTCGTCGAGGCGATCCTGCGCGAGCAGCGTGTGGCCGTACCGGACCATGTCGATGGGGTCCTTGTCCCCGAGCTTGAGCGCGGTCGCGTACGCCGTCTCCGCAGCCTGGAACTTCGGCATCGCGTCGTCCTGCTTCCGCTGGTTCGCGAGCTCCATGCCCTCGCGGTAGAGCATGTACGCCTGGAGCGCGTGCGCCCTCGCGAAGTCCTTGTCCAGCGCGAGGCAGTCGGAGAGGAGCTTCTTCGCCTTCTCGATCCCGTCCGGGCGGCCGGACCAGTAGTTCGCGTTCGCCATCCCGAACACGGCCTGCGCCGACTTCTCGTCGCGCTTCAGCGCCTCGCCGTAGCAGCGCTCGGCGTCGAGGTAGTAGTTCGCGATCGTCATACCGTCGGAGCTTCCCGAGTTCTGGAGCTTCTCGGCGATCTTGATGTTGATGTCGCCGAGCTTGAGCCAGAGCCGCGGCTCCTCCTTGTTCTTCGCGATCGCGGCTTCGAGGTCGCCGCACGCGTCCTCCGGCGAGTCCTGCGCGACCCTCGCGTCGGCGAGGACGAGCCACGCCGCGATGTCGGAAGGGTCGGCCTTCGTGGCCTTGCGGGCGACCTCGACGGCCTTCGCCGCGTCCCCCTTGGCGAGGAGCGCCTTGGCGTCGTCGGCGCCGCCGGCGAGCGCCGGCAGGGCGAGAAGGAGGAGGAGGGAGGCGATGCGCATGGGTGGGATTCTGCACCAACAATGCCATTCCTGCAAAGGCGATCGCGCCGCCCGGGATGTCACCGTTCGGGAACAGCCCGGCTAAACCGGGGGGGTCCGGGGGCCGATGAGAAGCCCATGCTTCGTGCCATGCTCGTCCTCTTGGCGCTCGGTGCCGCCGTGCATGCCCAGGGGGGCACGCGCGGCAAGCCGCCGCAGTCGGAGGAGCAGCGGCGCGCCAACAAGGTCCGTGACCTGACCCGCCAGCTCCGGGACATCACGTCGAGATCCCCGAGCGGGATCGCGCGGCCGAGCGACCTGAAGCCCATCCTCGCCGAGATCGCGATGACCAACGGTCCCGAAGCGGTCCGCGTCCTCGTCGCGCTCGCCGACGAGCCCGAGTACATCGGCGTGCGCGAGGACATCCTCCGCCTCCTCTCCGAGATGCCCGGCGCCGACGAGTCGGTGGTCGGGCGCGTGATGTGCGCACACATCGGGCCCAACGACCCCGCGCGTCGGATCGCCCGCGACTACCTCCTTGAGCAGGCGATCCGCCGCCGGAAGGACGAGTGGCCCTACGCGCTCTTCTGCGCGGTCGGCGCGATCGAGGACAAGTTCCTCGCGCTCCAGGTGCTGGGCAGGATCGAGAGCGAGCACACGCTCGAGTGCGCGACGCGGCTCGCCAAGGACAAGAGCTGGTCGCCCGACGCCACGGGGCTCATGAGCTGCGGCACGATCGCGATGAGCCTCGAGCGCTTCGAGGGGAAGCCGGCGGCGCAGATGATCCTCCTTCTCGCGAAGGACACCCGCTTCCAGCCCGCGGACACGGAGAGGGTGCGCGACGCGACGCGCTCGTGGCACGACACCGACCTGCGCACCTACGTGAACCTCGCGGACCTCACGGACCGCGACGCGATGAAACGCCAGGAGACGGCGACGTTCCTCGGGCTCGTCGGCTTCGAGTCCGCGCGCGCCCCCCTGGTGCGCGTGGCGTTCAGCCGGACCGAGGTTCCGGAGGTGCGGGCGGCGGCGGCGACCGCGCTCGGCGGCCTCCGCGTTGCGCGCGAGGACCTCGCGGCGCGCCTACAGGTGCTGCTCTCCGATCCGGACCCGCTGGTCCGCAAGGGGGCCGCGAACGGACTCGGCCGCCTCAACGTGATCCAGGCGATCGAGGCTCTTGTCTCGATGCTGGACGGTCCCTTTGCCGAGGAGGCGAGGGCCGCGCTCTCGCGGATCACGGGCCTCCCCGCCGACACCGACTGGCGGACGTGGCTCCGGAAGGGGCGGTAGGGTCGGATCCGGAGGTTCCCGCGGGCCTAATGCCCGTTCGGGCAACGGCCGATACGCGCGGAAGTGGTGGATCCCACGCTGGAGTTCCTGTTTCTCGCGGCGGTCCTGCTCGCGGTCGGGATCCTGCTCCGTCGCGTGGACACCCTCGAGAAGGGCCCCGGCTCCTCCCGGACCCCCCCCGCGCCCCCCCCGATCGGGAGCGGCGGCGCGATCGACGCCGACACCGACACGTGGGCGCTCCTGGTCGCGCCGCTCACGTCGATCCTCCACCAGTGCGAGCTGGCGCGGGGGCAGCGGCAGATGGATGCGCGGATGGAGACGGTCGAGAAGCACGCCGCGCGGATGCGCGACCTTCTCGCCAGGCTGCCCGGCGCGGAGCGGAAGATCCAGGAGGAGCTCGAGGAGGTGGAGCCCGAGGCGATGCTCGCCGCGGCCATCGACTCCTACTCGGGCTTGGCGCTCGACCGCGAGGTGAAGGTGCACATGGTCACGGAGCCGGCGCCGAAGGTCGTGGCGAACGCGCGGCTTCTCCAGCGGGCGCTGCGCCATCTCGTGCGGACGGCGATCACGTCCGCGCAGCCGCGCCGCGGCGACGTGACCGCGGCCGTCGGGCTCCTGCCGGCCGACGGCGAGCCGACACACCTCGCGTTCGCGGTGGCGGACGACGGCCTTGGGATCGAGCCGGCGCGGCTCGTGCGCATCCTCGATCCGTCGATCGAGGAGGAGACGCAGCCGACGGCGGAGGAGCTCGCGTACTCGGTCGTCTACGCGCTGGCGCGCGCGATGGGCGCGCAGCTCACGATGACGAGCGCGCCGGGCACGGGGACGCGCGCGACGATCCGGATCCCGCTCGACCGCGTGGCGCTGAAGCAGGCGCGCGAGCGCCGCCGCGTGGCCGCCGAGGCGTAGACCGGAAACGCGCGAAGGCCCGGGGTCGCCGGGCCTTCGGTTGGAGCGCGTGATGGGAATCGAACCCACGTACTCGGCTTGGGAAGCCGATGCTCTACCATTGAGCTACACGCGCGCCTGAGGGCGGAAGTATAGCCGCCGCCGGCAGTTACGGTCGAGCCCCCGGGCGCCTGCCGGCCCGCCGGGCGCC
Source organism: Planctomycetota bacterium (assembly GCA_036273915.1). Lineage (GTDB taxonomy): Bacteria > Planctomycetota > PLA2 > PLA2 > PLA2 > PLA2. The sequence goes on along the minus strand of DASUGR010000219.1, from coordinate 5,613 downwards.
GCCTGTCACGCGAAGGGTCACGGATGGACGGCCTCCACGTCGCGCAACCCCCGCCGCTCCCGTGGGCACGCCGGCTCCTCGTCTCGCAGGTGGAGGCAACGGGACGCGCACCTCGGGCAACCTTGCCGGGCTGATCGACCGTCTCCGGAAGTGGCCGACGTGATCCCGTCCGCCCCCCGACCCCCCCCCCGCGTCGGATTCCGGTATCGTGGGCATACGAGGTTGGCGGGAGAGCAGGGTCGGGCTCGACCGCCCGGAGGTGCGACATGGCGGCTACGCGAGTCCGCGCAGTCCTTCTGCTTGCGACAACTCTTCTCGTCGCGGCGTGCGGGGGGTCCGGGGGCACGGCGGCGGCGCCGCTCGCGATCGCCGGCATCGAGGTCCTCACGCAGACGCCCGGCCCGCTCTCGCCCTTCGGCACCACCGCGGGCGGCGACCGCGTCGGCATCGACGGCACCGGCTTCGGCTCCGGCTCCGCCGTGACCTTCGGCGGCGCCACGGCCGTGGTCGAGTCCGCCGTGCCCGACCGCATCGTCGTCGTCACGCCGCCGGGGCCCAAGGGCTTCGCCACGATCGAGATCCAGAACGCGACCGGTCAGCCGGTCACGCTCCCCGGAGTCTTCCGCTACATCGCCCCGCCGACCGTCGCATCCGTGACGGCCGTCGGCGGCCCGACCGGCGGCGAGGCGCGCGCGCCCGTCGCGGGCGGCGAGATCGAGGTCAAGGGCACGGAATTCCGCGACGGCATCGAGGTGCTCGTCGCCGGCGCGCCCGTCGCGACGACCTTCGTCGACGACACGACCGTCCGCGCGCAGGCGCCCGCGCACAAGGGCGAGGCGAACGTCGACATCGGCGTCAGGAACGTCGAGGGGTTCGCGGCCACGCTGCCGTTGGCGCTCTTCTACACGCAGGAGTTCTCGCTCGTGCCGGAGACGGCGTTCAACGAGGCGCGCGCCCAGCACCTCTTCCGCCGCGCGGCGTTCGGCGCGCCGCTCCCCGCGGTCCAGCAGGCCGCGGTCGACGGCGTCGCGACGACCGTCTCGGCCCTCACCCGCTTCACGAACGACCCGGCGGTCGAGCAGGAGGCGATGCTGGCCTACGGCACCACGCCCCCGCCGACCGAGGCGATCGGCGCGCGCGCCAACAAGCAGTGGTGGATCCACCTGATGCTCCGGAACCAGCACGCGTTCCAGGAGCGGCTCGCGTGGTTCCTCCACGACCACTTCGCGACCAGCGAGCGCGTGTTCGAGGACAACTTCCGCTGGACGATGCACTACCAGATCCAGCTCTTCCGCCGCTTCTCGGTCGCGGCGACGGACACGTTGGCGAACGGCATGCCCGGGCTCGGCTACGACTGGAAGAAGCTGCTCGTCGAGGTCGCGAAGGACCGCGCGATGCTCTACTGGTTGAACGGCGACGTCTCGACGAGGAACGCGCCGAACGAGAACTTCGCCCGCGAGCTCTGGGAGCTCTTCATGCTCGGCGAGGGCAACGGCTACACCGAGGCCGACATCAAGGAGGCCGCGCGCGCGTTCACCGGGTTCTTCCGCTACATCCCGCGCGCGACGCCCGAGGACGACACGATCCACGACGGCTACTACGGTCCCCGCCACGACGAGCGCAGCAAGACGATCCTCGGGCGCAGCGGGTTCTTCGGCTACGACTCGATCTCGCCCTTCTGGGTCTCGGTCGTCAACCCGATCACCCTCGACCCGTCGGTCGAGGCCGACCCGCGCGACACCGACGGCGGCGTGATCGCGCTCACGCTCGCGCAGCGGCCGGTCGAGGCCTCGCGCCACATCTGCCGGAAGCTCTTCGAGTTCTTCGTCTACGAAAACCCCGACGACTCGGTCGTCGACGTGCTCGCGGCGCAGCTGCGCGCCCCCGGCCCGAACCAGTGGAACCTGAAGCCGATCCTCGACACGATGCTCAAGAGCGAGGCGATGTACTCGACCCGCGCGATGAAGAGCCAGGTGAAGAGCCCGGTCGACTACCTGATCGGCTTCATGCGGACGACGGGCATCCACCTCCACGACGACCCGCTGACCGACACGGCGCGCGTCTACAACGCGCTCGTGGAGATCGGCCAGGTCCCGCTCGAGCCGCCGGACGTGAGCGGCTGGCCGTCGGGCGCGGCGTGGGCCGCCGCGCAGCCGATGCTCGAGCGCACGAACGTCGTCGCGTTCGCGGTGAAGCAGCTCGACGACTACGCGACCGACATCACGCCCCTCCTCCCCCCCGGCCCCCCGTCTCCCCCGGCGCTGGTGGACCATCTCGCGCGGACGCTCGACGTCCAGATCACCGGCGCCGCGCGCAACGAGATGATCAACTACGTCAACTCCCAATGGTCGAACGGGCAGCAGGTGCCGTTCGCGTACGACCCGAACAACCCCGAGCACGTGAAGATGAAGACGCGCGGGCTCGTGTGGATGATCGCGCAGTACTACGCTGCGCACGTGAGGTGAGAGATGTCGCGCCTGTACACGCGCCGCCGCTTCCTCCGCGGGGCCGGCCTCGGCGCCGCCGCGGTCGTCATCAACCCGATCCTGTCGCTCCGGAAGGTCGCGGGCGCCGCGACCGGGAACCCGGGCAAGTTCCTCGTGATCGTCAACATGCTCGGCGGCAACGACGGTCTCGACACGGTCGTGCCGTCGCACCTGCAGCCGTACATCGACGCGCGGCCGCAGACGAACCTCGTCCAGCACCTGCCGGCGGGCGAGTCGCTGCTCGACCTCTCGGGCGGCTTCCAGCTCCACTGGGGGCTCAAGAACGTGAAGCAGCTCTGGGACGACGGCGACGTGCACGTCGTGAACAAGGTGTCGTACCCGGACCCGAACCAGTCGCACTTCACGAGCCAGGACATCATGAGCTTCGGCATCCGCAACGAGGGCGACGGCGACGGCCGCGGCTGGCTCGGGCGGTTCGCGGACCTCTACTGCGCCGACCCGGTCGAGCCGCTCGGCGTGATCTCGGTCGGGCTCGGGCGGCGGCCGGACTTCCAGTCGCAGGTGACGACGCCGCTCTCGCTGCAGTCGGTGGAGGGGTTCACGGTCGACTCGTCGGAGGACGCTTACGCGGGCGAACACGATCTCCGCCTGAACGTCATCCGCAACGTACTTCAAAGCGAGGGGGCTCCGGGGGCCGAGCCGCAGCTCACGCTCTTCAAGGCGAACAAGGACGAGTACGACCTCGTCGAGCGCGTGCAGCAGGGGACGGCGGGGTGGACGGATCCGGGCACCTACCCGAACACGACGCTCGGCCGCTACCTGAGGACGGTGTCGCAGCTGCTGCACGGCCGCGCGGACTTCGGGACGAAGGTGTTCTACACGGGCGTCGGCGGGTTCGACACGCACGCGGACCAGGCGGGGCAGCACGGCTCGCTGATGGCGCAGATCGACGGCGCGCTGGGCGCGTTCGCGGCGGACCTGAAGTCGCCCGTGAAGAACATCTGGAACGACTGCGTGATCGTGGTGATCTCGGAGTTCGGCCGGCGCGTGGCGGAGAACGGGAGCCTCGGGACGGATCACGGCTGGGGCGCCCCGTTCCTCGTGCTCGGCGGCGGCGTGAAGGGCAGTCAGGACGCGGGCGGCGGGATGACGGAGGCGCTCGTGGAGGCGGATCTCGCGGGCCAGGCGAACGTGCCGTTCAAGGTGGATTTCCGCGACGTGTACGGCAGCGTGATCGAGCGCCACTTGGGCGTGGAGGCCCCGGCGCTCTTCCCCGACCCGAACTACACGCCCGACTTCAAGAGCCTCGATCTCGTGGTGTAGGGCCCGCTACCGGTGCCGGCAAGCCGGACGCCGCGGAGCTCCTGCGGAGTCGTCGGCGCGCTTGAGCCCCAGCAAGGAGCCGGTGCGCCCTCAGGAGCGCCATGAAGGTTGCGAGCCTGCGGTTCCGCCACCGCTGCTTCGCTGCCTCACGCGCTTGGCGGGAACGCGCCGCAGCCCTCGCGGGGCCACGCATGAGTCCGGTCATGGACCCTAACGTATGCCTGAGCGGCCACGAGTCAACCCAAGAAGAATCCCGTGTCGCGCGGCAGATTAGCCGTGGTCCGCACCTAGAATGGCAACCGATCGATGCGCGCGCGCCTCATTGTCCTCGTTGCGATCGTCGGATGTGCCGGCCAGTCCGTGACCGTGACGCGACTGGACGAGGATCCGCCCGCACGGTCGCCGCGGTATGACAGCCCCGCGGCCGCCATCCAGCACGCGGCTTTCGACCACCTCGCGCGGCGCACGGACCTGACGGCCGAGGAGCGGGCCCTCGTCGCGGCGCTCCGCGACGTGGAGGAGGGACGGCTCGCTCAGGCGGAGCCCGCGCTTGCGCGACTCGCGGCCGCCAACTCCAAGGACGTGAGGCGTCGTGCGGACATCGCACGCTTCTGGACCCTCGTAGGCCAGAACCGCTGGACGGAGGCGGTCGCCTCCCACGGGTCCGACGATCTCTTCGCGCGTGTCCTGCCGCTCGCCCGGGCGTGGGCACATGCGCCTCCGGAGCGGGTGACGTTCACCGCCCCGAGCGCGACGGTCCCCGCCGATCTCGGCAGCCAGGACGTCCCCTTCGTCCGCGGTCGCGTAGGCGACCATGAGTGCATGTTCCTCGTCGACACGGGCGCGACGTTCACGATGCTGTCCACGGACGTGGCGGAAGCGGCGGGCATCCGGCCCGTGGATGCGGGCGTTGGTGTCGCCACGGCCACGAAGCGTCGCATCGAGGTGCGGCCCGCGGTGGTGCCCCGCCTGTCGGTTGCCAACGTGGTCTTCGAGAACCACCCGTGTTTGGTTGCCGACAGCGAGGACCTCACGTTCACGTTCTTGCTCTTCTCGTTCCTGCGGATCGACGGCGTTCTCGGATGGAACGCGATCCGCAGTCTGGACATCGAGATCGACTACCGGGTCCCCGAGGTGACGATCCGCGAGCCGCGTCCGCGCTCCACGGCGCGTAACCTCCTCTGGCTCGGCGCCCCGGTCGTTCGCGCCCGGCTCGAAGACGGGATGCCGGTTCTTGCCGACCTGGATACGGGAGCCTCTGCCTCGAACGCGTTCCCGTGCTTCTTCGATGTGTTGCCGGAGGGCTACTGGCAGACTCTGACCGGCAACGTGCACGACGGGAGCGCGCACATGTGGGGCGCGGGTGGCTCGGAACGGGTGCGCACCCGGACAGTCGACAGGCTGACGATCGTCGTCGACCGTCATCGGCTCCAGTTTCGGAGGCTTCCCGCGCATGGCCACGCGCTCACCGCGATCTTCGTGCCGGTCGTCCGACTCGGGAACGACATCGCGCTCAAGGGCACGATGCGGATCGACTTCAAGAACAGCGCCCTCGAGCTCGGACCGTAGGCTCATGAGTCGTCGCCCTCGAAGGGCGTCCGGCCTGGCCGAACCGATTGCGTGTGCCTGCCCGAGAATGTCTGCGCGCAACTCATCCAGCGCCACGTGCGCCGCAACCCGCTCACGCCGGACCAAGCCTGGTTAGGTCCTGTCTGAAAACCCGCAAACCCGACCGATCTAGAGGGTAGGCTCCGCCGCGACGCGCCGAGGAGATGCAGGCGTGGTCGCACGAGTGAACAGGCATGGATTGACCGAGGACCAGTGGGCGGCGATCGAGCCGCTG
>DASUGR010000218.1:0-6651 GCA_036273915.1 Planctomycetota bacterium | reverse complement strand
GGGCCCCGCCGGCGCGCGCAACAAGGGGCTCGCGGAGGCCCGCGGGGAGATCTGCGCGGTCCTCGACGACGACGACCTCATGCTGCCGGGGCGGCTGTCGGCCACCGCCGCGGCGTTCGACGCCCGGCCCGACGCCGTCCTCGTGGCGACCAGCTTCCGCGCGATCGACGAGCACGGCGACGTGCTCGCGACCGTGCCGGTGCCGAAGGACGAGGCGCGGTTCCGCGAGATGCTGCCGCGCTCGAACCCGGTCGGCCACTCCACGTGCGCTGTCCGCACGGCGATCCTCAGGGGGCTCGGGGGCTATCGGGAGGCGCTCCGCTACGGCCACGACTACGACATGGTGCTGCGCGTCGCGGAGTTGGGCGCCGTCGTCCTCCTCCCCGCGCCCCTCCTCCTCTACCGCTTCCACGTGGAGAGCGTGACCGGGAGAAAGGTCTTCCTCCAGGGCGCCTACGCCGAGGTCGCGCGGGAGTGCGCGCGGCGGCGGGCGCGGGGCGAGCCCGAGGATCTCGACCGTCTGGTCGCGGCGATCCGCGTGCCCGAGGGGGCGCCGCTCCGGCGGGCGGAGGCGCGCGTGCACTACCAGATCGCCGAGTGGCAGTTCCGCGACGGGCGGGTGCGCGAGGCGCGGGCGCACCTCAAGGCGGCGATCAGGGGCGAGCCGCTCCGGCCGCTCGCGATCGCGATGCTTCTCGCGTCCCACGCGCCCTCGTGGCTCCGGCGCGCGCTCGGCCCCATCGTGCGCCCCCTGGTCGCGATGCGCTACCCTTCGTGGCGTGCGTGAGGGCGTTGCCTGGCTCCTCGCCGCGCGCGGGCTGACGGTCGCCGCGCAGATCGGCGCGCTGCTCGTGGTCGCGCACCACGTCGGCCCGGACGACCTCGGCCTCGCGGGGATGGTCGCGATCGTCGTCGGGATCGCCGGCGTCGCGGCGGACCTCGGGATGGAGACGATCGCGGTGCGCCCGCGCGTGGACGACGTGCGCGCGATGTGGTTGTCGACGCGGGCGGGACTCCTGTGCGCCCTCGGCGTCGGGCTCTTCGCGCCCGCGGTGAGCCGCGCCTTCCGCTCGCCCGAGGGGCTCCCCTACCTCCTCGGCACCGGCGCCGCCGGGCTCATCTTCACGGGATTCGCCGCGCCGGCCCGCGCGAGGCTGCGTCGCTCCCTCGAGTTCCGGCGGCTCGCGCTCGCGGACATCGCGCGCGCGCTCGTCGCGGCGGGCGCGGCGGTGGCGCTCGTGCTCCAGGGCTACGGCGCATGGGGCCTCGTGTTCGCGGACGTCGTCGCGGGGGCGGTCGCCGCGGCGCTCGTCTGGCTCCTCGCGCCCGCGATGCGGAGGGGGTCCGGGGGAGGGATGGCGCGCGACGGGCTCCGGATCGTCGGAACGCGGCTCTTCGACGCGTGCTTCGCGCAGGCGGACCGGTTCCTCGTCGGCCGGCGGCTCGGCGAGGCGGCGCTCGGCCTCTACGGCTTCGCCTGGCGCCACGCGATGCTCGCGCCGACGCACGTGCTGCCCGTGGCGGACCAGGCGGCGCTGCCCGCGCTCGCGCGGCTCAGGGGCGACGACCTCGTGCGGGCGTACCTCAAGCTGACGCGGCTGCTCGCGCTCGCGATCGTGCCCTCCGCGGCGCTGCTCTGGGCGGTCGCGCCGTGGCTCGTCGAGGTGCTCTACCCCGGCCGCTGGCAGGCGGCGGTGCCGGCGCTGCGGGCGCTCTGCCTTGCGGCGGCGGCGGCCGGGCTCAACTCGGACCCGGGGATCTTGTGGCTCGCGCAGGGCCGCACGCGGCTGCGGCTCTGGTGGTCGGCGTGCAACGTGCCGGTGGTGATCGCGGTGGCGTGGGTCGGCACGCGCTACGGGATCACGGGCGTCGCGTACGCGCTGGCCGCGCGCTCGCTCTTGGCGACGGTCGCGGGTCAGGAGATCACGCGCCGCGTCGCGGGCGTGCCGCGCGTCGCGTACGCGCGCGCGCTGCTGCCGGGAACGGCGGCCGGGGCGCTGATCCTCGGTCTCGCCCTCGCGGCGCGTTAGGAGTCGTGTGAGAACAAATGCGTCAAACACCGAGGCCGAGCGAGACGGCGCGAGGCAAGGAGCGACGACGACGCGTATCCGCGGAGCGATACGCGGAGGAGGAGCGACGCCGCATCGCGTCGTCGCAGCCGGCCGAATGTAGCCGTTGTCCTTGCACGACGACTTAGGCGGGTGCTACCGGGGGCGCTCCGAGGCGATGTTGACGATGATCGGGCGGCCCTGGAGCTCGGTGCCGTTGAGCGCGGACATCGCCTTCGGGGCCTCCTTGTGGCTCATCACCACGAAGCCGAACCCGCGCGACCGGCCCGTGCCGCGGTCCGTCACGATCACCGCGTCCATCACCTGCCCGAACGCCGAGAAGGCCTCGCGCAGGTCGTCCGCGGTCGTCTCCCACGCGAGCCCGCCGACGAAGAGCCGCGCCGGGATGCCGTGCGACTCCTTGGCCGCGGCCGCCTGCCGGCGCTTCACGGCGGCTTCGGCCACGTCGAGGTTCCCCACGACCTCCTCGGCCCCGACCACCGGAATCTCCCCCCTCCCCTCTCTCCGCTTGCGGGATCTCCGCTGGTCGCGATCCCGCTTCTTCCTCGCCTGCGCCGCCTCGCGGTCGCGCTTGCCGGCGGAATAGGGACGACCCATCAGGCCATCCCCCGGGAAGAAGAGCGGGACGCGGCACAGGCGGCGTCCGGGATCGGGTGCGGGGTCTTCAAGCGCCCGAGTGTAACACGCGCCGGAAGACCGATTCAGCGATCAGTACGACCGGATGCGGACGTCGCCGCTGCTCGTCTGCAGCGTGATGCGCCCGCCGCCCGCGCCGATCTCGCCGCGCATGCGCCGGTCGGAGCGCTTCCCCTGCTCGCGGAGGTCCACGTCGCTGGTCACGGAGCCGAACGAGGTCTCGGCGAAGACGTTGCAGTCGAAGTCCTTGGGGACGCGCAGCTCCACGTCGCCGAACGAGCTCTTGAGCGACCAGGGCCTCTCGATCGTGCTCCCCGGCTCCGCCAGCACGCCGACCCGGCCCGAGCTGGTCCTGGCGGTCAGGTCGAGGAAGACGCCGCGCGCCTCGATGTCCCCGAAACCGGTCTCGAGGTCGCAGGTGCCGTCCGAGAACCCCTTCAGCGCGACGTCGCCCGAGCCGGCCTTCACGTCGAGATCCCCGCGGACGTTGACGAGCCGCACCTCGCCGAACGCGCTGTCGATCGTGATCGACCCGGCGGCCACGTCCTCCACCTGCACGGAGCCCGAGCTCGTGCGCGCCTCGAGCTTGGCGCCCCGGACCCCCAGCACCTTCAGGTCGCCGAACGCCGCCTTGAGCGAGCAGTCCCCCGCCGCCCCCATCACGTCGACGTTCCCGCTGCCGCTCTCGGCCGAGAGGCGCTGTCCCGGCGGCACGCGCGCGCTGAACGAGAGGAGCGGCCTCACGAGGATGTCGGTCTTTGGGATCCTCGCCGGCTCGCCCTCGAGCCGCACGACAAACGCGCTCCCGGTCGCGTGCGTGCTCACCGAGAACCCCGCGAGCAGCCGCTCCGCCTCCGCCTCGGTGCGCGCCGAGAGCCGCATCTTCGCGACCAGCTGCGGCGGGCCGTCGGCGACTTCGATCGTGACGTCGCCCGCCGGCGTCGCGAGGTCGAGCAGGAGGTCCCCCGCCGCCGCGGCGTCGATCACGTCGGTGCGGAACGCCTCCGCCTCGAGGTCCGGGTGCGAGAGCGTCACGGCCTTGCCGCCGCACGCGGCGAGGAGGAGGAGGGGGAGCAAGCACCTGCGCATTCCGCAGGGATTATTCCCGAGACTCGCGCACCTGTCCCACGGCCGCCAGGTCCTCTTCCCGCGGAGGGGAGGGGGGCTGGGGGGAGGGGCGGCGCAGGTCGGCGAGGGAGGCGAACGCGTCCCGGAGCGCCCGGCGACCGCTCCGCGTCACGAAAAGCACCGCGAGCGCCGCCGCCGCGCCGGCCCCCGAACCTAGGAAAAGACCTGAAAACGCCGGGCCGGGCCCGAGGAGCGCGCGGACGACCGCCGCCGCGCCGAAAGCCGCCGCGGACGCGGCCGACGGGGCGACGAGGGCCTTCGCCATGTCCCGCGCGGGCACGGGCCCGCGCCGTCCCGTGATGAGCAGGCTGAGCGGCGCGCTGACCGCGAGGCGAAGGGCGACCGCCACCGCGACGCCGGTCGCGCCCCAGGGGAGCGCGAGCGCCACGAGGCCGAACCGGAGGCCGGCGTCGCACGCGCTCGCAAAGAGCATCTCCCTCGCCCGCGCCTGCGAGATCAGGAGCCAGCCGGTCGTGCTGCAAATGGGCTCCACGAGCGCGGCGATCCCGAGGATCGCGAAGAGGCGGCCGGACTCCGCCCACTGGGGGCCCAGAAGCACCGCGACGAACCAGTCCGACATGGCGATCAGGCAGGCGATGCCCGGCATGGCCAGCAGCAGGAGCTTCTCGAGGAGCCGCAGATAGGCGGCGCGGTAGCGCTCCGGATCCTGCGCGATCCGCGAGAGCGCGGGCAGCGCCACCTGGGTGATCGGGGCGCTGATCTGCGTGAGCGGGAGCTGCATGAGGCGCCGCGCGTTCCCGAAGAGGCCGACCGGCGTCGCCCCCCACCGCCAGCCGAGGAGCGCGGCGTCCACGCTCTTCCCGAGGTAGTTGACCACGCTGAACCCCATCAGGTGGGCGCCGAAGCCCACGAGCGCCTTCACGTCCGCGCCGCGCCGTGGCCTGCCGGGGAGCCACGGGCAGAGGAGCATCGCGAGCACGAGCGTGGACGCGCCGGTCGCAAGCTGCATCACCACGAGCGACCAGTAGCGGAGCCCCGCCGCCGCGGACCCGATGCCGGCCGCGGTCCCGACGAGCATCGTCGCCGTCTCGAGGAACGCGAGGCGCCCGAAGCGCATCTGCCGCCGCAGCAGCGCCTGGTGCTGCACGGCGGCGCCGCCGAGCAGGAAGGCGAGCGCGAGCGCGGCGACGACCGGCGCGAGCCGCGGCTCCCCGAAGAACCAGGCGACAAGGGGCGCAAGGGCGAGCGAGAGGAGCGCGATGCCGAGGCCGACCGCGGAGTTGACCCAGAAGAGCGCCGTCACCTCGCTGTGCGTGATCCTCTCGCGCTGGATGGTGGCGACCGAGAGGCCCATGTCCTGGAAGAGCCCGAGGAACCCGGTCACGACCGCCGCCATCCCGAACACGCCGTAGTCGCGCGGCGAGAGGAGCCGCGCGAGCACGACCGTGGAGCCGAGCTGCAGCACGAGCTTCAGGCCTTGGGCCCCGAGCGCCGCGACGCCGCCGCGGACGCTCCTCGTCTTCAGGTCGGACACGAGGTGGTCGGTCTCGAAGAACCTCAACGGCCCTCCTCGACGGCCCTGCCCGGCTGCGGGGAGGCCGGACCCGCGCCCCCCTCCCCCAGGGGGGGCCCCACCTCGGAAACCGGCCCGGTTGCGCCGTTTCGGGAGGGTAACTCTCCCGAATCGAACCTGGTTCGCAAACACTCCTCGATCACGGATGCGACGGCGTCGGCGCACGCCTCGAGCGTGAAGCGGCGCGCGTGCGCGCGGCCCTCTTCCCGGAACCGCCCGCGGTCGATTGCGAGCGCGCGGTCCAGCGCCTCCGCCATCGCCGCCGGATCCTCCTTCGGGACGAGGAAGGCCGTGACGCCCTCCTCGACGATCTCCGGGACGCCCCCGACGCGCGTCGCCACGACCGGCACGCCGGCCATCTGCGCCTCGAGCACCGACAGCGGCGCGCCCTCCTCGCAGCGCGAGGGCTGGAGGAGCACGTCCGCCGCGGCGAGGAGCGCGGGCACGTCCGGACGGTAGCCGAGCAGGAGGACGCGATCGCTCCTCTCCAGGCGCCACTCGCCGGGGCCCGCGACGAGGAGCGTCGCGCGGGTCTTCATCCGGGCGAGCGCCGCGAGGGCCACGTCGTGCCCCTTCTCGGGGTGGAGCCGTCCGAGGACGAGGATCTTCGGCCCCTCGGGAAGGTCGCGGGCCGGGGCGGCCGTGACGTCGGGCACACCGTTCGGGATCACGCGGACGTGCCCTCCCCCCGGAGCCCCCCTCCTCGTCACGCTGATGACGCGCCGCGCGCGCCGCGCCATGATCCGCTGCGCCCACGTGCTGCCGGGCGAGTGCTTGTGCCACAGGAAGGGCCGCCGCGTGGTCGCCGCCGCGAGACCGGTGCGCGGGGTGTTGGCGTAGACGAGGTCGTAGCCGCGCATCGCGCGCCGGAGCGCGCGGTAGCCCTCGGGGATCGGGTCGCCGCCGATCTCCGGCCGCGCCGCGAGCGCGTCGATCCGGAACCGTTCGCGGAGCAGCGGGAGGAGGCGCGCCGCCATCACCTGGCCGCCGCCCATCGTGGTCCCGTGGTCGAGCAGCAGGATCCGCGCCATCACCGCCCCTCGAGGATCTCCCTCCGCTCCTCCTCGGAGAGACGGTATCCCCTCCGCTGCGCCTCGAAGAGGTGCTGGGCGGCGAGCGCGGTGCCCTTGTGCGCCCGCGCGAGGAAGACGTGGGGCTCCGGGGCCCTCTGGTCCCGCGTGATCGCGAGCTGCGCGTAGATCAGCGCCTGGTCGCGGTTGCCGCGCCGGAGCTCGACCTCCGCGAGGCCGAGGATCGCCGACACCGGGTCGCGCCCGAGGTCGA
>DASUGR010000217.1:0-15570 GCA_036273915.1 Planctomycetota bacterium | reverse complement strand
GAAGGCGCGGAACACCACCGGGGGCTGGCATCCGCTACCAAGGCGCACACTAGGCGGGCCTCGGTCGGGGCGGTACCCCAGAAACTTGCGCATCACCTTGCGCATCCCGCGCCAGTGCGAAGCTCGGGAGCCCACGCGGGGCGCGGGCGGCGGGTCGCCGCAACCCGCGCCCCCGCAAAGACTTGCGTGGTGCCGGGAATAGGATTCGAACCTACACTCGGTTTAACCCGAACCAGGCCCTCAACGAGGCGCCTGTGGCCGCCAGGGCTACCGGAACGCCAGCAGCGCTTCTTCCGGCGTCACGTGCACGTCCACGAGCCGGTCCAGGCGGAGCACGTGGAACATCTCCTGCACGAGCGGGCGCAGGCTGCAGATCCGGAGCTTCCTGCCCGCGTTCGCGGCGCGATGGAGGCAGATGAGGATCGCGCCGAGCCCCGTGGAGTCGGCGAACGTGACCGCGCTGAGGTCGAGGAGGACCTTCGGGCTCGCCTGGATCCGCGCCTCGAGCTGCGCGCGGAACTCCTCCGCACGCTCCGCGTCCAGCGTGTCCTCCGCCACCTCGACCGCCGTCACGTCTCCGAGCTGCCTGTACCTGAGGTGCACGCGGGGTCTCCTGGTCAGGTCTCGAGGGTGGGGGCGCCGTCGCGCGCGGCCGCGAGCGCCTCGGCGCGGTTCCGGTACACGTCGAGTAGCCGGTCCATGCGGACGAGCTCGATCGCCTTCCTGACCTCGGGCCCGAGCTCGCACAGCCGGAGGCCCCCCCCGCCCCCCTCGATCAGGCGCAAGCACGAAAGGACCGCGCCGAGACCGGAGCTGTCCATGAAACGGACGTGCTGGAGGTCGAAGAGGACGCTCTCCTTGTCCCGGACCTCGGCCTCCACCGACCGGCGGAACTCCTTCGAGTTCTGGGCGTCGAGCGCGTCGTCAAGCAGGGTCACGACCGTCGTGGTCCCGACGGTCTCGCAGACGTATCTCACCGTCCCTCCTTCCCGGGGAACCGCTTGACGAGCTCGAGTACGTTCGTGCCGCCGTCGCCCCTCGTGTAGTCGAAGACGTCCATGATCTCGCGGATGATGTACACGCCGAAGCCGCCGTCGGTCGTCCCGTCGAACCGCGGCGGCTTTGCCATCGCGGGGTCGAACGCCGTGCCCCGGTCCAGGAGGCGGAAGCGCAGCTCCGACTCGTTCCAGAGCGCTTCGAGCCGGAGCGTGCCGGCGCCGCCGTGGTAGGCGTGGTCGAAGACGTTGGAGGCGGCCTCGGTGAGCGCCAGGTGGAGCTCGGCCACATGCTCGTCGTGGAACGGGCAGCCGGGGATCGCCGAAGAGACCTCGCTGACGAAGCGGCGCACCTGCGCGAGGGAGCCCGGCACGTTCTCCACCTCGAGCGCGAGGCGGCAAGCCGGGGGCTTCCCGGTCACGCGGACCGCGATGCAGGTGAGATCGTCGTGGATGCCCACGCTGCCCGAGAACCGTTCCACCTCGCCGCAGATGCGGTCGACGAGCGCCTGCGCCCGCTGGTCCTTGCCGCGCGCGAGCGCGCTCGCGACCGCGTCCACGCCGAAGAACGTGCCGCCGGGCGCGCGCGCCTCGGTGAGCCCGTCCGAGTAGAAGAGGAACGTGTCGCCCGGGCCGAACGGCACGGTGACCTGCTCGTACCGGGTCTCGCGCGCGAAGCCGAGGGGCAGGTTCGTGCGTCCCTGCGGCTTCGTGTGCAGGAGGTCCACCTTGCGGACGTCGGCGCGGTGGTGGAGCGCGTCCGTGTGCCCGCAGTCGACGTAGGTCATCGTCCCCCTGTTCACGTCGAAGCGGGCGTAGATCGCGGTCACGAAGCGGCCGAGCTCGATCAGCGTCTCCGACACCTGGTCGTGCACCGCGGCGACGATCTCCGCCGGCTCGGCGCAGGGGAGCTTCCTGCCCGCGGGGCCCGTCGTGCTCGCGAACCGCTGGAACTGGCTCTTCACCGCGGCGCCGACCAGCGCGGCGGGGATCCCCTTGCCCATCACGTCGCCGAGCACGATGTCGAACACGCCGTTCCCGTGGTGGAAGAAGCCGAAGAAGTCGCCGTCGACCTGCCGCGACGCGCGCGCCAGCGTGCCGATCTCGAGCCCCGTGACGTCGGCCGGCGTGCGCCCGAGCAGGAGCACCTGCTGGATGTTGCTGCCGATCTCGATCTCGCGGCGGAGCTTCTCGCCGGCGACCGCCTCGACGCGCAGCCGCTCCTGCTCGAGGATGAGCGCCGCCTGCGAGCAGAGCGTCGTCAGGAGCCCCATGAGGCGCGAGTCGAACGAGCCGTGCCCGGCGTGCCAGACGACGAGCGCGCCCTTCGCCTCGCCGCGCGCGAGCAGCGGCGCCGCCGCCACCCGCCGCGCCGACCGGAGCTCGGGCTCCTCGCCCCAGCCGCTGCCGCGCGAGTTGACGATGATGCCGCGCCGCTCGCGCAGGACGCGGCCGACGATGCCGTGCCCCCGGTCGCGCGGGACGGGGGGCTCCGGGGTGCGCCACTGCGTCGGCTCGATCGTGTCGTCGCTCTTGGCGAGCCAGATCGCGCCCTCGATGCCGGGCTCGAAGGCGACCGCGTGGTCGAGGACCTTCGCGAGCGCGCGGGCCGGCGAGAGCAGGAGCGCCGGGTCGCCGCCGATATCGAAGACGGCGGAAAGGCTCTCGTAGCTCGTCGCAAGCTCCTCGCAGAGCCCCTCGCGCTGCTCCTCGAGCTCCGCGAGCTGGGCGGCGGCGGCGACGAGCGACTCGCCGAGGTCGAGGAGCGCCTCGGACCCCGCCGGCACGCAGAGGGTCACGCCGAGCGAGCCGTTCCCCGCGCACATGCGGTTGAGTTCGGCGCCATGGGGGGGTTCGCGGAGCCAGGCCCCCGAGTCGCGGAGGCGGACCCCGAGGGGGAGGTGAGGGGGCAGGGGGGAGAGGAGGTTCTCGAGCGCGCGCTGGAAGGGGGTGAGCGTAAGGGTCACCGGACGACCTCCGCGCCGCGCGGCGTGGCGGCGACGCTCGCCCGCGGTTCGGCCGCCTCGGGGGGGATGCCCAGCTCGAGGAGCTTCGCGCGCAGGCTCACGGGGCTCACGGGCTTCGTGAACTGGTGGTCGGCGCCCGCGTCGCGGATCTCGTCCGCGCTCGCGTCGTCGAAGGAGTGGCCGGTCACGATGAGGATCTTCAGCCGCTCGTGCCGGGGATCGGCCTTGAGCGCGCGGCAGATCTCGAGGCCCGACATCCCGGGGAGCACGAGATCGAGGAGAACCGCCTGCGGCGCGAAGGTCAGGATCGCATCGAGCACCTCGTCGCCGTGATGGACGGCAGCGACCTCGTACCCAGCCCTTTCGAGGCTGCGCTGCAGGAAGTGCGCCATGTGGCGCACGTCTTCGACGACCATTACCCTCGCCCCGGCCATGTGGGACGTTTCCCGGGTTCTTTTCGACACGGGGCGGGTCCGGCTTGACCCCGGCCGGCAGGTTCGCGACCCGAACCGTCGCGTCGTGGGCCTTCCGCCGGTCAGGGACGGCGGGGGGGCGGCTCGGCGCGCCGGGGCTCCCCTTCGCGCCATGCGGGAAGGCGCTCGCCGTTCGCGACCGCGGCGATGATGCGGGCCATCTCCAGCGCCCCGTCCGTGAGCGCCGCCGGGCCCGGCTGCAGGATCAGCGCGCTCCGGATCTCGTAGATCTGGTCGTCCCGGACGGCGGGGATGTCTCCCCAGCCAGGCCGGGCGCGGATGACGTCCCGCTTTACCTTCTTCCCGCACCAGCTCGCGATCACGACCTCCGGGTCGCGCCGGGCCACGTCGGCGGGCAGGAAGATCCGGCCCTTCGCCTCCTTGCTCGCCCGGCTCTCGGCGCACACGTCCTCCCCCCCGACGAGCTCAAGGAGCTCCGAGACCCACCGGATCCCGGAGATCAGCGGATGGGGCCACTCCTCGAAGAAGGCGCGCGGGCGCCGGGGCAGCGCGCGTGCCGCGGTCGCGAGCCGGTCGAGTCCCTGCGCGAGATCGGCCGCGAGCGCCTCGGCCTCGGCCGCGCGGCCCACGAGCGCCCCGACCACGCGCACGGTCTGGAGGATCTCGGCGATCGAGCGCTGGTTGAAGAGCATGACCGGCACGCTCCGCTTCGCGAGCTCCTTCGCGAGGTCGGCCTGGAGGTCGCTGAAGCCGAGGACGATGTCCGGCTCGAGGTCGAGGATCTTCCCGAAGTCCGCGTCGAGGAAGGTCGACACGCGCGGCTTCCCGCGCGCCTCCTTCGGCCGGACCGTGTAGCCCGAGATGCCGACGACGAGGTCGCCCGCGCCGATCCGGTAGAGGATCTCGGTCGTCTCCTCGGTGAGGCAGACGATCCGGCGGGGGTAGCGCGGCGCGGCCGCGAGAAGCCCGTCGAGGCGCGGGTCCATGCCGCCGCAGTCTACAGCCCCGGCGCGGCGCGGCCCCGGCGCCTACTCGGCATCGGTCTCGTCCTCGGGCGCCGGCGGGAAGGGCGGCGGCTTGTCGTCCGAGCGCGTCTCCGCGTCGGTGTCGGTGTCCTCGTCGTCGACGCGCCCGGCGTCGTCGCCGATGTGCGCCGGGAGTTCGTGCGCCTCGGTCGCGGTCTCGGCGGTGTCGGGCGGCGCCGCGGGAGCGGCCGGCGTGCGCGGGGCGGCAGGGGCGGGTCGCGGTTCCTCGGCGCGCGGCGGCTCCTCCCGGCGTGCCGGCCGCCCGGTCCCGATCGAGACGTCCGTCGCGGTCCGGTCGCCCCACACTTCGTCCGTGCGCGGCTCGACCGTGTCCGTCTCCTCGGCGTTGGCCGCGGCGGCGAGGTCGGCGACCTCCTCGAGCCCCGCGTGCACGACGTCGGTCGCGGTGGCGTCGAGGTCCTCGACGTGCCGCGCGACCTCCTCGATCGCGCGCTCCTCGTCGTCGCCCCGCGACGGGAGGAAGACGTCGGTCGCGGTCGCGTCCGTCGGCAGGTCGGGCCGGGGCGCGGTCGCCGCGGGCTTGCGCGCCGCCGCGTCGGGGAGGCTCAGGGGGTCCGGGGGCGCCAAGGGCTCCGGCGCGGACGGGAGATCGGGCATGGTGTCGGCCGGCGACGTCTCGGTCCCGGCGGCGGCCGGCGCGGCATCCGGCACGGTGGCGTCGGCGCCGGCCGCGTCCGCCGCTGCAACCGGCGCAGCCCGCTTCGGTGCGGGCGCGGCGGGCACGGTATCCGGGGGCGCAGTCGCGCCGTCCTCCGCGACCCAGAGGCCCCCGCCGGGCACCTCGGCGGGCGTTTCCTCGGGCTTCTCCGTGTCGATCGTCCCCATCTCGCCCGCGGCGAAGGGGACCGGTTCCGCGGGCGCGGCGACGGGAGCCGGCGCCGGCGCGGCCGCGGGGGCGGCGGCCTCCTTCGCCTCCTTCTCGCGCTCGGCCTCGGCGAGCTTCTCCGCCTCGCGCCGCTCCTCCTTGCTGCCGATCGGCTGGCTCGTGAACGTGTGGTAGTCGAGCCGGTCCATCGCGCGGTGGAGGAGCACGAAGCCGAGCAGCAGCGTGAGGAACGAGGCGAGCGCGTAGCCGACCCCGTACGTCTCGATGCCGCGGTTCACGCTCCACCACGCGAGGACGCCGTTGAGCACGAGGAACGTCGCCGACGTGGCGAGCGCGTGCGCGCGGAGGTCGAAGTACATCTGCATGAGGATGCAGATGAGGAGGAGCACGTGGAACCCCGCGCCGAGGCATGTGAGCCGGAAGAGGCGCACGGCGATCTCCGGGAGCTCGAGCCCCTGGACGATCAGCGGGGCGAAGATGACCACGGCCGCCGTGATCGCGCCCTGGACGCGGAGGAGGCGGACGATGCCCTCCCGGAGGCTCTCGAACATCCGGGTACGGTTCCGCTCGATGACCGCGAGCGGGGAACCGGCGAGGATGGCGCCGTAGTAGGCCCGGTACCTCTCGTAGAAGGCGGTCTCGAGCTGGACGAGGTTGAGCGCCAGCGCGGGGACGACCGTCAGGTAGGCGAGGAACGAGCAGGTGTCGTAGAGGGGGTGGTACCGGACGAGGCGGTGGGGGCCGATGCCGTCCGCGAACCAGAAGATCATCTTGTCCACCCAGATCGCGGCGTTGTAGGCGAAGCCGACGCCGGCGAGGACCGGGAAGGAGACGAGGCTCTTGAACACGCGGTAGTCGCGCTTCTCCCCCGTGTCCATCCCGCGGAGGATCGTGCGGAGGAGGAGCACGAGGGTGAAGGCCTGGCCGGCGGTGTAGGCCGCGAGGATCGGCTCCGTGCCCTGGCTCAGGAAGACGAGCAGCACGCCCATCATGGCCACGAGCGTCCCGTAGACGTAGGCGCGCAGCACGTCGTCGTACTGGCGGACGAGCGAGAGCCAGATGAGCGCGATCCAGGTCATCCCGATGATCGTGAACAGCGTCACCGCGAGGAGCGAGAGCCGCGGCGCGAACCCGGCCCACGTGCAGAAGGCCGTGCCGATCACCGCGTGGAGGAGGCCGGTGATCGCGATGCACGCCGCGAACGCCGGCAGCACGTCCTCGTACCGCTTGCCGTAGAGCGCGTCCGCGACCCAGCGCGTCACCGCCATCTGGACGATGCCCTGCAGGATCAGGCTGAACGCGAACGCGTAGGTCACGAGCGCGCGGAAGAGGCTGTACCCCTCGTCGCCGCCGAGGTAGGGCCCCGCGACGTTGAGCAGCGTCAAAGTGAGGATCGTCATCAGCCAGGGCCCCGACGCGATGAGCGCGGCGCACGAGTACGCGCGCACCTTGGCCACGAAGCCGCGCCGCTCGTCGATCATCCGCCGGAGCTCGAAGCCGATGCCCGCCATCAGCGCGCCTCCCCCGCGGCCCCCTCCATCTACACGCCCTCCACGGCGAGCGGCTTCTCCAGGCGCACGTAGCGCTTGTAGAGCTCGTCGTACGCGGTCACCATGTCGCGCTGGTCGTAGAACCGGCGCACCCGCTCGCGCATCGCGTCGCGCATGCGGTGGCGCAGGCCCGGATCGCGGTAGAGCTGGAGCACCGCCTTCGCGGTCTCCCCCGGAGACGCCATCGGCGTGACGATGCCGCCCTCGCCGACCGCGCGGTCCTCCGGCGTCCGCCCGTAGAGCAGCTCCGCGCAGGATCCCACGTCGGTCGCGACGGTCGGGATCCCGACCGCGCCCGCCTCGAGGATCACGAGCGGCTGCGCCTCGGAGATCGACGTGAGCACCATCAGGTCGACCTTCGGAAGCTCCTCGAGCACGTTCACCTTGCCCTCGAACGCGAGGTTCTTCTCGAGGCCGAGCGCCTTCGCGTGCCGCTGGCACATCTCGGCGTACTCGGGATCCTCGTCCATCGGCCCCAGCACGCGCACGCGGACGTTCGGGATCTCGTCGGCGACGAGCCGCATCGCCGACACGAACGTCATCACGTCCTTGATGGGGCAGACCCGCCCGACGAAGCAGACCGTGAACCGGTCGTTCTCGCCGCGCGCGTCGTGCTTCGCGGCGGCCTCGCCGAAGCGCTTCAGGTCGATGCCGTTCGGGATCACGCGCAGCCGCGTCGGGTCGGCCCCGTCCTTCATCTGCTCGAACGTGTTCCCCGTGTAGAGCGTGAGGATCTCGTCGGCGTATTCGTACGTGATGCGGCTCATCATCTGGAACTGCCGGATCCAGTAGCGGCGGAAGAAGGGCGCCTTCCGCTCCGCGACGAGCTCGCCCGAGTCCCAGTCCTGGATCCACTCGCTCCGGTTGATCTCGATCCGGCGCTCCTTCGTGTAGATCCCGTGCTCGGTGAGCAGCATCGGCCGCTTGAACTTCGCCTTCGCGCCCGCGGCGAGCATGCCCGCGTAGCCCGTCGAGATCGTGTGGTAGACGCGCGCGGGCGGGATCTTCGCCGACAGGAGGTTGAAGAGCGGCAGGTAGGCGTACCGCCACGTCCAGAAGAAGTTGAGGAAGCTCTCCTGCTCCGCCTCGCGGCGGTAGTTCTCGACGAGCACGTCCCAGCTCTCGGGCGTCTGCAGCAGGTCCCACGACGACAGCCCCTCGTCCTCCTCGTGCTGCAGGGCGTTGAGGAAGCGCGCGAACGAGCCGGCGCGCCCGTCGACCATGTCGCGGACCAGCGCGCGGAAGTGCTCCACCTTCTCGCGCAGGTCGTGCGGCCGCCCGCGCGACGACAGCACGTAGTCGTGCAGGTAGACCTCGCGTACGCCGAGGATGTTGGTCGGCATCTTGTAGACGGGGCCCTTCGTGTAGAAGCCGCGCTTCGGGCTGATGTGCAGGATCGTGAAGGTGAGGTCGGGAAGCTGCGACGTGAGGATGTGCACCCACGAAGACACGCCTCCCGACACGAACGGGTACGTGCCTTCGAGGACGAGACAGATGTCGGCGGTCTTCATGTCCGGATCGGGGAGGGTCCCGGGAACCCCCTGGGGCGGGCGTGTGCGTCCTTCATCGGCGTTTCCCCTCGAGCGCCGCAAGCCACGGGGGAGGCTCGGCGCCGGTCTCGCGGAGCCGCGCGGCCTCGGCCCGGGCGGCGAGGAAGTCGCGCCGCGCGTAGGCCAGCTCCGCGCGCGCGAGGCAGCTCTCGGCCATGCCCTGCTGCGCCTCCGTGAGCTCGAAGAGCAGCGCCCTCGCGCGGTCGTAGTCGCCGAGGCGGCCGAAGGAGCGCGCCTGGATCCAGACCGGCTCGGGGTCGTCCCCGAGGAGGCGGCGGGCCACGCCCGCGTACTGCTCGGCCGAGCGGTAGTACCAGGCGGCCATCTGCTCGTCGTGGATGCCGGTGGCCGCGTAGTCGAAGTAGGCGCGCGCGATCGCGAGCAGCGGCTCGCCGCCCTCCGCCTGCTCCTTCAGCTCGCGTGCGCGCTGCGCGATCTCCTCCTCGTAGCGCCGGCTCGCGCGCTCGAGCTCGGAGTAGGCGTAGAGGCGCACCTCGTGCTCGGGATCGAGGAGGCACTGGCGGATCAGGCGGAAGTGTTTCGCCTCGCCCAGCTCCGCGAGGCGGCGGAGCGCGCTGCGCTTCTGGTCCGTCGTGCCGTGGACGAGCACCTCGTGGTAGCTCTCGACGTCAAGCTCGCGCGCCATGTCCTTCTCGTAGACGCCGGTGAAGAGCGTCCGCTCGTGGTCCGGGACGACCGGCTTCACGTGCGCGGCATAGGACGTGAACACCTGGTGCGCGTTCTCCGGCGCGTCCGACGCCGGGGGCCGCGGCAGCGACCACGCCGCGAGCGGGCCGAAGAGCGGGATCGCGATGCCCGCGAGCAGCACGAGGTCGGACTCGACCTGCGCGAGGTCCGGCCGGCGGCGGCGCGCGGCCGCGCGCCCGAGGAAGGCCGCGAGCACGTGGAGCAGGAGCCCGAGCGCGAACCGGAGTCCGCCCTCGGAGGTCATCACCAGCGCAAACGCGCCGCCCTCGGCGAGCGCGGTCGCCGCGACGCGGAGCATGAGGACGTAGTCGCGCCCCCGTTTCGGGGCGGAGGCGGGGGGGGCTTCGGGGGCCGCACCCTCGATCGCAGGGATGTCCGCGACGTCGTCGGTCGACGTGGTGCCCGCGGGCGCGGCGTCCCGGCCCATCGGCCTGGGGGGCACGGGAGCCCGGGCAGCCTCGTCGGGCGGTGCCGCAAGGGCCTCCTCCACCGGGCTCCCCGGCCCCTCCCCGATTCCCTTCCCGCTCATCGCGACGACTCCTTTCCGCGCCGCGCCAGCGCCGTCAGGAACGAGCCCGCGTCGGGGTGCGTCGGCCCGAGCCCGAGCACCTGCGTCTCGATCTGCCCGTACGGCGCCGACGGGTCGCGCGCCCGCACGAGCGTCGCGAGGCGGTGCGCGACCGTCGCCGCCTCCTCGCCGTTCGTGCACGGCAGGATCACCGAGCACTGGTACTGGCCGATCATGTAGACCCCGTCCGTCGGACGCAGCGTCTGATCGCCCACCTCGACGACGTGGCGCGCGAGGATGCCGGGGCCCGCCTGCTCGGAGGACTCGGCGCTGATGCCCACCACGTGGAGGTCGAGGCCGTTGCGGACGGCGAGGCTCGTCTCCATCTTGAGCCGCCGCAGGAACGCGTTCAGGTCCTCCGCCTCGATGTGCCCCGGCACCGCGACGGGGCAGCGCGCCTCGAGCGGCAGCCTCGACCGCTCGCGGAAGTTCTTCGCGCAGCGGCCGATGAGGCTCATGATGTCGGGCGCCTCGGCGTCGGGGCCGGTGGCGACGATCTCGATCGCGCCGAACGCGCTCGGCGTGTAGGCGATGCGCCGCTCGAGGCGCGTGCGCACGACCTCGGCGCCCTGGAGCGACGTGCCCGCGAGCACGAGCAGGTACGCGCCCGGGTAGCCGAAGCGGTAGATCGCGTCGCTCGGCCGGAGGCCGGTCGTGAAGTGCATGAGGACGAAGCGGTCGAGCGCGTCGATCCCCTCGCGCGTCGCGTCCTTCCAGTCGGTCGCCTGCACCGTGAGGAACGACGTCGGCACGCCGTAGCGCGAGCTGCGCGCGAGCTCGATCCGCAGCCGCCTGCCCAGCTCGGCGACCGTCCCGAGCCAGAGGTCGACCTCGGGCCCGACCGAGAAGCCCGAGGCGCGCGGCGCCGGCGCGTCCGCCCCGCGCGTGAGCCGCGCGAGCGCCGCCGACGCCCAGTCGGCGATCCCGAGGAAGACCGTGACCGTCGACTCGTTGAGCCGCGCGAGCGGGATCTCGTCGAGGCACATGAGCGCCTTCACGACGCCGCCGGAGTCGAAGAGCGGCGCCACGACGAGCGGGCCCTCCTGCGGCGGCACCTCGGCGGGGTCGAGGCCGTTGACCGCGACGCCCTCGCTCACGGCGCGCTGGACGAAGGGGCTCTTCCGCGCGATCGCGAGCCGCCTCCCGATCTCGTCGGACGGGAAACCGCGGTGGCAGAGGTAGTCGAGCGAGCCGTCCTCGAGCAGCATCAGCACCGATGCGGCCGCGCCGCAGTGCTCCTCCGCCATCTCGAGGGCGAGGTCGAAGACCTCCTGGCGGCCGGAGCGCTCGATCCGCCGCGCGGCCTGGATCAGGTTGCCGAACTGCACCGAGTCGTCGACGATCCGCTTCTCGAGCTCGCGGTTCGCGTCGGTCAGGACGTCGCGCTGCTGGCGCAGCTGCCCCGTGCGCTCCTCGAGGTCGCTGATGCGCCGGTCGAGCTTCCGCTTCTTGAGCTCCTGCTCGTCGTGGAGCTCGCCCGCGAAGAAGGCGACCGCGAAGAAGAGCAGCGGCTCGGTCATGTTGCGGAACGTGAAGATCGCGTCGGTCACCGCCTGCGTCGCGCCGATCGAGTAGAGGATCGAGGCGATGCCCGCCGCGAGGAGCCCGGCCACGAGGCCGCGGGCCGCCGCCAGCGGCAGCACGATGAGCCAGTAGGGGTGCGGGTGGACGCCGAACGAGCCGAGGCGC
The DNA here is from genome assembly GCA_036273915.1 of Planctomycetota bacterium. Lineage (GTDB taxonomy): Bacteria > Planctomycetota > PLA2 > PLA2 > PLA2 > PLA2. Next base: position 4,237 of record DASUGR010000217.1, on the reverse strand, counting down.
CCGCTGACCGCCAGCTCGATCGGGATCACGATCGCGTAGAGGATCCCCATCTCGACCAGCGTCTTCCGCCACCACGTGGCGGTGTGGGAGACCCGGTTCTCGCGCCGCTCGGTGCGCAGCTTCGCGCCGACCTTCTTCGCGCGTTCGAACGCCGCGGTGCCGACGATCTCGAGGAAGTCGCGCGGGTCGAGGTTCTTCCTCGCCCACGCGACGGCGCGCTTGAGCAGCGGCTCCTGCGGCTTCTTCCGGTCGCGGCGGCGGCTGCGGAGGCGCGGCCGCTCGGCGCGCTCGGGTTCCGTCTCCGCGGGCGACGACGGCTCGGGCGCCTCGAACAGCGCGCCCGTGAACGCCGGGGCGCCCATCATCGGCGCCTCGACCGTCGGGGGCACCTCGCCGGTCGGGACCTCGGGCCGCGACGCCGTGATCGCCTGCGTCTCGTCGACCGGGAGGTCGAAGGGGCTCAGCGGCGGGAGGGCGGCCTCCCGCGCGATCGGCTCGATGTCCTGCGAGGCGGTCTCCGCGTCGTGGAAGGAGACCTCGGCCGGAGCGTCGTCCGCGGCGGGCGCCGCGTCGGCCGCCACGCCCTCGAGCGCGTCCGTCGTGGCCTCGGAGGTCGCGCGTTCCTGCGCGCCGGTGACGGTTGCGAACGGGTCCTTCGTGAGCGTCTCGGCGTCGGGGTCCGCGAACGGTTGCGGCTCCGCCCGGCCCTCCTCGGTCCGCGTGGCGGCGTCCGGCCCCCGGACCCCCTCCGCGTCGAGGATCGTCGCGCTGCCGAGCTCCTCGCCGCCGGCCGCATCCTCCGCCGCCGGCTCGCTCGCGGCCGCGGGTTCGTCCTTCGGGCGCGACGCCAGGAGCCGCGACGGGGCGAACGCGTCGAGGATCGTCTCGCTGCCGGGCGCGGTCTCGTCGCCGACCGGCGCGACCTTGCCGGGCCTGCTCGGCGCCGCCTTGGGAGGCGTGGGGGGCTTCGGGGGCGCGGCGTCCTTCGCCCGGCCGACCTCGGTCTCCGTCGCCGCGTCGCGCGACACGTCGTCCTCGGGCACCGGCCACGGCTTGAAGAGGTGCGTGTCGATCTCGGTGTGCGTGACGTCGCCGAGCGCGGGCAGGAAGGCATCGCCCCGCACGTCGGTGTGCGTGGGGGGCTCCGGGGCCTGCGCCGCCGGGGGCTTGGCCGGGATCTCCGGCTTCGGACGCGCTTGAGCGTCCGCGGCGCCCGCCTTCGCGCCTTGCGGCGCTTCCGCCTTTGCCGAGGCTTCGGCGGACAAGTCGTCGGGGTCCGCCGCGTGCGAATCGCCTAGCGGCGGTTCATGCGGCGGATTAAAGTGGGCGGGTCCCGCTGCCTTTCGGGATTGGGATGCGGATTTTTGTCGGTCGGCAGCGGGGTCAGGGCCCCGCACGGGACCCGCCCTGGATTCATCTGGTTGCTTCTGCTGCTTGCGCGGCGCGGCGGAGTACTCCGTGTCCGTCGCCGCGTCGTCCGCCACGGCCCCGGACGAGGCGGTGGCGGGCGATTCGTCCTCGCCCGCGTCGGCGGGCGTCGCGTCCGCGTCCTCGATCGCGGGCGCCCCCTTGGGCGCCTGCTCCCGCGCGTCCTCGATCGCATCGTCGGACGCGCCCTCTTGCGCCGGCGCATCGACGTCCTGCCGCGTCTCGCCCGGCGCCTCGCCACCCGGCTCGGAGGTCGCGGACTCGTCGGGCTCCTGGATGCCGAGGTTGCCGGCGAGATCGGTCTCGGTCGCGTCGGGGAGGTCGCTCTTCAGCTCGCCCTTGAACGAGAAGAACACGTGGCGCGCGCCGTCATCGACGCGCGTGCCCTCGTCGCCCTCGGGTGCGCCCGACCCTTCGGCCGGGCGCATCTTGCCATGGGGCTCGATCTCGCCCGGCTTCTTCTTCTTCTTCGGTTTCCTCTTCGCCATGACGCGTTACCACCGCACGTGCACGCCGATGCGGAAGAGGAGGGAGTCGTCGTCGCCGGCGCGCCCGAGCGCCGTGCCGTAGCCGAGGGCCGCGAAGGCCTCGGTGGTGCGCGCGGGCCGCCACGTGAGGCCCGCCTGCACGCCGAAGATCGGGTCGGAGCTGGCGAGGTCAAGGCCCGCGTAGCCCTCGATCCCGGCGCCGAAGCCGCGGGCGAGGTGGAACTCGCTCCGCGCGCCGAGCGTCAGGTAGTCGAAGTCGGTGCCGACCGGGATCAGGTCCGCGAGGTCCCGGTCCCCGAGCAGCCGGATCGACTGCCAGGTCAGCCACGCGTCGAGGAGCGGGCCCTGCGTGTCCTCCGGCGGCTGCGCCAGCTGCGCGCCCACGAGGCCCTCGAGCGAGCCCAGCGCGAGCCGCGGCGGCGAGGCCATGCGCTTGCCGCCCTCGAGCACGCGCCACCCGAACGTCGCCGAGCCCGTGAACCGCCCGTTCGCGACGTCGCCCGACGCCGGGTCGTCGATCGAGAGGTAGTCGTAGATGAGCTCGGCGCCCGCCCAGAACCTCGCGCCGACGTCGGTCTGGCCGGTGAGCGTGAGGCCCGAGACGCGGCCGCCGAGCCCGACGGACGCCGCCGGGTCCTCGAGCAGCATGTGCGCGCGCAGTTCCGCCTCGAGGAACCGGTAGGGTTCGGGGGAGACGATCCGCAGGTCGGCCCAGCCGCCCACCGGCGCGTCGCCCGGCGCGCCCGGGTAGGCGACGACGCCCAGGCCGATCACGTCCTGCCGCGCGAACCGGCGGAACGCGGCGAGGCCGAGGAACACGACGGACTCGTCGACGTCCGTCGCCCCCGCGTCGACGGCGTCGGCGCGGCCGGAGAAGTCGCCGAAGCCGAGCAGCGCGTCGATCCGGGTGCGCTCGCCGGCCGGGAACGACCCCTGCGCGATGGCCTCGAGGATGCGGTCGTCGCCGGCGCTCTTGAAGAGCAGGTCGCCCGCCGCGAGGCGCGACGTCTCGTCGACCAGCCGCGCGAACGCGGAGGTCATGTCGCGGTTGTCGGGCTGCAGGAGGAGCGACCGGCGATAGGCCTCGGTCGCCGGGCGCATCTCGCCGGAGAGCTCGAGCGCCCGCCCGAGCTCCGCCTCGCTGCCCGCGTCGGGCCCCTGCACGCGGATCGCCTCCCCGAAGGCCTTGGCGGCGTCCTCGTAGCGCCGCTCGAGCATGGAGACCTTGCCCTCGGCGAGGATCGTGCGGCCCTTCCGCGGCGCGAGGAGCTTCGCCCGCTCGACGAGCTCGCGCGCCTTCACGGCGTCCTTCGCCGCGATCATCGAGTCCGCGTAGTCGAGCAGCACGTGGATGTCGCCCGGCGCCTGCTCGAGGACGTGCTCGAAGACGGGGCGCGCCTCGTCCTCGCGGCCGAAGCGCGCGAGGATCTTCGCGACCATGACGTCCTGCTGGAGCGAGCGGGACGGCATCGCCTGGAGCTCCTCCAGCGCCGCCTCGTGCAGCGTGCGCGCCTTCGCCTCCTCGTTGCCGGCCCAGTAGGCCTCGCCGAGGTAGAAGCGAACGTCCGCACGCCCCTCCGCGGTGACCTCGAGCCGGTGCTCGAGGAAGGGGATGGCGCCGCGCGGGTCGTTGTTCCACGAGCGCGCGAGGCCCACGCGCAGCAGCGCGTGCGCGTCGTTGCCGTCCTCCTCCAGCACGCCGAGGTAGAAGCGCAGCGCGCGGTCGTAGCGCTCGCTGGCGAAGAGCTGGTCGGCGACGCGCAGCCGCTCCTCGCGCGTGGCGGACGGGAGCGAGGCGCGGCGCTCGAGCCAGTCGACCGCCTCGTCGAACTCCCCCGAGGCGAAGAGCGCCTCGACGAGGGAGAGCGCCGCGTCCGACCCGACCCCCTCGCGCTCGGCCATCCCGCGCCAGATCGCGACCGATTCCGCGTGGCGGCCCGCCTGCCCGTAGAGGGTGGCGAGCGCCTTCAGGTTCTCCTCGTCGCCGGGCGCCTCCTTGCGGAGCATCTCGCGGGCGCGGAGCGCGCCGTCCACGTCGCCGGCCCACGCCACTTCGCCAGACGCGAGGTCAACGACGTGAACCTTCCCCGGCGCGCCGACCACCGCCCGCTTGCCCGCGACAACGAGCGACGTGCCGCCCGCCAGCGCGACCGGCTGGCCCTTCTCCAGGCCCTTGTAGCGGATCTTCTCGCCCTTGCGGTCCACCTTCTCCTTGTCCACCCACCTGTACCGGGTCAGTTGCTTGTTCGTGGACAACAGAAGCCCGTCGGGCGTCGCGGCGACCGCGCCGTCGCCGAGTTGGTCGAGGGTGTTGCCGGTCG